>NZBC01000224.1 GCA_002687715.1 Planctomycetota bacterium | reverse complement strand
AGAGCGGCCGCGGTGACGTCCTTGGCCGACGTGAGCTCTGGCGGGAGGTCGAGGGTGACGGCTCCAATGCGGCCCCGTCGTTCCTCACGTGCTTGCTGGCTTGAGGGGAGCGCGGGGCCTCGTCTATTCAGGTGCGGACCGCGGGCCGGTCCCGCAGTGAAGGTGGAGGAGGATGAGCCGTCCGCGAGTGCCCACAATGCGCCCACAATGTGGGCACCAGGGGGGACGGGGGCGGTCAGGCGTCGCGCGTAAGTCCCTGATGGGTCGGCGTCAGGGAGTTCGGGACACTGGGGGTGCCCTGACAGGATATCAGGCTCCTGGCGGACCCCAGAACGAGTGGGTGGCCCCACGAGGGGGGTCCGGGCAAGCATAGAGACCGCCGGACTTGTTCGAGCGTCTTAAAGCTCTCGGCGTGGGGCCACCCACGTCACCAGTGCGTCCCCGTCGCCGAATGGACCAAGGAATCCGCTGGCCGAGTTCAGTCTGTCAGCCCGAACAGCCCGGACCCCTGCGATTCCAGTCGTCCCTGCCGCGCCAGCTCCTCCCACACCTCCATGGGGAACTTGTCCGGTGGACGGATCCCGGCGATGCCGGACGACCCTCCGCCCGTCAACGCACGCCCACCGAGGCCCGACTCGTCATCGAGACGCGTGAGCTTCATCCGCTTGCGAAACGCTTTCATCGCGCTCTTCAGCGTCGCCTTGTCCAAGGGAGGCGGACGGTCTTCGGGTTGGTCCATGGTGCAGTCTCCGTGAGAGCGCCAGTGTACTGGGCCCCGAATCAAACTGCTCTCCCGGGAGCGCGGACCTCCAGGTCCGCTTCGGTACAATCAGCCGCGATGGAGGTCTCCCCATGATCCAGACGATCCGGTCCTGGGTGATCACGCTCGCGGTCACGACCACGCTGCTCTCGCAGAATGAGCTCTCCTTCCACGACGGGACGCTCGAGTTCTCGACGCGTGGGGCTCAGGGGACCGGAGCCACGATGTTGATGCAACGGTTTCCGGCGGACCAGCTCTGCGGCGCTTCTACCGTCGTCGAGGTCACGACGACGTTCACGGACTGGGACATCAGCACGGTGGAGACGGGGACGCTCGAGATCCGACGCCACGACCCCAACGGACCTCCGACCGGTCAACCCGACCTCTCCCCCGCCGGACTCCTCGCCAGCGGGACGTTTACGGTCACGTTCCCGGGACCCGGACCCGCGGGTTCAGGACGCGTCGTCTTCTCGCTGCTCGCCGCGCTGCCTCCCGCGCTCCCCGGTCCCGACGGTGACCTCTACGTCGGTTGGTCCTTGCCGGCGTCCCCGGCCTGGCCTTCCGACGGGCTCACCGTTCAGATCAGCTCGAATCTGGGCGGCAACGCAGGCGAACAAATGAGCCCCAACACGGTGGGCTACTCCGGCCAGGCTGGACAGGCGGGGATGGGGTGGCAGGCGAATCCCGCGACCGGGATCCCGTTTCCCATGCCCGGGGACGCTGCGTTCGCCATCGGCGTCCGCTTCGCCGACGACGTGCTCCAACCCTTCGCCGACAACCCGGCCGTGTTCACCGGCTCGACCTGGTTTCCCGTGGGTACGGGCACGGGGCAGAACCCGAACTTCGGCTACGCCGGGATCTTCCCCGACATGCAACGTGCAGGAGGATCGGACGGATTCGGAGTGCGCCTGCGGGCAACCGCCGCGATCGGATCCGCGACCCTGCTCTTCGTCGGCCCCGCCATGACCACCACTCCGATTCCGACGACGTTCGGGCTCGTCTGCGTCGATCCCGCGTCCATGCTGCCCGGTCCCTTCCTCCCGTTGACGAGCCTCGTCACCCAAGCGCCTCCCGCGGCTCAACCCGCGACGACGAGCGAGGCGCTCTTCGGTCCCTTCCCAGGTGACCCCTCCGCCGTCGGGTTCAACCTCCACGCCCAGTGCCTGACCCAGGACACCGCTACGGGGAGCTTCCGCATCTCCACGCTCGCCACGATCCGGCTGTGACCAGTCGGGGTCGAGTCCCCGCCCTCCAAGCAACCGTGCTCACCCAGGTGTCTTGACGAACTCCGGGACGTTGCGCCCCAGCGTTCTAGGCGCCGTCTCCGAGTTCCGCCTCCAAGGCCTCGGCGGCGACCCTCACCACCAGAGCGTCATCATCGAAGCCGATGATCGACGTCGTGTCGCCTTCCTCGTCGTCGTCCTCGATGAAGTAGGCCACGGTCGCCTGCACGACCTTGCGCACGTCCGCGCGCGCGTGAGCACCGTACTTCTCGATGAGGGACGTGCAGTGGTCTCCGACTCTTCGCGCGGCCTCGAGATTGAGGGACTCGTTCGTCTTCGCGAGCTCGGCCAGCGCCTCGAGGTAGCCACGAACCTCTGCGTCCAACGTGTCGGCCCGAGACTCATCGCGGCGGACGAGCTGAGTCCACACCGCGGCCGCCCCGGCCGGGAGCCGCTGCTCGATACGAGTCGCCAGGTCGCCGTTACCCGAGGCCATGCACCATCCTGTCCTCCTCAGTGACGACAGCAGGTTCCCACGCTCCTCGGATTCGTGCAAGATCGCTACCCGGGAGCATGGTCCCCATTGGCCGACCATCGACCACACCCCCGGAATAACAAAGGGGCAGCCCCGTGCACGAGCTCGTCGAAACTGGCCAACGAGCCCGAAGTGTTGGCGTAGTCACTGAGTCGCGGGGCTGCCCCAGGAGAAGTGTGCCGGCAACCGCCTGCAGGACAGGTTTCTCAGATGACCGTGGAGGGCGACCCCTCCGCCAGCGACAGGGATGAACTACGGCTGAAAGCGAGGCCTGAGGGCAGCGGTGGTAGTTCCTCGCTCGGCGGCCTCATGCAGAGCATCGTCGTGTCCTTCGTGATTGCGCAGGTGATCATCGCTCTTGTCATCGCGCTCATTCTCGCCATCCACCTCGGGCTGTTGTGGCTCTTGCTGTGATTGCCCACGCACCGCTCAGAAGAACCAGCCCCAGATGGACCCGCCGACAACCGCGAGGAGGAGGACAAGGAGAAACACCCATCCAGCGCCACCGGGTGTGCCGACGCGGCGGGTGGGGACCCCTCGGGGCGAGACGGTCTGTTGCATGATCGATGCGGGTCGAGCCCACCCATCTTCGTTGGTCGCCTGAAGCAGCAAGGGGGACGGCCCCGCACACGAGTTCGCGGGGGTGGCCGACGAACTCGGAGCCACGATCAAGAAGGCTCAGCCGCGGGACCGCCCAGACCTCAGGACTGGCTCGGCCGGAACTGGCGCGCGGGAATCCCAAGACAAACGCAACAAGCCCCCGACAGGGGAATCGCGACCCCGCAAGACACGGCCGACCCGATCCGAGCGTCCAGGCCCCGACCCCGGAGCGAAGAAAGTGGGCGGCCCCGTGCACGAACTCGCTGGGGGTGGTTCCAACGAGTCTGAAGGGGCAATCGGGAGTGACTTCCCACGGGGCCGCGCCCCGTACCAGTGTCTGGGGAAGCCGATTGAAGACCGGGTGCTTCAGGCGGCCGGGTGCGAGGCGACGTCGACCGTTCCGAGATCGACGCCCCGGGGAGCGCGGTAAGCCCCCCTGGCCCACCAGGAACCGCGCCCCCAGAGCGACGAACGGGCAGCCTCGGGCGCGAGCCCGTCGAGGGTAGTCGCCGAGCTCCAAGACGCATCCAGAAGCACTGGAAACCACGAGGCTGCCCCAGCAACAGTGTCTCGAGCGCAGATGGGAGGACGGGATTCCCAAGGCAATGCGTTGCTGTTCCGGAGCCCCCCCCTTCCCGCAAGAGGTCGGGCAAGGCGAAGGCCGTTCAGGAAGAGGCGACGCTTCTTTCGGCATTCTCAGCCAGAATCGGAACCCCCAGTCACCTGATCAGTCTCAACCAGAGTGCTTCGGGCCGGACCCGGCCCGGCGGGCCCGAATCGCTGTCCAGGAAGCGCGGCCAACAGCCCACCTCGGACCCCCGGACCGCGCCTCCCGGCAGCAAGCGGACGGCCCCGCACGCGAGCTCGTTGGGGTGGCCGACGAGCTCGGAGCCACGATCGAGAAGCTCAACCGCGGGACCGCCCACGTAGCAGACTGGGGCGGCGACAACTGGCGCGCGAGAATCCGGGAAAGACCGAGACGAGAATCGCCACCCCGGGGATCGCGATAACCCCTGCCAGCCGAAGCCAGCTACCACGTCCCCGGGACGACGAACGGGTAGCCCCGGGAGAGAGCGGGTAAACGAGCTCGCGTGCGCGCGGGAGGGGGTCCCGTGGACCACGGGGCTGCCGCGAACAACCCTATCGGGAGTCGGTTCCGGCGGCCCCGTCAGCCACGGCTGACCGCCGTCAGTGCGCTCCCGCAAGTGCAGGAGTGCGGCAGCTGCAGGTAGAAGGCCCCTCCCGCCTCGGACACTCCATGACGTAGACGGCGAGGGTTCCCGCATCGCTGATCTCACCAGGCGATGCGGGGTTCATTGGTAACCGTATCGGCCGGTTTGGACGGCCGTGGAAGAACGATGCAACCGCGCCGAATCGCCGCCCCGGGGAGCGCGGTAAGCCCCCCTGGCCCACCAGGAACCGCGCCCCCAGAGCGACGAACGAGCAGCCTCGCGCACGAGCTGTGCTGATTGCCACCAGCAGCCCGGAACGTCGCCTCGTTCACGAAGTACGCCGAACCACGAGGCTACCCCCATAGCAGTGTGTCGGGCACCGACTGGAGGACGGGTTCATCCGCGGCAGCTTCTGACCGCCATCATGGCGCATCCGATACACGGACGAAGGCGCTCAGCCAGGCGGGAGTCCAGGCTCCCATTCAGATATGCCGAGCCAGCCGAGCGCTTCTCCGCTCGTTCGGAATACTCCGATCTCGACGGGATCCTCGCCGAGGAGGGTCTGGTGCATGCGAGTCATTCCGAAAGCCACATCCGAGGGCGCAACGTAGGCGCGCTTCGAGCCGGGCCCGAACGGGTTTCCTTCCACCAGGGAGCGGACCCCCTCCGGCGTGACCTCAAGCCGCTGCACCGCAGACAGGTCGACGCACTGGCTGAATCCGGAGTCGAAGTCGGAGTCTGATTCCAGGTCCTGCAGGTGAGTCAAGACGTCGTCGTCGGTGAGAGTTCCCCAGCCGAGAGAGAGAACGAGCCGACGGTCCGTGTAGATAGTGAATGCGCAGGGCATGGACCTGAATCTCCTGACCACCCGCAGGGAATAGCCGAGCGAACTCATGCGCAGAACACGGCCTCCGCTCCAACCCGTCACTCCGGGGAGCGCGGCATCCCCCGTCGGCCCCCACCGACTGCCACGCCCCCGGAGGAACGAACGGGCAGCCCCGCGCCCGAGCTCGCGGGGTGACCGCGAGCTCGACGACGCATTCAGGAGTGAATTGCCACGGGGCTACCACCATAGAAGTGTCGCGAACGGCGGCGGGAGGACACGTTCAGGCACCCCAACGCGAAGTACGCCCCCCCAGCTCGAATGATGTGGCCTGAAACGGCCGCTGCCGGGGACGAGCCCGCAGACCACTGGGGGTTCGGGCGACGGCGCATCCAGCGAAACCCGGCCTACCGACGCCGACTCCCTCGAGGTCGGACTGCGTGGTTCCGAGCAGGGCAGAGTACCCCGATGGTGAGCCTCGTATTCGACGGGGATCCGCCGCGAGATCTGGAGGACTTCGGGCTGCACTTCTGGCCCCGAGCCGACCGTCAGTTTCTTTCACCTGCACCGTCGGTCACCCATGAAGCAACGGCCATTCGCATCCACGATGTTCTTCCCTCGACGGTCCCGACGGACTGACGGACCGATCGCGAGCGCCGCGGGCGCATCTCATGCGTGAGGAGCCGGACATCTCCTTTTGCCCACCCGCGGTACGGTGGATGCGATCCTGAGGCGCGCGGGAGTGGTCCCCAGTCGCAAACGAAGGCGTCGAGCCGGGTACCTCAGCGTCAGCGACGCCATGCGCGGTGAACGAACTTCACCCTGTCGACGACGGAATCTGGCACGTCTATCTCGGGCCGGTCCTGGTCGGCACACTTCACGAGAGATCGCGGACCGTCATGCCGCCGCGACCACCGAGCAGCGACAGCGCCAGCTGACCGCGAGTGTCACCCATGTGCCCGGTCAAACCTGCGCGGTATTCGGCCCTCAAACGGCGCACTTCGTCGCTCCGCCGGCCGTCCCAGCCGCCACCTGGCGAGGACCTCGACCTTGCGCCACTGTTCGCGATCGAGCGAATCGCGTCCCACTCAGAGCCGCGCTCGCCGGCCTGCTCCGCCACCCGGCGGACGGCGCGCTCCCTCACCTCCGGGGAGAACCTGCTTCGTCTTGCCATGTGCTCCATCCTCTCGAGGTTTGGAGTCTCCGAAAAACCCGGGGCGGTTCAATACACCCCTTCGACCCCCTCTCGGGGCGAGAAGACCAGGGAGAAACTCCCTCGGCCCACCCGCCCGAAGGGGACGTCATCTCATGGGGTGCCGCACTTTTCGACCGGCGGGCTT
>NZBC01000223.1 GCA_002687715.1 Planctomycetota bacterium | reverse complement strand
TGGATCAGCCGGGTCTCCCGCGAAGGATAATCCCACCCTCGAAGAGACGCTGAAACGGTACAGGAGGTCCGCGCTCCCACAGACGTCAGAGCGGACCTGGAGGTCCGCGCTCCCACGGACGGCAGAGCGGACCTGGAGGTTCGCGCTCCCACGGACCTGGAGGTCGGCGCCTCCGGGAGGGTTGCAGTTTCGAGCCGGATCCGGGTAACTGACCGCCATGACCTCGAATCGCATCATTCAGGTGGGCCTCGGCCCGATCGGACGGGAGACGGCGCGTCGTGCCGCCCTTCGTTCCGGCTTCGACGTCGTCGGGGCCGTGGACATCGCCGAGGACCTCGTCGGCCGGGAGCTCTCCGACGTTCTCGACGGGGTGTCGTGCTCCGGGACGATCGTGGCCACGCCGGAGGAGGCCCTGGAGGCATTCGGCGCGGACGTCGCCATCGTGACCACGATCTCCGATCTGGACCGGGTCGTCGCCCCGTGCGCGACGCTGCTGCGGGGCGGGGTCGGCGTCGTCAGCACGTGCGAGGAGATGGCGTACCCCTGGCAAACCCAGCCGGAGGCGGCGCGGGAGCTCGACGAAGCGGGCAAGGCGGGTGGGGCTGCCTGCCTCGGCACCGGCATCAACCCCGGCTACGTCCTCGACTGGCTGCCCGTGCTCCTGTCGTCGCCAATGGATCGCATCGAACGGGTGCGGGCCTGGCGCGTGGTCGACGCGGGCCGTCGGCGCGGTCCGCTCCAGAAGAAGGTGGGTGCGGGACTCACGGCAGAGGAGTTTCAGGCGAAGGTGGACGGTGGCGCGTTTGGTCACCGGGGGTTCATGGAGTCGCTGCACCTGGTCTGCGCGGCGTTCGGGGTCGATACGGCCGGCGCGACGACGTTCATCCGCCCGGTCATCGCGGAGGAGCGGGTCCAGACCGAACACGTGACCGTCGAGGCGGGTCAGGTCGCGGGCATCCACCAAGGGGCGGAGGATCGCGAGGGCCGGGTCATCCTCGACCTCAAGATGTACGTTGGCGCGAAGGACCCCGGGGACCGGGTCGAACTCGAGGGCGATCCGCCGGTGAAGGTCCAGGTCGAGGGTGGCTACTTCGGCGACACGGCCACTTGCGCCATCGCGCTCAACGCGGTTCCCGTGATCCAGAACGCGGCACCGGGGCTGCGAACGATGCTGGATTTGCCGGGCCTGCCGGCGCCCCGCGGGATCTGAGGGGCAAAAAGGGAAGCCCCCGAAGAAAGACGCCCACCATCAGCCTTACAGTCAGCCATCCGTAAGACTTTCACATCAGTCTTTCTCCGGGGGCGATCCCGCTAGGTGCATCCGGAGATGACACCCACATCTTCATAGACCGGGGGAGACACCGATTTCAGATGATCTCGTCTTTTTTCCCCGCTTGGGGTCCGGACGCGAGTTCATCGAGGGTGGCGGCGATCTCAAACCTCACTGGCTCCGCGTCTTCCGACCTCAGCGCGTCTCGCAGAAGATCCGACGCCTCGGCGGCGAGGAGCCGCCCGAGCGCCCAGGCAGCGTGCTCTCGGAGCATCGGGTCGTCGTGGCGCAGGAACGGGGTCACGGACCTCGCGAGCTCCGGATCGGCGGCGCAACCCGCAGCAGTGAGGACGTTGCGGAGAAAACCGGCGTAGCCGGCGCGCTTCACCGCGGATCGGCGGAAGCGGAGGCGCCACGCGTCGACGTCGAGGGCGAGCCAGTCTTCCAGGCTCGTGTCGCGCGCGCCCGGTCGCGGGGCGAACGGTTCGGGAGGGGTGGCTCGCGCGAACCGGTTCCAGGGGCACACCTCCTGGCAGTCGTCGCACCCGAAGATGCGGTGGCCGATCGAGGACCGTAGCTCGCGCGGAATCGAACCACGGAGTTCGATGGTCAGGTACGCGATGCAGCGCCGCGCGTCGAGGACGTAGGGGGCGACGATCGCGCCGGTCGGACAGGCGGGGATGCAGGCGTCACACGACCCGCAGCGATCGGGCATCGCGGGGCCGGTGGACGGCAGCTCGGCAGAGACCAGCAGCAGCCCAGGAAGAAGTAGGACCCGCGCCCGGGGTCGATGAGGTTCGTGTGCTTGCCGACCCAGCCGAGCCCGGCCGCAGCGGCGATGAGCTTCTCGTTCAGGGGACCGGTGTCGACGAAGGCGCGGGTGGCGAGGTCCGGGACCGCGTTCCGCAGCCGGTCGGCGGCGGCGAAGAGTCGCTTCTTCATGACGTCGTGGTAGTCGTCGCCGAGGGCGTACCGGGAGAGGTTGCCCGTCGATGGGCGCTCCGGCGTCGCAGCGACGTCGCCGTACTCGAGCGCGCAGACGACGATGGTCCGGAACTCCGCGAAGGCCGCCGCGGGCGCCTGCTTCGCCGCCGCGTGACGTTCGAGGTACCCCATCTCGCCGTGGTAGCCGCGCGCGATCCACTCGGCGTAGCGAGGGTCGCCGCCGTCGTCGATCGGGAGGCATCCGACCTCATCGAACCCGGCGGTCCGCACCTCGGAGAAGATCAACTCGGCCAGCTCCATGGGCGGAGTGTAGCGACCCGGCGCTGCGCCCTTGCGCCGGGTCTCCGGGTACGGCAGAATCTGAACGATGGTTCAGATCGCCGAGACCCGCCTCCGCGAGCGGCGCCGTGAGATCCTGGAGACGGCATCGCTCGTCTTTCGCGAGAAGGGCTTCCACGGCGCCGGCATGCGTGACATCGCATCCGCACTCGGGATCGCCGTGGGCAAGCTCTACTACTGGTTCGAGAGCAAGCAGGCGTTGCTCGCCTTCTGCCAGGAGGACTGCCTCACCGGTCTGCTGCGCATGGCGGAGCGCGTGGAGTCGCGGATCGACGACCCGGCCGATCGCCTGTGGCACCTCGTCGTCGGGCACGTCCGCTGTCTCAACGAATCGACCCCGGGGTCGCTCGCGCACCTCGAGGTCGAGAGCCTCGAGGAGCCGCACCGCTCGCGGATCCTCAGGCTGCGCGACCGCTACGAACGCCGTTTGCGTTCCGCCGTATCCGCGGGCGTCCGCTCGGGTGCGTTGCGGACCGTCGATGCGCATGTGACTGCGCTGGCCATTCTCGGCGCCGCGAACTGGAGCGTGAAGTGGTACCGGCCGGGGGGCCGGCTGCCGTTGCGCCGCATCGCCGCGTCGTTCGCAGATCAACTCATTCGCGGTGTGCTCGCCGCGCCCGAGGACTTCCAGACGCCCACGGATGATTCCGTGTCCGCGCCGGAGACGACCGATGACACCTGAGATCATCACCGCCACCTACAAGGTGAACGGGGAGGAGCGCACGATCGCTCACCCGGGCCACCACACTCTGCTCGAGGTGTTGCGCGAGCCGTTGTCGCTCACGGGTACCAAGCACGGCTGCGAGCTTGGCGAATGCGGGGCATGCACCGTCCTGATCGACGGCGAACCACAGCTCGCCTGTCTCGCGCTCGCCCGCGAGTTCGAGGGCTGCGACATCGAGACCGTCGAGGCGCTCGAGACGGGGGAGGGGTTGCACCCGCTGCAGGCGACCTTCGCCGACCTCGGTGCGGCCCAGTGCGGCTACTGCACCCCCGGCATCCTCATGGTGAGCAAGGCGCTGCTCGAAGAGAACCCGAAACCGGGCCGCGCCGAGATCAAAGAAGCGCTCTCCGGCAACCTCTGCCGCTGCACGGGCTACATCAAGATCGTCGAGGCGGTCGAGTGGGCCGCAGGAATGGCGCGCGGCGACGACGACGCGGGTCCGGCGGACGCGGTGTTCTACGGCCAACGCGACGGGGGGACGGACCATGCCTGAGCCTGACGGGTTGAACCTGATCGGGACGCCGTTCCGCCGCGTCGACGGCGTCGCCAAGGTGACGGGTCGTACGATGTTCGCCGACGACCTGACCTTCCCGCGCATGGTGCACATGAAGCTCGTGCGATCGTCGGTGCCGCACGCGAACATCGTGTCGATCGACTCCACGGCGGCCGAGGCCCACCCGGGAGTGATCCACATCGTGCGCGGCGAGTCGATGCCGGACCCCTTCGGCATCCTCCCGGTCAGCCAGGACGAGCACGCCATCGCGATCGACAAGGTGCGGTTCGTTGGCGATCCGGTGCTCGGCGTCGTCGCGTTGAGCGAGGACGCGGCGGAGGCGGCGACCCGCCTCGTCAAGGTCGAGTACGAGGCGCTCGACACCATCGCCAGCGTCGATGAGGCGCTCGATGGGACCCGGGACGAGATCCACGACTACGGAGACGAGGGGAACGTCCACAAGAAGGTGTCGCTGCGCTTCGGCGACGTCGAGAGCGGGTTCGAGAAGGCGGACCTGGTGCTCGAGGACACGTTGTTCTACGAAGGCAACACCCACCTGCCGATGGAGCAACACGCCGCCGTGGCCGTTCCCGAGGGCGACGGCAAAGTGACGTTGTGGTCTTCCACCCAGACCCCGCACTACGTCCACCGGGCGCTCACCCGGGTCCTGAAGATCCCGGCTTCACACATCCGCGTCATCGCGTGTCCGAACGGCGGCGGATTCGGCGGCAAGAGTGATCCGTTCAATCACGAGATCGCCGTGACGCGCGCGGCCCTGGACCTCGGGCGTCCGGTGAAGATCTGCCTGACCCGCGAAGAGGTCTTCTACTGCCATCGCGGCCGCCATCCCGTCACCATGCGGATCAAGACGGGATTCGCGAAGGACGGAGCCATGATCTCGCAGCACCTGCAGACGGCACTCGACGGCGGGTCCTTCGGGTCGTACGGAGTCGCGAGCACCTACTACACCGGCGCCCTGCAGACCGTGACGTACCAGCTCCCGAACTACCACTGGGACGGGATGCGGGCGTTCACGAACAAACCGCCGTGCGGGCCGAAGCGCGGGCACGGCACCCCGCAGCCGCGATTCGCGCTGGAGGTGCAGCTGGACAAGGCGGCCCACGAGCTCGGCCTCGATCCGGCCGACATCCGGCTCAATCACCTCGCGAACGCCGACTCGATCACGGCCAACTGGCTCCGCATCGGCACGATCGGACTGAGGCAGTGCATCGAGAAGGTCGTCGAGGGATCGGGCTGGCGAGAGCGCTACGGCAAGTTGCCGGAGGGGCGCGGGCTCGGCATTGCCTGCTCGTCCTACCTGTGCGGCGCGGGACTGCCGATCTACTGGAATCACATGCCCCACTCGGGCGTCCAGCTGAAGCTCGATCGCAGCGGCGGCGTGGCGGTGTTCTGCGGGCAGACGGAGATCGGGCAGGGATCGGACTCCGTGCTCGCCGCGTGCGTCGCGGAGGTGCTGGGCATCGACCTCCAGGACATCCGGCTCTGCGTCGCCGACACCGATCTCACTCCGGTCGATCTCGGCAGCTACTCGTCGCGGGTGACGCTCATGATGGGCAACGCAGCGATCCAGGCCGCCGAACGTGCGAAGTCCCTCATCAGCAAGGCGGTGTCGAAGCGGCTGGAGGTGCCGGTCGGGCGTCTCGTGTTCGCGGAGCAGCGGGTGTTCGATGCGACCGACCCCGAGAAGGGCATGGCGTTCGCCGAGGCGGTCCAGGCCGCAGAATCCGAGTTCGGCACGCTGGGTACGACGGGGTCCTACACCGCGCCCCGTAGTCCGGGCCGGTACCGCGGCGCGGGTGTCGGCCCGTCGCCCGCGTACTCGTACTCGGCGGCGGTCGTCGAGGTCGAGGTCGATCCCGTCACCGGCATCACCCGGGTTCCGAAGATCTGGGTCGCCCACGATGTCGGCAGGTGCATCAACCCCGTGCTCGTCATGGGGCAGGTCGAGGGGGGCGTGTACATGGGCCTCGGCGAGGCGATCATGGAGGAGAGCGCGTTCCGGCGCCTGCCCAAGAAGCTCTCCAACGCGCTCGTGCACAAGTTCCCGTCCATACTCGAGTACAAGAGTCCGACGTTCAACGACATGTGCGACGTCGAGACGTACATCGTCGAGGACCCTGACCCGAACGGTCCGTTCGGCGCGAAGGAGGTCGGGCAGGGTCCGTTGCTGCCGATCATGCCGGCGGTGTGCAATGCGATCTTCGACGCGGTCGGAGTCCGCATCGATCAGATTCCCGTCCAGCCGCACATGATCGTGCAGGCGCTGGAGGAGAAGCGTCGTGGAGGTGCGGGCCGGTACGGTCCGAAGCGGTTTCCCGTCGTGCCCTGGGACGAGCCACTACAGGTCCCGACCCCGATGGAGGGCGGCGACGGCAAGGCGGTCAACGCGGAGCAGGTCGGCGTCCATGGCGGCACGATGAAGGAAACCCCGAAGGGCACGAAGTCATGATGCGGCTCCCGGCATTCAACTGGGTCGGCGCCAGGACGTTGGCCGACGCCGCGGCCGCGATCGCAGCCGATCCCGCGAACACCCGCCTCGTTGCGGGGGGCACCGACCTCTGGCCCAACCTGAAGCGCCGCCACCAAGGGGCGAGCACGGTGGTCGGGCTGCGAGGCGTCGCCGAGCTCCACGGCATCGACGGGGACCCGAAGACGGGCATGCGCATCGGTGCGATGACACGTCTCACGGCGATCATCGGGCATCCCGTGCTCAGGGCGGCGTACCCCGGGTTCGTGCGGGCGGTCGCCAGCATCTCGTCGCCGGTGCTGCGCAACATGGGTACCATCGGCGGCAACCTCTGCCTCGATACCCGCTGCACCTACTACAACCAGAACGAGGAATGGCGGCAGGCGATCGGCTACTGCAAGAAGGAGGTCGGTGAGACCTGCTGGGTCGCGACGTCGAGCCCCCGCTGTTGGGCGATCTCCGCCTCCGACTCCGCGCCCTTGGTCAGCGCCATCGACGCTCGGGTCAAGCTCGTTTCCAAGGACGGCGAGCGCGTCATCCTCGCCCGCGAGCTGTTCAACGACGACGGCATCTCCTACCTCACCAAGCGCCAGGACGAGATCCTCACCGAGCTCCTGCTCCCCCCTGCGGGGGGCCTCCAATCGACCTACTGGAAGCTCCGTCGGCGTGGCTCCATCGACTTTCCGGTCCTCGGCGTCGGCGTCTCCATCCAGCGCGGTGACCACGGCACGGTTACCCAGGCCGGCATCCACCTCGGGGCCGTCCAGTCCTTCCCCGTTCGCGCCCAGAAGGCCATCGACGCCCTCGTCGGCCAACCGCTGACCGAGGAGACGATCGCCCTCGCGGCGACTCTGGCCAAGCAACCCGCGACCCCGATGGACAACACGGACTACACCCTCCAGTGGCGCCGCCAGATGGTCGAGCACTACGTCGACGGTGCACTGCGCGAGCTGGCGGGGCTTCCGCCGAAAGCCCAGCCGAGCCGGGAAGGTCGGTTCGTGTTCGACGTGTAGCGCGGCGCACCCTGTTCTGGACGGGAGCGCGGACCTCCAGGTCCGCTCTGCACCCCTTCGCGAGCAGCCGCAGCGACGCCTC
>NZBC01000222.1 GCA_002687715.1 Planctomycetota bacterium | reverse complement strand
CCCGGCTTCCGGACGCCGCAGAGAGCGCCCGCGTGAAGGCAGCACGGGCCGGCCTGGCCGGGCTGGTCGACGAGGGGGTCACGCTCTCTCAGCGTGAGTCGGCGGAGGCCGCGGTCGAGGAGGCGCTGGAAATGCTGCGCCGCCGCACGATCCGCACGACGGCTTCGGGGATCATCGACCGCTACGACGTCGAGCGGGGAGACCACGTCGTCCCCGGGAGTCCCATCGGACGCCTGGTCGACCCCACGCGTCTCTGGTGCATCGCGACCGTACTCGAACGCGATATCCTGCGCGTGAAGCTGGGCGGCAAAGCGGAGCTCACCGTGCCCGCGTGGCCGGGCGAGACGTTCACCGGCAAGGTCATCCGTCTCGGCCAGGCCGCGCTCACGGGTTCGGGACAGTTCGAGGTCGAGGTGGACATCGACGCCGACTCGCGCCTGCGTCCTGGCTTCGTCGGGACGATCGAACTGCCGGTGAAGGACACCGTCCGGATCATGGCGGTGCCGCGCGACGCAGCGTTCCAGAGACACGGCACGTGGCGGGTGTTCGTCGTCACCGGCGCCACGAACGATCATCGGGTGGAGGAGCGCACGGTGACCATCCGCCGGGTCCCCAACCGCCCCGACCTCGTCGACGTCCTTCGAGGGGCGAAGCCGGGTGAACACGTCGTGGTCCGGGGCCGGCTCGGCCTCGTCAACGGCGACGCTGTCATCCTCCCGACCGACACGCCACGCTCAAAGGACGGATAGGTCGTGTCGATCTCGGAGTTCAGCGTCAAGAACCGGGTTCTGGTGAACCTGCTCTTCCTGCTCTGCGTCCTGCTGGGACTGCTGGCGTACAACGGATCGGTCGTCGACGTCTATCCCGAGGTCTCGTTCGACCTCGGATCGATCATCGTCCCCTGGCCGGGCGCATCCCCCGAGGAGGTGGAGAGCGGCATCACCCGGAAGATCGAGGAGGAGATCCTCGACACCCGTGGCGTCGACCGCATCGTGTCCAACTCCGAGCGTGACCGCGCGCTCATCGACGTCAAGTTCCGCGAAGACTTGACGGACGACGAGTTCGACACGGCGTTCGAAGAGCTGCGCGCCCGCGTCCAGCGCGTGAACGACCTCCCGGAGGACTCAGAGCAGCCGGTCGTCACCAAGATCTCGGTGAACGAGCTCTATCCGCTGTTGCAGGTCGTCGTGACGTCCGACGGCAGCCAGCCGCTGGATGTCGTACGCGAGGTGGCACGAAACCTGCGCGAACGGCTTCGCCGCATCGAGGGCATCCAGCGGGTGTCGGACATCGGCATCCCGAAGCTCGAGTGGCAGGTGCTCGTACGGCGCGAAGCACTCGAGTCGGCCGGACTGACGCTGCTCGAGCTCGCCGAGGCGTTGCGCGCGCGTCACCGTAACGTCCCCGCCGGCACGACCCTGTCCAACGACGGCGAGCTCGCCGTCGCGGCGACCGGCGAGTTCAAGGAGCCGGAGGCGCTGCTGGACCTCGTCGTCGGCCAGCGTCCGGGTGCATCCGCCGTCCTCCTGCGAGAGGTCGCCGACCTCGACGTCGGGCTGGAACGGCTGCGCCACCTCAACCGCTACAACGGGAACTCCTGCATCAACCTCAGCGTCGCGAAGAACGCCGACGCCGACTCGATGAAAGTCCGCGAGGAGCTCCAGGACGTCATCGACACATTCCTCGCCGAGGAAGGTCTCCCGTCGGGCATCGGAGTGGCTACGACGGTCGACACGACGAAGATCCTCGAGAGCCGCATCCGCGTCCTCGTAGACAACCTGATGTTCGGGATCGGGCTCGTGTTCCTGGTCCTGTGGCTGATGATCGGCGCCCGCAACTCGCTGCTTGCGATCATCGGCATCCCGTTCTCGTTCCTGCTCGGATTCGCCGTACTGAACCAGTTCGGGTTGACCATCAACGCCATCACGCTGTTCGCGCTGATGCTCGTATCGGGCATGGTCGTGGACGACGCGATCGTGGTGCTGGAGAACATCTATCGGCGCATCGAGGCGGGAAACAACGTCACCACGTCGATCATCGAAGGGACCCAGGAGGTGTTCTGGCCCGTGGTGGTCAGCAGCATCACGACCGTCGCGGCGTTCCTGCCCATGCTGCTCATGGCGGGAGTCGTCGGCGAGTTCATGAGCGTGATCCCCAAGACGGTGATCGCCGTGCTCGTCGCGTCGCTGCTGGAGTGCCTCGTCATCCTCCCAGCGCACTACATCCACCTTGGCAGCAAGAAGCCGAAACGCGGCCCGCGAGTGTGGATCACCCGCATGCTGGGCCACGTGGAGACCGGCTACGCGCGGGTACTCGGCGGCGTCATCCGTCGCCCGTGGATCGTGCTGATCGTCGTAGCCCTTCTCACGACCACCTCCATCGTGGCGGCCGGGACGCTGCCGGTGGAGCTGTTCCCGTCCGACTTCCAGGCGTTCTTCTGCAACATCTACACGGACACCGAGAACGGCCTTCAGACGACGTCCCGCGCGATCATGGAGGTCGAAGACCTGATGATCGGCCTCATGCCCGCGGAGGTCGAAGCGTTCACCACATCGGTGGGCGTCACGTTCACCGACGACAACCAGGTGCTGATGAAACCCAGCGTGGGGCAGCTACTGGTCTATGCAGCGGAGGGCGATGACGTCGACGCCAGCGACGTGGTCAAGAAGATCCGCCGTGCGGTGAAGCCCCTCGAGGAGGGCAAGGGCAAGCACCGATTCGTCCGCATCCGCGTCGACGAGTTCAAGGACGGCCCGCCGACGGGAAAGCCGGTCGCCGTCCGCATCGCGGGTCCCGACTACGCCGAGAGCGAGTCGATCGCCCGGGAAGTGAAGGACTTCCTCCGTTCGATCGACGGCGTCCAGTCCGTGTCCGACAACCTCGACGAAGGGCCCCGCGAGATGCGCGTCGTCCCGCGGGACGTCGACCTCGGACGCGCGGGCATCCGGTTCGACAGGGTCGCACAGACGGTCTTCGTCGCGAACGAGGGACTCGACGTCGGCGACGTGCTGCCCGACGGATCCGATCAGGAGGCGACGTTGCGAGTCCGGCTCCGCGAATCGGACCGGCGCAGGCCCGCCGATCTCATGCTGCTCACCGTCCGGAACGCCGCGGGGCGGCGCGTCCCGCTCGGCGAGGTCTCCGAGCAGGTGGCGACTCGTGGGCCGGCGTCGCTGTATCACTATGACGGCGACCGCGTCGTCCTGGTGACCGCCGACGTCGACACGGCCAAGACCGACAGCACCCGCGTCAACCAGGCCCTCATGGAGCGCTTCGACGGTATCGAGAATCAGCATCCGGACGTGAGCCTGTACTTCGGCGGCGAGTTCGAGGAGACGAACAAGTCGTTCAACAGTCTGAAGCAGGCGTTCGTCATCGCGATCGTCCTCATCTTCACGATCCTGGCGGCGATGTTCAGGTCCTACACCCTGCCGATCGTGATCATGGCCGTCGTGCCGTTCTCATTCGTCGGCGTCGTCCTCGGGCTATGGGTACTGGACTTCGCGTTCACCATCATGGCGTTCATTGCGATCGTCGGGCTGTCCGGCGTCGTCGTGAACGACTCGCTCGTACTGCTCGACTTCATCGTTCGCCGCCACCGCACCGGCGCGACCGCGCTGGAGGCGGTGATGGAGGGCTGCCGCGCCCGGATGCGACCCGTATTACTGACCACCATGACCACCGTATTCGGCCTGCTGCCGATGGCGCTCGGCCTGACAGGTCACTCGAAGATCTGGTCTCCGTTCGCCGCGACCATCACGTTCGGACTGTCGCTCGCGATGTTCCTCACGCTGTTCCTCGTCCCCGCCGTCTACGTGTTGATGTTCGGTCGGCGGGCGCTCCCACCGTCGTCGGGCGGGAGTTGACTGTGCTCCTCTACGACGAACCACTGTGGCGGCCACCGTCGGAGGGCAACTCGATCATCCTGCAGGTGACGCTCGGATGCTCGTTCAACCGGTGCTCGTTCTGCTCGATGTACCGGACGAAGCGGTTCTCCGTACGTCCGCTCGCGGACGTGCTGTCCGAGATCGAAGTCGTCGCAGTCGCCGCACCCCACGTCCGGCGGGTGTTCCTCGCCGACGGGGACGCGCTCGGCGCGGAGACCGATCACCTCCTCGCCGTGCTCGAGCACCTGGCGACGCACTTCCCGCAACTGCAGCGGGTGTCGAGCTACGCGCTCCCCGTCAACTTCCTGAACAAGACCGACGCCGACCTCGGTCGAGTACGCGCGGCGGGCCTGAAGCTCCTCTACTACGGCATCGAGTCCGGCTCACGCGACATCCAACGCCGCATCACCAAGGGGGCGACCCCGGAGGTGATGATCGAGGGCATCCGGCGCGCCCGCGCCGCCGACATGAAGGTCTCAGCGACCGTGGTCCTCGGTCTCGGCGGGCAGCGACGCTCCGAAGACCACATCGACGGGACCATCGACCTCGTCAACCAGGTCCCGCTCAACTTCCTCTCGACCCTCCAGCTCGGGCTCGACCCGTCCATCAGGGACGAGTTCCACCACAAGTTCCGCGAGCCGTTCATCCCGCAGGACGACCGCGGCCTGCTCCTCGAGCTCCGCCGCCTCGTCGCCGGAATCTCCCCTCCCCGTCCGGTGATCTTCCGGTCCAACCACGCGTCCAACGCGCTGCCGTTGGGCGGCACGCTACCGAAGGACCGCGACCGCATCCTGGCGATGATCGACGCCGCGCTGGGAGGCGAGGTCCCGCTCGTGCCGCCGCGGTTTCGCGCGTACTGACCTCGATCAGCTCCCGCCGAGGGCCTCGCGGTAGACCGCGGCGTGACCGGTTGCACACTGCTCCCAGGAGAATGCCCGGGCGCGAATGCGCGCCTCGCCGGCGAGGCGCTCGCACTCGTCGGTGTCCTCGAGGAGGTTGTCGAGGGCGGCGGCGAGGTCGGACGCATCCCCCGTCTTGAACGTGGAGCAGGCGCCGCTCGCGAGCTCGAGCAACGCCGGGTCCTCGGACACGACGAGCGGACGCCCGCAGGCCATCGCCTCCAGCGCCGGGAGCCCGAACCCCTCGAGCCGCGACGGCAGCACGAGGCAAAGCGACTCGCGATAGAGGTCGGGCAGGTCTTCGCGGGCCGCGTAGCCCGTGATGATGAGACGATCGTTCGCAGGGGTTCCCGCGACCGGCCCGCGCAACGTCGCTTCGGTGACCTCGAGCTGCCCGCACATCACGAGGTGCAGCTCCGGCCACTTCTCCGCGAGGCTCCCGAACGCCCGGACGAGGGTGAGCGGGTCCTTCCGCTGGCGCAGCGTGCCGACCCACAGCAGGTAGGTGGCGGACTCGGGCAGCCCGTAGCGATCACGCTTGAGGCGGAGCCCCTCGGGCCGGAAATCAGGGTCGAGCCCGAGCGGCACGACACGCAACCGCGACTTCACGCGCGGCTCGAGCACGGTCAGCGCATCGCGCGTCGCAGCCGACGGAACGATGATCAGGCGCGCGGCCCGCAACGCGTGCAGCAACCGCAACCGATTACGAGACAGCCGCCCGTCATGTCCGGAAGCACCGTACGCGGGGAGATCGAAGATCGTCGCGATGCGTGGTGCAGGCGAACGGAACGGGATCGCCGCCATCGGTGCGTGCAACACCCCGACACCGGCCTTGCGCATCGCGCGTGGGAGCGCAGTCTCGCGCCACGCGGGCCGCGGCAGCGCAGATGGCACGACGACCACGCGGGCGGGATCGACGACGCGCGGCGCGGGACGTCCCGGCCGTAAGAAGACGACGTACTCGAGGTCCGTCGCGACCAGAGGCAAGTGCTCGGCAAGGCGGCGCGCATAGCGCTCGACCCCGGTTTCCGGCGTCGCTTCGAGGCACGAGAGATCGAGTCCGACGACCGGCGTCAAGGCAGCACCTCCAACAGACCCGACGCGCCCTCCAGCGACGTCAGCAGATGATCGGGACGTTCCTCAGCGAGACGGTCCGCATCCATGGACCCCGTAGCGACCGCGATGGCGACGGCGCCACCGCCGCGCGCCGCTTCGACGTCGCGTTCGGTGTCGCGTTCGGTGTCGCGTTCGGTGTCGCCGATGTAGTACACGCGATTGTCGGAGAACCCCTCTCCGCGCTCCGTTTCCGCTCGCTCCCTCGCAATCCGGATGAGATGCGTCCGGTCGGCGTCGTCGTCACCGAACGCACCCACCGGAAAGAACGACCACAGGTGATCGCGGGTGAGCTTGATCTCGGCGCCTCGCCGGACGTTACCGGTGACGAGACCGAGCACGACGTCGCCGCGCGCGGCCAGCGCGAGCAGGACGTCGCGGACTCCGGGCAGCGTGAGTGACGGCCCGTTACGCACCTCCTCCTCCAACCGGACGAGGTAGCACTCGACGACGCGCTCGAAGTCGGTGGACGGCGCGCCGACGGAACGCAGGCCGTCTCCGAGGATCTCCGGATCGGTGCGTCCGTGGAACCGGACGCCGTCGAAGACGCCACGATGTCCATAGAGCTCCGAGAAGGTGTCGTCCAGGCTGCGGCGTCCCAGCCCGCAGGGACGGAGCAGGGTGCCGTCGATGTCGAAGAGCACCAACAGTGGCATCATGAGCGCGGGGATATTAACCGCGGATTCACGGACGAGCCCGCATCCCCGGCAGATTCATGGCTCGGCACAGGCGAAGACACGGGCGGTCGCGAGTCGCGGTCGCCCTCCTCATCATCGGGAGTGGGATGACCTGGATCGGGCTCTTCCTCCCGTGGGTGGAGGTGGATCCCGCGGGGTACGGACCCGTGGAGGACCTGCTGGCCGACGTGGGTCTCATTCCGGAGGCGGGCCATCCCTTCCGCGGGTTCGAGATTCCGTCCGTGGTCGAGGCCGCGGAGTCGGCGATGGTCCTCGATGACCTGACCCACGGCCGGGTGGACCGGGTCGTGGTTCGGATGGTCTTCAGGGAGCACTTCGAAGAGACGTGGCCCCAGCTGGTCTTCCTGCCGGCCCTTCTGGGACTGCTGCACCTGCTCCTGGCCCGATGGCCCGGGGTCCTGGCCGGTTCGTGGCTCCTGCTGGCCGATGTGGTCTGCGCGGGCGGGTTCGGCTTCGGCGTCGCAAGGATGCTGGGTGGCGGAGCCGACGTGCCGATCAGGATCCTCGGCGGGGTCTACCTGACGCTCGGCGGTCTGGTCGTCCTTGCGGCCGGGTGTCTCCAGACGCTTCCGAAGCGACACGGACGACGCTAAACTGAAACGAGCCCGATATTTCCGACCGTTTGTCCACTCCGGTCATCTAGACGACCCGATCCGACCCATCAGCCCGGCATGAGTCCCCGATGCACGTCCTGCTCACCGGCGCCACCGGTTTCATCGGCTCGCGAGTCGCGACCCGACTGATCGGCCTGAATCACCGTGTGACGGCTCTCGTCCGCGAGCCCGCGCGGCTCGAGGCCGCGTTGCAGCGGAGTCTGCAGATCGTACGGGCGGACCTCGCGGAACCGCTGCCGGAAGGGCTCCTGGAGGGCCGCCGGATCGACGTCTTGATCCACGCAGCCGCCGAGACCGCGCCCGACGCGAGGCCCGACCGGCTGGAGCGCATCAACCGCCACGGAACCCGTCATACCGTCGAGGCGGCCCTCGCGGCCGGGGCCCGACGGATCATCCTGGTGTCGTGCCTGGAGGCGGCGGGTCCCCGGACCGTGGAGGAGGCTCCGGCGTTCGAAAGCTCAACGCCGCAACCCGTGACCGCGCGTGGCGCCTCCTGGCTGGCGGCCGAATCGGAGGTCGACGCACTGTGCCGGGAGGCCGGCGCGACGCTGGTCGTGCTCCGACCGGGTCACGTCTACGGCGAGGGTCACCCCGGGTTCATCAAGGAGCTCGTCCATCCGATCGTGACGGGACAGCCGCAAGCGATCTACGACGATCTGATCAACTACCTCTGGCAACCGATTCACGTAGAGGACGTCGTGACCGGGGTCATCCGCACCCTCGACCGGGGCGAGGCGGTCTACCACCTCACCGACGGCAAGAGCCACACGGTTGCGTCCTTGCTCGAAGACCTCGCGTTCGTCGCGACGTGGCGCAACATCGAGACTCCGCCCTTCGACGCTCCCGACCGGATGGAGGCGTCCGAGGATCCCGTCCACTACGTGTACACGGCCGACCGCGCCAACCGCGACCTCGGGTTCGAGCCAGCATGGTCGTTCCGTCGGGGGATCCTCGACATCGTCGACGGACTCGGGCTCGGGCTACCGCGGCTCGAGGTCGCGGAGGCGTACGGTCGCCTGCGAACGTTCCTGGTCAACACGCCCGCAGGTCCAGTGAAGCTGAACCGCGACATGGGCGGGGGCATGGGCTTCGTCCACGACAACCAGGACCGATTCCCGCCCCTGGACCTGCTGTGGCTCGCGGCGACGCTCCACGAGAAGGGCTGGCCGGTGACCGTGGCGGATGGTTCGATCGCGCCGTTCACCCCGGGCAACCTGCTTCACCTCATGGTGACACGCGGCGTCCACTGCGTCGTCGCCGAGGTCAACCTGCCGACGTTCGAACAGGACCTCGACTTCCTCCGCAGGCTCCGTCACTACTCCAGCGCCCGCATCGTGGCGAAGACGGTGCTCACCGAGGAGCACTTCCACGAACGCCTGCTCAAGGAGGCAGGGGTCGACATGGTCATCACGGGCGAGTGCGACCTCACGATCGACCAGGTCCTGCTCGGGCGGGACCGCCGGGGGACGGTGTGGCTCGAGGAGGGCCAGATCAAGTCGGAGGAGGAGACCCGGGTGCAGGACCTCGACCGGCTTCCGATGCCCGCGCGGCACCTCCT
>NZBC01000221.1 GCA_002687715.1 Planctomycetota bacterium | reverse complement strand
CCTTGAAGCCGCAATCGATGCCGGCCACGGTCCGGACCCGCCCGAGCCGGCGGACCCGCTCGACGCGCCCCCGCAGCTTCTCCTGGACCGCGACCGCTTGCACGTACGTGAGGCCGGCGCGTCCGATCCGCTTCGCGTTGGTCCTTGCCATTGTGGGGTAGGGTGGCCCACCTCCTGATCGGTAGAATACCCGCCGGGTCGCCTGCACCCGACCCTCTCCCTCCCCCGTGGAAAGGGCGCACTCCACGATGCGCAAGATGCTCTCCCTGCTACCGGCGATCCTGGTGTCGCTCACGGTCTCCGCCCGAAGCCAGGACGGTTTCGAAACGGATTGGCAGCGCGAGTCCGCGGCCATGGTGCCCGCACTCGAGGAGCTGGCGGAGTTCGCGCGCAAGCACAAGCTCTTCCGCGAGTGCATCCGTACCTACGACCTGATCCTCATCTTCTCGCCCGATCACGAGAAGGCGCGGCGATTCCTCCGCTACTCACGCAAGGGCAAGCACGGCCCCTGGGAGCGCCGGCGTCCCTTCAAGGAGCCGAAGAACCTCTCCATGGACTCGATCGACGAGTTCAAGAAGCGCCGCAAGGCGATCGTCGGCCCATTCGCGCGCTCGATCGTCCAGGCGCTCGACACGCACAAGGACACCGTCGACGCGAAGCAACGCCAGGAGGTCCTGCGCAAGCTCATTCGCGTCGATCCGGAGAACCCGGAAGCGCGCGCCGCGTTCGGCGACGTGAAAAGCGGCGATCGATGGCTGCCCGAGGACGCCGTCATCGCCGCCCTTCAGCGCGTGGAGATGAGGGAGCGGGCAGAGTCCATCCGCGACGGCGTTGACCCACCGCGCCCGACAGTCCTCTCCGACGTCGAAGCGAAACTCGGCATCCGCTTCCTGCACACGCTCGAGACCAGCCACGTGCGCGTCCTCTCGACAGCCGACGGCGACGAGTCCTCGAAAGTCGTGCGCTACTGCGAAGCGGCGCCGCGCCTGTTCAACCTCGTCCTCAAGGAGACGGTACGACACCGCGAGAAGTACACCGTGTATCTGCTGGCGGGCGGGACCGAGAAGAAGCAGTTTCTCGACCGTCACCCGGACATCAACGCCAGCAACCGCCGGTTCTACGAGCCACTCGCCGGCGGCTGGGTGAACAAGTTCAGCGGCGTCTGTGATTGGGCGGGCAAGTCCAAGACCCGCATCGACTACGCGGTGCGCCAGACGAATGCGCTCTGCCTCACCGACGCCTACGGCATCTCCATACGCCAGGGGTGGGCCTTCGAGGGCTTCGGGCTCTACCTGACCGACCTCATCTGCAACACGAAACTCACCTACTACGTGAAGCCGTCTCCCTACGGCGCTGGCCGCGACAGCCTCCGTGAGCGACTCATGCGCCAGGAGGGCGACTGGTTCAAGGAGGGGCTCGCCCTCCTCAAGGGACCCAAGAGACCGGACCTCGGTCGCGTGATCACGCTCGACGCGACGGCCATGATCGACGAGGACATGCTCTACGCGTACGTCCTCGCCGCGTGGCTCATCGAGACCCGGTCCACCAAGCTGCGCGCGCTGCTCCGTGACATCGCCCGGGTCGACCCGGAGGGCAAGCCGCTGCAGAAGCCGGCCGAGGTGTTGAAGAAGCACCTGGGGCTGGGGCTGGACGGCCTCGAGCTCCGGATCATCCGGTGGCTCGAAGCCGTCACCGAAGAGCATCCGGGCGGCTGATCGAGCGCCCGGCAGCGACACCGGGCGGCTCGATCCGTGGCGCAGCTCTTCCTACAAGCCGGACAGCGCGATGTGCATCGCGTCGGTGAGCTCCGCGCCGACCGGAGCCGCTGCGCACCCGATCGCCCACTGAGCGTAGAGCACCGCCCCCGGAACACCGGCGAGCGGCGGCAGCGGACCCACCGGGAACGACGCCGCACCGACCGCGTTGGTCGGGAACGGACCGAGCAGGAGCAGCGGCGGCAACGGGAGCCGCCAGAAGCACGCCGGAGCGAAGGCGAAAGGCGGCGCCGCGCAAAGCACGTCGACGCCAAGGTACGCGAACGATCCCGGCTGCGCCGAGCTGAGGTTCACCGCGAGGGGGATACCGGAGCCACCGGCGGCGGTCGTCGACGTCGAGATGAGCGGGGTGTTGCCCGTGCACCCGCACGCACTCGGCAGCAGCAGCGGCTCCGCGAGGTACGTGGCTCCGTACGCAGGAAAGCCGACCGGTCCCGGCGCGGCCCCGACGGGGATCGGCCCCGCGAGGGCGGGGAGGATCGGGTACACGAAGAACCCGTCCGTGATGTACATGCGGCCGTTGTTCTCGTCCACGATGTTGCCAACGACCGGTGCGATGGGCGGGAACGCCGGCGGAATCGGCGGCGCCGCGAAGGCACCACCGGGGAGGATCGAGTACGTCACGCCGGCCACGTCGACGCCCATGATCAGGCCGGTCGCAGAGTCGAAGTCGAGGCCGGTAAGCGGTCCGCCGATACCCAACACCGGAAACGGCGGTAGGACCACGGCGTACGGCGGCAGCGCGGTCAAGCCTGCGATGCAGAGGCCGTCCGTGACCCACAGCACACCGCCCGGAGGCGCGGGGCCGAGGACCGGCGCGGTGCCCATGCACATGCCGGTGACGGGACCCATGGCCCCGCCGATGACGGGACCGGGACAGGGAATCGGCGGCACCGGGAACGGACCGGCCGGGAACGGAATCGCCGGCGGGTAGAGCGGGTGCGGGAAGATCTCGATCGTCACCCCCCCGCAGTTGTACATGAGGTTCGTTCGGTGATCGAACGCCAGACCACCCCCGGGACCGAACGCGGGGAAGGGGGGGATCGGGTAAGCCCCGACCTGGGGTACGGCCGGCGCACAGGCACCGTTGAGGAGCGGCACCTCGACGATGCCGGCGAAGGTGATGGCGACCTGGGCGGTCTGAGCGGGAGTCGAGAGCGAGCAAGCCACGAGGGCGAAGAGCAGGATAGCGTTCCGCATGCGGGCATCTCCGTAAGAGAAAGTCGGACGTGGGAGGCCCGGAGAACGGCCCGGGCCGCACTGGAGATCCGTCCGCGCCCCGGAGACGGAATTGGTTTCAGAGAAAAAGACCAGTTTTCTCGCGGCCATCCATATTAGATGCGATATACATATATGCAACTCACATCGAAGAGGCTCCCATGACCCGTCGCCCAAAACCACCATCCGCCCGGAAGCCCGCCCTCGATCGCGAGGAGGCGGCGTTTCTTCAGCGCTACGACGCATCGGCCTTCCCTCACCCCTCCGTGGCCGTGGACGTGGCCCTCCTGACCGCTGACGAGCGAGGGCTGCGCGCCCTGGTGCTGCGGCGTGACGATCATCCGCATCGCGGTCGGTGGGCGCTTCCGGGCACGTTCGTGGGCATGGACGAGGCCCTCGACACTGCCGCGATGCGCGCGCTCGACCAGAAAGGCGGGCTGCGGGGCGTGTTCCTCGAGCAGCTCTACACCTTCGGCGCTCCTCGACGCGACCCGCGCACCCGCGTGATCACCGTCGCCTACTACGCGCTCGTCGATGCAGCCACGCTCGACGCCGCGCTCCCCGCGAGCGGCGGCATCCTGGCCTATCTCGACGTCCCATGGGAAGGCGAGACCGGAGGCCCCGTGAGCGCCTCCGGCGCCGACCGCAAGAACCTTCGCCTCGCGTTCGACCACCAGCACATTCTCGGCGCCGTCGTCAAGCGACTCCGCGGAAAGCTCGACTATTCGCCCATCGGCTACGAGCTCCTTCCCGAACGATTCACACTGCGCGATCTGCAGCGCGTGCACGAGACCATTCTCGGACGTCCGCTCAACAAGGACTCCTTCCGACGCCGCATGCTCGCCACCGGCGAGCTCGAATCGACCGGCGAACGTGAGCAGGACGTCCGATACCGGCCCGCCGAGCTGTATCGCGTCAAGAACGTCTGAACCGACCTCTCTGTCCCCAACCGGAGTACACCCATGGCCGATATCACCCGCTTCTTCACTCTTCGCCACCTGCGCAGCGACTCCAGCTCGTGGGTCCTCCACTGGCGGCGCGGCAAGCTCGTCCGGCAAGGCCGGGGCATCGCGTTCTGGTTCCTGCCGCTCGCGTCGAGCGTCGCGGAGGTCCCCATGGACGACCGCGAGCTGCCGTTCCTGTTCAAGGGGCGCTCGCTCGACTTCCAGGAGGTCGTCGTGCAGGGGGTCATCACGTGGCGCGTGAGTGATCCCGAGACGATCGCCAGGCGCATCGACTTCACCATCGACCAGAAGCGTGGCACGTGGCTCAAGAAGCCGCTCGAGCAGGTCGCCGCTTTGCAGAGCCAGCTCGCACAGCAGCTCGCGTGGGACTGGTTGGCCAACCATGACGTCCGTGCGATCCTGGCCCACGGCGCGGACGCGTTGCGCGGGCTCGTCGCGGGGGGACTCGCATCCGACGTCGGGCTCTCGGGAATGGGCCTGGACGTCGCGGCCGTCCGCGTCTCGAGCATCCGCCCCACCGCCGATGTCGAGAAGGCGCTCCAGGTTCCGACGTTCGAAGCCATCCAGCAGGAGGCGGATCAGGCGACGTTCGAACGCCGGGCGCTCGCCGTCGAGAAGGAGCGCGCCATCCAGGAGAACGAGCTCCAGAACCGCATCGAGCTTTCCCGGCGCGAGTCCGAACTCATCGCGGAGGACGGCAAGAACGGGCGTTCGCTTGCCGAGGAACGCGCGGCCGCGGAGCGCATCTCCGCCGAAGCGGCGGCAGATCAGAAACGCCTCACCGCCTCCGCGGACGCCGACGCGATCACCGCCACCGAACGCGCGCGCGTCGAAGCTGAACGTGATCGCATGGAGGTCTACAAGGAAGTCCCCACGTCGGTCATCCTCGGCCTCGCAGCGCAGCGGTTCGCCAGCAAGCTGCGGAAGATCGAGCACCTCAACCTGTCGCCGGACCTCCTCGGCCCGATGTTGCAGAACCTCGTCGTCGCGGGGACCAAGAAACTCGACGCCGGGAGCTGACCATGACCACCCTGACCACGGCCCCGAATCGAACGCGAACTCCACGCGTCGTCATCGTAGCTCGGCCGACGGAGTACACCGACTTGCTCCTGCGCCTCGGAACGCGCGCCCAAGCGGAGTTCTGGCTCGCGAGCCGAGAGCAATCGCTCGACGTAGTCGAGGAGCGCCATCAGAACATGGAGGACGCCCGCGACCGCGTGCGCCGGGCCCTCCCCCGAGAGTGGCGACGCGCCGAGGTCGACCGCGACGACCTCGATCGTTTCCTCTTCGGTCCGGACGACGTCGTCGTGTGCCTCGGTCAGGACGGACTCGTCGCCAACACCGCGAAGTACCTCGACGGCCAGCCCGTCATCGGACTCAACCCCGACCCGGCGCTCTACGAGGGCGTACTCGCCCTGCACGAACCGGAAGCGATCACCGACCTGCTGCTCGACGTCGCGCGCGACCGCGCCGTCGTCGAGGAGCGCACGATGGTCGTCGCGCGCCTCGACGACGGACAGCGGCTGCTCGCGCTGAACGAGCTGTTCATCGGTCATCGCTCCCACCAATCGGCGCGGTACCGCATCGCGTTCGGCGGAACGCACGAGCGCCACTCGTCGTCGGGGCTGATCGTCGCCACCGGCACGGGCGCGACGGGCTGGGCCCGGTCGATCGACGGCCAGCGAGCGACCGCAGGCCGGCTGGTACCGCCGCGCCCCACCGACGCCAGGCTGGCGTTCTACGTCCGCGAGCCGTGGCCCAGCGTGGCCACCGGAACCTCGATCACGGAGGGCCTGATCGGCGGGGGCGCATGGCTGAAGCTGGTGTCGGAACAGAATCACGGAGGTGTCGTATTCGGCGACGGTATCGAGGACGACCGGCTGCCCTTCGACTGGGGTCGGCGACTCGAGATCGGGTGCGCGGAGGAGCGCCTCCGCCTTGTCGTGAGTTGACCCCCGGAAAGGCAGATCGCGGCCTTTGGTCACACCGGTGTCACAGTTCAGGGATCCATGGGGGTATCCCGACCGTCTTCACCGATGATGAACAGAGCCAAGGCTCGGACCGAGGGAAACCCATGATCCAGAAGCTGACCCAGATCGCCCCCTTCCTCCTGCTGCTGTCCGGCGGCATCGTGCTGATGGACGACGGCGGGGCAGACGCGTATCCGACGTCGACTGTGCTGGTTACGAGCGAAGCCGCGGACGCGGCCGTCGCCCGGACCGAAGCCGCCACCGACCCCGCGGCCCTGGAGGAGCGCGACGCGTCGGAGATCGCGCCGCTCGAGTCGGATCGCTACCGCGAGAAGCCGCTCGCCGATCCCGCACCGGATCTTCCGGTGACCCCCCGCGAAGACCAGGCCGTCGCCCCCGTCGCGTTCGTCGGCGGCAAGGTGCTCGACCTGCGCAAACAGCCGCTGAAGATCGCGGGGTTCCGCGCGTTCCCGGCCGGGGGCGAAGCCCGCGCCTGGCGCGAGCGTCTCGACTCCTTGGAGGACGGCGCCGTCGAGATGAACGGCGACGTGTTCCGCCTCCCGCTGTTCGAAGACACCGAACACCACGTCGCCGTCCGCACCGAGGATGGCCGGTGGTTCCTGATCGAGAGTGTCCGGGCCGGCAGCGAGAACCTCGTGATCAACCTCCCGGTTGAAACCAAGAAGGCAAAGGCCCGCGTTACCAACAAGAAGACGCAGTGGTCGTGGGCGCGGTCCAACAAGCTGGGATCGCGGGTCGTTTTCAGCAACTTCATCCTGACCGGACCCAGGCCAGCTGACGCCCGGTTGGTCGGGAACTCCGCGGTGCCTTTCGGGCCTCTCGGCGTCATCACGCCGGGGGAACCCGATCGGACGCTGTCCATCAAACTCGACCTCACCCCCACCACGCACAACCCCACCAACGCCCCGCAGAATGGCGTCCCCACGAACAAGATCAACCGCAACCTCGTCTACGTCAAGCAGGTCGCCAACGCCGCGAAGACCCACTCCAACTCCCGCCAGAACTTCCAGTTCGTCACCTGGGGAAACCCGATGCCGAACAAGCACAACTTCAAGCAGACCAAGGCTCAGACCCTGTCGTGGACCTACGACAACGTCGCGCACAACCCGGTCAACGTGAACCCAACCGTGAACCCGAGCGGCGGTCACGCCTACACGTGGTTCGTGAACGGAACGAACATCAACGGAATCGGTGGGAGCGGAATCGTCGATATCAACGGCCGTTCGTTGGCCAACGACCAGACCAAGGTGGTAGAGCAGCCCCCCGCCCGCGACCCGGCGTGCCTCCCCACCCGCGCCTGGGACGATGAGAACGGCGACGAGTTCTACTGCTGGGAGCTCAACCCCGGCAAGTAAGCCACCGGATTCCCAGATCGATCGCAACGTCTCCGCCGTCTCCAGGGACGGAGGAGACGTTTTTCATGATCCATGCCACCACGCACCTGCTTCCGCTCCTGCTGGTCATCGGAGGCGGCGGTGCCCTGCTGCTGGACCCGGCTACTCCCGGGAGCGCGGACCTCCAGGTCCGCTCTGACGGCGAAGCCGGACCCCAGCCCGGAGCGG
>NZBC01000220.1 GCA_002687715.1 Planctomycetota bacterium | reverse complement strand
CGGTAGCCCCCGATTCGCTGAACATCCCGCGATCGAGTACCCACCTTGAGATTCTCACTCTGGCCTTGTGAACCGGTGGGAAGTCCAGGTCCGCTCCGGACTCGGCTGCGCCGTCAGAGCAGACCTGGAGGTCCCCTCTCCCACGGGCGATCCGGCTGCGCCGTCAGGCGGCGGTGCAGCGACGCGTTACGCGTCCGGCGCTGGCTGTGGATCTTCGTCCGGATCCGGTTCGGAATCCGCGTCGGGCCGCGCCAGGACCTCGGGCGACATGCCGTCGACCCGACGCACGATCGGCGCGTCGGCCCACAGCGACTCCAGGTCGTAGAACCGGCGCGCGTCCTCCTGCATGACGTGCACGAGGACATCGCCGAGGTCGACCAGGACCCACCAGCCGTAGTCGCGACCCGTGACGGAGAGTCGTCGGACCCCGGCATGCTTCATCTGCTTGTCGAGCTCCTCCGCGATCGCCTGGACCTGACGCTTGTTGGCGCCGGTGGCGATGACGAGGTAGTCCGCGAGGCTGGACGACGTCATCGCCGAGATGTCCAGGACCACGAGGTCCTGACCCTTCTTGTCGAGGATCAGATCCGCGGCCTTGTGGGCGATCTGGGCGGTCGTGAGTTTGTGCTGGATCTCGGTCATCGAACAGGGGTGATGGGAACTCGGGCTACATCCATTTGATCACGAGCGGGACGATGATGACGGCCACGACGCTCATGAGCTTGACGAGGATGTTGAGACTCGGACCGGAGGTGTCCTTGAACGGGTCGCCGACGGTGTCTCCGATGACCGCGGCCTTGTGGGCGTCAGATCCCTTGCCGCCAGCGTTTCCTTCCTCGATGTACTTCTTGGCGTTGTCCCAGGCTCCGCCCGCGTTGGCCATCATGATGGCCATGAGCACGCCCGCGACGAGCGCGCCACCGAGCAATCCGCCGAGGCCCGCGTAGCCGAGGGCATAGCCGACGACGACCGGGGCGATGACGGCCAGCAGGCCGGGAATGATCATCTCCTTGATGGCGGCGCCGGTCGCGATCGCGACGCAGGTCTCGGAGTCGGGATCAGCCTTGCCTTCCATCAGGCCGGGGATGGTCCGGAACTGACGCCGCACCTCCTCGATCATGCGGTTGGCGGCGCGGCCGACGGCGTTCATCGTGAGCGCCGAGAACACGAACGGCAGGGTGCCGCCGAGGAGCAGGCCGATGAGGACGGTCGGCTCCGAGAGGTTGATGACCGCGTCGAATTCCTTGCCCGCGGCCGCCGCGGCTTTCACCGCCGACGTTCTGAACACGGAGAACAGCGCGAGGGCGGTGAGCGCGGCCGAGCCGATGGCGAAGCCCTTGCCGACGGCGGCCGTCGTGTTGCCGACTGCGTCGAGTGCGTCGGTGCGCTTCCGGACCTCGGGCTCGCACTCGGACATCTCGGCGATGCCGCCCGCGTTGTCCGCGACCGGGCCGTACGCGTCGACACCGAGGCTGATACCGAGCGTCGAGAGCATGCCGACCGCGGCGATGGCGATGCCGTAGACACCCGCGAAGTCGTAGCTGAGGTAGATCGCGCCGCAGATGAGGATCACGGGGATGGCGCACGAGATCATGCCGACGCCAAGACCCGCGATCAGCGTCGTCGCCGGGCCGGTGGACGACTGCGTCACGATGTACTGGACGGGCTTGCTCTCCGTCGCGGTGTAGTAGTGCGTCACCTTGCCGATGAGCACGCCGGCGCCGAGACCGGAGATCACCGCCCACAGGACCTCCAGGGGCAGGCCGAGGGTGACGATCACGCCGGCTGCGCCGCCGACCACGAGGACCGACGCGAGCAGCAAGCCCCGCTCGAGGGCGCTGTGGATCTTGGATTCGTCGTTCGTCTTGACCGCGAGGGTGCCGATCACCGAGCACACCGTGCCGAGACCCGCGAGGATCACGGGGAACATGGTGAGGCTCTCACGGACATCCACCCAGGCGGAGTCACCCAGATCCCAGCTCTCGTGCGCCTGCCCCATCGCCCAGGCCAGCGCGATGGCCGAGATGACGCAGCCGACGAACGACTCGAAGAGATCGGCGCCCATGCCCGCGACGTCGCCCACGTTGTCGCCGACGTTGTCCGCGATGACGGCCGGGTTGCGGGGATCATCCTCGGGGATGCCGGCCTCGACCTTGCCGACGAGGTCGGCGCCGACGTCCGCGGCCTTCGTGAAGATGCCGCCGCCCACCCGCGCGAACAGCGCGATCGACGATGCGCCCAGCGAGAAGCCGAAGATGGTGTCAGCCGCGGCGACGTTCTGTCCGAACACGATGTAGAGACCCGTGATGCCGGCGACGCCGAGCGCCACGACCGTGAGCCCCATGACCGCGCCGCTCGAGAAGGCGATGGTGAGGGCGCCGGAGAGGCTCGTCCGCGCGGCGTGCGTCGTCCGGACGGCGGCTTCCGTCGCGGTCCGCATGCCGATCCAGCCGGCCGCCGCCGACGCGAGCGCACCCACGGCGAAGGAGATCGCCGTGGACCACGACGAGTTCGCGTTGGGGTCGCTGCTCTGGAGGCCGAACCCGAGGAGGAGGAACACCACGCCGACGAAGCCGGCGAGGTAGGTGTACTCCGTCTTCAGGAACGCCATGGCGCCCGTCCGGATCTGGCCCGCGATCTTCTGCATCCGCTCCGTTCCCGGATCGGCGGCGTTGATCTTCTTGTTCAGTAGGACCGCCCAGACGATCGCGAGCGCGGGCCCCCCGAAGCCGAACACGTAGTAGAGGCCTTCTGCCATCGGTCGCTTTCCACTTTCTGGGAACCGGCATTTGGAAGCCGGCAGGTATCCGTCGGGCTGTGGGGCAGGTTCAGCGAAGCTCGGTGGGAACCCGCCCTTGAAGATGCGGCGCGCGCCGCACTACGTCCTTCACGAGGGCGCGAAGTTCCTTGCGGAACGCTTGATCCGCTCCGGGATCGGTTCGGATCGGTTCGAGTCTGGCCTCGAGAAGGGCTTGGATGTTATGAATCGCGACCGCGAGGGACAAGGCATCCACCGCCGGGCCGTCTATCGCCACGGAGCGCCCCAAGTCCAGGGCCCATCTGAGGATGGCGCCGGCGAGCCGCTCTTCCGTTCCCGTGCCCCCCTGGTTGGGCGGATCGACCTCCCGGATGGCCGCGGCGAGCGGCCCCAGCGCGGCCGCGGCGCGGACCGGGTCCCGGTCCCGCAGGGCAAGGACCACGCCCGACCACGCGATCGCCAACCGGCGGGCCGTGGTGTCCGTCGCTCCTGCCTGGTCCAGATGCCCGACCGCTTCGGCGAGCAACGACGCCGCACCCGGTGCGTCGCCGCTTTTTAGCAGGAGCTCGAGCGCACGCATCCGTAGCGCGTCGGCCAGGAGGCGATGGACGTGACGCGCTCCGGTCGCGAGCTCAGCGGCTCGTCTCAGGGCGGCCACGGCGCCGGCATAGGGAGTCTCGCCGCGGCGTTTCGTCCAGCCGACGTACAACCGTGGCTCCGACCACACCTGGTCGTTCGCGAGGAGTTGTCCCCGCAGCAGCGGCAGACTCACTTCTCGCGGAAGGCGCGTCTCGGCTTGCTGGAGAAGGTCGATGGCCTGCTCGATACGTCGTAGCCGGCCCGTCTGCGCTGACTCGCGTTCCTTCAGCGTGTAGGCGAGGAAGTAGGCCAGATACAGCGTCGCGCGGGCGTTGTCCGGCTCGACCTGCTGCAAGAGCGTCAGGTTCCGGAGGATGTCCGCATGCCGGCCCTCCTCATCGGCGGCCTCGAGGTCCCACCACAGGTACTGCACCACCATGGGCCGAAAGCCACCCAGGACGACCGAATGCACCACCCCGGGGAACCGGATCGCGAGGGACGCCTGCGACTCGGACTCGGGTTCCGGCCGCAGGAAGAACTGGGCCGTGCCCAGGATCAGAAGCAACAGGAAGGGCCTCATGCGCCGTCCTCATCAACCCGACGATCGCTGAACGGGAGCAGGATCACGAATGCCCCGAACGCCCCCGCCTTCACCGCCGTCGGCCAGAGGTCGGTCCACGCCAGGGCGAGCCCGTCCGCGACGCGCGCCCCGGGGTCGAGCAGCTGGGCGCCCGGAAACCAGGGATCGAGGAGCGCGCCCGCCAGCGCGACGGTGATCGTGGCTCCGACGGCAATCGAATACGAGACGAACCCCGAGAACCACTGACAGACGGCCAGGAGCGGCATCGCTCCGAGCGCGAGCAACAGGAAGCCCCGCAGAATGGTCGACAGGACCCGGCCACGCGTGCCGAGCAGGACGATCGACCCGGGTTCGAACACCGCGACCTGCCCGCCGCCACGTCGTTGCAGCGAGATCTCCAGCGAGCCCGAGATGCGCCCGGCGTCCTGCAGCTCCAGCATCTTGCGTGAGTCCTCCAACCGGAGCTCGACGATCTCCGCTCGCCCTCGCCGGAACCGCACCGTCTTGCGACGCCAGCGCGGTTCGGCATCCGGACGCCAGAGCAGCTCCAACGCCGCCTCCATGCTCCCGAACTGGCGGTCGCCCCTCGATCGGCGATCTACCACCACCCGCGGCGCGAGCCGCAGCCGGACGATGGGCTGTTCCCGGGGGAGACCGGCGAACGGCAACGACAGCCGCAACGGAGGACCCGCACCGGTGACCGGGGCAACCACTGACGGGCCTTCCCCCCACACGTCGCGGATGATCACGGGCGTGCCCCGCGCGTCGGGATCGCCGAGCGACAGGCGCGCGAAGCCGTAGGTCGCGAGCCCGAGAGCGCAGGCCGCGCAAGACAGAAGCAGGCCGTGCGCGAGGAACGCGGAGGCCTGACGCCGCATGGGCCCGGCGCCGCCGCCAGGGCCTCTCCCCCGTCTCCACCCGAGTGACGCGTGCGGGAGCACGACGGCCAGGAGCATGAGCACGATCGCGCCCGCCCCGAGATGCAGTGCGATGAAGCTGCGTCGGCGCAGGACGGAGTTCGTCTCTCCGAGCAACGGCAATGCGAGCGCGAGCAGCACGAAGAGCACCATGCAGACGGGGATGATCGGACCGCGAAAGTGCCGATGGACGAGCCAGCGAGTGAGCGCGAACAGCGGCCTCACTTCGCCGGTCCTTCGACGCCCGAAGGCCCCTCGCCGCGAAACAGGAGGTCTTCCAGCGGCCCCGCGGGGACCGCCGGACCCGAGAGTCCCACCCGGTGCTGTTTCGCGAGATCCCGGAGCGCGGCATCGAACTCGTCCCCACCGTCCTCGACGATCCAGCCGCGCGCGCCGACCTTGGCCATCAGCGCATCGCGGTCTCCATTGAAGACCGTCCGCCCATCGCGCAGGACGAGCACGCGATCGGCGAGCGCCGGAATGTCGCCGAGGGCGTGGGACGCGATGACCAACCCTCGCCCGCGGTCGCGGGCTTCGGTGCAGACCTCTCGAAGCAGCCGCATTCCCTTCGGATCGAGCCCGGCCTGCGGCTCGTCCAGCAGCCACACGTCTGGATCAGTCGCCAGCAGACACGCGATCTCGAGCCTCCGCGCCATGCCCTTGCTGTAGGTGCTCGCGCGCTGCCGGGCCGCGTCGCCCAGGCCGACGTGCTCGAGACACGACGTGACCTTCTCGCGCCACGGCCCTCCCCGACCATAGAGGTCGAGATGAAAGCGCACCGATTCGACCGCGCTGAGATGCGGAGCCGGACAGGCGACCTCCTTCAACAGCCACAGGTGGCGCCGAGCCCGTGCCTTTCGTGGGTCGTGGCCCAGGACGCGTACCTGGCCCTGCCTCGGCTTGCGTTCTCCGGCCAGGAGCGACAGCGCCGTGCTCTTGCCGGCTCCGTTGAGACCGATGAGGAGCAGGATCTCGCCTCGGGCGACCTGGAGGTCGAAGTCCAGGAGCGCCGACTTGCGGCCATACGCGAACTCCAGCCCGTGCGCGGCGACGAGTTCAGCCCCGGCAGAGCCGGACTCCGCATTCGCTCCTGCCCCCGCTTCGCTCATTGCTGGAGAGGTTAGCGGGGATTCACGTTTCTTGTCGGCCACGGAGGACCCTCATACGATGGGTGGACCCGTTGTCTCGGAGGCGCACGTCCGTGGGCAAGATCATCATTACGTCCGGTCCCGACACCGGCAAGGAATACCCGCTGACGGACAGCCAGGTGCTGGGCCGGCTGAACCGCTGCACCATCACGCTTCGAGATACGCGCGCCTCACGCGAGCACGCACGCATCTTCAAGAACCAGGGGACGTACTTCATCGTCGATCTGGAATCGAAGAACGGCATCGTCCTGCACGGGAAGACCATCCGGAAGGCACAGCTCACACCGGGTGATGAGATGCAGGTCGGCGAGACCTGGTTGAAGGTCGACTTCGACCCCGACCCCCTGCCGGATCCGCAACGCTCCTCTGCTACGCCGCCACCATCCGCGGGACGCCTGCTGACCCCGGACATCAAGGTCCGAACGGACGGCCCCGGCATCAGCGCGGAGCCAATCCGCACCGGCGCCCACGCACGTTCCGGCGGCCGGACCCAGGACCACATGACCCGCACCAGCCTGTCCTGGCTGCGAACCGACTTGTCACAGGTGTCCAGGTTGTACCAGGTCATGCTGTACATCGGACT
>NZBC01000219.1 GCA_002687715.1 Planctomycetota bacterium | reverse complement strand
TGGGCGCCGTCGCCGCCGGCTTCCTGATCCGGATGGAGAGCCTCACCTACCAGGGCGCGCTCCTCGTGCTCGGGGTCTGCGTCACCGTCGTCTCCCATTGCGCGTTCCTGGTGAAGTTCAGCCCCGCGGAGGAGAAGGAGGTCGAAGGCGAGCTCGCCCTGGCCCTCGCCGAACGCGAGGCCGAGGAGGCCGCCCGCCCGCCGCGCCGTCCCCTCATCCCGGCGCTGGGCCCGGCGCTCGGCCACATCCGGCCCATGGACGGCCTGCGCGTCTACATGGGCATCGCGCTCGTCATCAAGGGCATCTACTTCATCACCAACATGGGCGACATCGAGCAGCAGCTGGCCGGACCCCTGCCTGAGTGGCAATCGTTCCTGGCGTGGATCGTCGTCTTCGCCCACGTGGTCGGCGGCGCATCCCTCGCCCTCGGTTTCGTCACCCGGGTCTCCGCTGGCGTCAACGCGCTCGTCATGCTCGGCGCCGTGGGAGTCCACGTCTTCGGTACCGCGAGTGGCGGGCTGTTCACGACCAACGTCGACTTCCAGTTCACCTTCTTCGTGTTCTTCGTGCTCGCACTCCTGGTCTGGCGCGGCGCCGGCCCGTTGTCGCTGGACCGAGTACTCAACGACACGGAGCCTGCCCCCCGACCCGCTTGAACACGAGTGGGGTGCGCTGCACCACTCATGATGGTTGTCATGTGGCTCCGTCCCCGAGGCGTCGCTACCGTCCTTGTCCCCGCGACGTTCCGACCGGGATCGGACCCATCATGAAGGCACTGCTCCTCTATCCGCGCTTCCCCGCGACGTTCTGGAGCTTCAAGCACGCCCTCAAGTTCGTCCGCAAGCGGGCGGCGCTCCCCCCCCTCGGGTTGCTGACCGTTGCGGCCATGCTGCCGGACGACTGGGACCTTCAGCTCGTAGACACCAACGTGAGCAAGCTCCGCGACGAGGATCTTCGGGGGGCCGACATCGCGTTCATCGGCGCCATGACCGTGCAGCGGGAGTCCGCCCGGGGCCTGATCGCGAGATGCAAGGACCACGGATTGAAGGTCGTGGCTGGGGGGCCCCTGTTCACGACCGAGCACCAGGGCTTCGACGACGTCGATCACCTCGTTCTCGACGAAGCCGAGATCACCCTGCCTCGCTTTCTCGCCGACTTCGAGCGCGGGTGTGCCGGCCGCGTGTACCACGCCGGGGAGTATCCGGATCTACGTACGACGCCTCCGCCCCGGTGGACGATTGCCAAGACCCGGCACTACTCGACGCTGAGCCTTCAATACTCGCGCGGCTGCCCGTTCGCGTGCGACTTCTGCAATGTCACCTCGATGCTGGGTCGCCGGATGAGGACGAAGTCGTGCGACCAGGTCGTCGCCGAGCTCGACGCCATCTACGCGCTGGGTTGGCGCGGCGCAGTCTTCTTCGTCGACGACAACTTCATTGGCCGGCGCAAGGAGCTCAAGTCCGAGCTCCTACCCGCCCTCATCAGGTGGCGCGACGGCAAGCGCGGGGTCTCGTTTCACACCGAAGCATCGATCGATCTGGCGGACGACGAGGACCTCATGCGGATGATGGTCGCAGCGGGTTTCGACCAGGTCTTCATCGGCATCGAGAGTCCGGAGGAGCGTAATCTCGAGGAGTGCGGCAAGACGCAGAACCGCGGTCGCGACCTCGTCGAGGACATCCGCCGGGTTCACCGGTCCGGACTCCAGGTCCAGGGTGGGTTCATCCTCGGGTTCGACCACGACACTCCTCCCGTGTTCGAACGGCTCATCGCACTGATTCAACAGAGCGGAATCGTCACCGCGATGGTGGGAATCCTCCAGGCACTCCCGGGGACCGCACTGTTCGATCGCATGAAGGAAGAGGGACGGTTGACCGGCGAGACGAGCGGCGACAACGTCGATGGCACGACGAACATCCTGACCACGATGGACGCGTCCCACCTGCGCCTGGGATACCGGCGCGTCCTCGACCACATCTACACTCCCCGAAACTACTACCGCCGCGTTCGCACGTTCCTCCGCGACTACCCCTCCCCCGCCCACCGTGCGCGGGTGACCGGCGGTGATCTGCTGGCGTTCCTTCGATCGTCCTTGCGCCTCGGGATCGTGGGCCGAGAGCGGTTCCAGTACTGGGGGCTGCTGGTCTGGACGTTCATCCGCTGCCGCGAGCACATCCCGCTGGCCGTCACGCTCGCGATCTACGGCCACCACTTCCGCAAGGTCGCCGAGTACCACGTCAGGAACTGACAGCGGTCAGCCGTGTCCCTCACCCACGGCATGCGGAGTGCGGGGGATGGACCGCGGCGAAACCCAGGACGTTGGCACTCGCCTTGCGGGTGGGGAGGTGACTTTGACCCAGAACTCCGAGAATCATCCAAGAGGCTGGCGACTCCTTCAGGGCCTCGTGTGGACCATCGGGCTGGGGCTGGTCGTGCTCTTGCTGGCCTGGCCGGTTGCGGGCCTGCATGCCTTCTGGAACATCCTGATTCCCGTCGCCCCCGTGCTGGTCGCCGTAGCACCCGGGCTCTGGCGCAACGTCTGTCCACTCGCGTCGACCGCGTTGGTCGCACGTCACGTGGGGTTCTCGAACCGTCGGCAGCTGTCGCGGCAGGCCCAAGGCCGGCTGCTCCTCGGCGGGGTCATCCTCCTGTTCCTGATCGTCCCGCTTCGCCACGTCATCCTGGACACGAGTAGCGCGGGCACCGCCATTACCCTGATCCTCATCGCCATCTTGTCTGCGAACCTGGGCACCCACTTCGAATGGAAGAGCGCGTGGTGCTCCGGACTCTGTCCGGTCCATGGGGTCGAGAGGCTCTACGGATCGGAGCCCGCCTTCACCTTCGACAACGCACATTGCACCGAGTGCGCCCGCTGCGTCTCGATGTGCCCGGACTCCACCCCGGGCGCCGACCCGCTCCTCGACGTCAACAGCGGTCGCCCGCAGCGGATCGCCGGGTTCCTCATGATCGGGGCGTTCCCCGGCTTCGTCTGGGGCTGGTTTCACGTTCCGGACTGGCGCGGCATCGAAGGGTGGCGGCATCTCGACGTCGCCTACGGGATTCCGCTCGGAGCGGGCCTGGTAACGCTCATCGCGTTCGCTGCGATCCTGCCCTGGGTTCACGGAGACGTACGACGGTTCCTTGTCCGCATCTTCGCAGCCGCGGCAATCGCCTGCTACTACTGGTATCGCGTTCCCGCGCTGTTCGGGTTCGGCCCCCTCCCCGGAGACGGCATGCTGGTCGACCTCCGCGGAACACTCCCCGAGAGCTTCCCGTTCTGGTGTCGCGTCCTCACCACGACGTTCTTCGCATGGTGGCTCGTCGGTCGTCGGGGCGGCCGGAGGGCCTGGGCGCGGCGACCCGCGTTCGAGGCCTGAGCGCGCACCGATCAGGCACGGTAGGTGCATCGTCGAAGCGCGTGCCTCCCGTTCTCGTCTACCGGATCCGTGACGCCCTGTACGTCAACGTGACGTCCGCCTGCTCGGCCGACTGCATCTTCTGCTCCCGGAAGGATCGACCCGTAGTCCGCGACCACCGTCTGGACCTCGATCACGTTCCTCCCATCGACGACTATCTGGAAGCTCTCGAGCGGGAGTTCCGGACCTGGACGCCGGACGAGATCGTCTTCTGTGGATTCGGCGAACCCACCCTGCGGCCAGACGTCCTCCGCGCGGTAGCCGCGGCAGCAAAGCACCGCGGAATCCGGGTACGCCTGAACACCAACGGACACGGCTCAGTCCTCCAGGGGCGGGAGATCACTCTGGAGTTGCAGGGCCTCGTGGACGCGGTCAGCGTGTCTCTGAACGCGGCCGATGCGGAGACCTACGAACGCATCATGCGCCCCGGTATCACCAACGCCTTTGAAGCGACCCTCGAGTTCATCTGCGAGGCGAAGAGCAACCTCCCCAAGGTCGACGTGACCGCGATCGACGGCCTCGAAGGAGTCGATATCCACGCGGTCAAACTCCTCGCCGACACGCTCGGCGTCGGCTTCCGGTCGCGGGTGCTGGGCGTCGTCGGCTAGCGGCCCTCAGATCCCCCGGGAGGCGGACCTCCAGGTCCGCTCTGCGTCCGGGCCGGCTTCGCAGTCTGCGCGGACCTGGAGAGGCTTGAATCAACCGCAATCCGGGCTGCGCTCGGCCCAGAGCGACGCTGGAGGTCCGCGTCCTGGCAAGTGCTCGAGCTAGAGACGCCGGAACCGCGCCGTGAAGTGACGCAGCGGCGCCTGCTGATGCACGAACGCCAGGCCGCCGATGTCCTCGCGTCGTGCGTGAGTGTGGGCGAGCACTTCCACGACGAAGTCCATGTGGCTCTGGGTGTAGACGCGGCGCGGAACGGCCAGACGGACCAGGTCCTGGACGTGAGGCTTCTCCCGCCCCGTTTCCGGATCGGTGCTCCCGAACATGCAAGTTCCGATTTCCACGCCGCGAATGCCACCGTCCTCGTACAGCGCGCCGGCCACGGCGATCCCGGGGAGCTCCTCGAATGGAACGTGGGGCAGGAACCGCCGAGCGTCGATGTAGACTGCATGTCCGCCGGCCGGACACAGGAGCGGGACGTCGTGAGCGCGAGCACGCGCGTGGACGTAGGCGACCGACCCCACCCGGTAGTCGAGATAGTCCTCGTCGAGGACTTCGCGCAGCCCTTGCGCAACGGCCTCGAGATCGCGACCCGCCATGCCGCCGTAGGTCGGGAAGCCCTCCGTCAGGATGAGCAGATTCCGCTCCCGGGACGCGAGGTCGGGGTCGCGGGTAGCCAGGAACCCGCCGATGTTCGCCAGTGCGTCTTTCTTCGCGCTGAAGGTGCAACCGTCGGCCGCCTCGAACAGGTCACCGGCGATGGCTTCCACCGCCCGATCCTGTTGGCCGGGCTCACGCTGCTTGATGAACCACGCGTTCTCAGCGAACCGGCACGCGTCCAGGTAGAATGGAACGCCGAACTCGTGAGCCAGCTCGGACGCAGCGCGCACGTTCTCGAGGCTGGCCGGCTGACCCCCTCCGGAGTTGTTGGTCACCGTGATCATGACGAGCGCGATGCCATCCCGGCCATGGGTCTCGAGCTCGGCCCGAGTGCGCCCGAGATCGAGGTTGCCCTTGAACGGATACTCCGACTCCAGATCACTCGCCTCCGCACACGGCAGATCGACGGCGGTGCCTCCTGCCGCTTCGACGGACGCGCGCGTGGTGTCGAAGTGGGTGTTGTTGAGAACGCGCTGCCCGGGCTTGACCGTCGTCGAGAACAGGATGCGCTCCGCGGCGCGCCCCTGATGAACCGGGATCACGTGCTCGAAGCCAGTGATCTCACGCACCGTGTCGCGGAACGTGAACCAGCTCCTCGCACCAGCGTAGGACTCGTCACCGCGCATGACGCCCGCCCACTGGTCCTGGCTCATCGCGCTCGTTCCGGAGTCGGTGAGCAGGTCGATGAGCACCTGATCGGCGTGGAGCAGGAACGGGTTGTATCCCGCTGCTTCCAGCCAGCCTCGACGCTTCGCCCGCGTAGTCAGGCGGATCGGTTCGACGACCTTGATCCGGAACGGCTCGATCAACGTATGGAAGCGACCTTCCTTCGGCACGGCTGGGTTCTCCTGGTGCGAGAGATCACGGGGCCGGGCCGCAATCCGCGTGCCTCGCCCCTCCCGCGGGGAGAATCTCCCAGCCAGCGCGGAAGTTTCACCAACTCCGGCCTGAGTCGCGCCGTCAGAGGCGCACCGGCGATCCCGGCATGACGCTTGCACTGGAGTCCCATGTGCATACCCCGACGAGGCTCCAGACCATGATGCCACCGACCGGCCCGAGGCCGGCCCCGGAGGGCGAAGACGGAAAGCCCCCGGCGTCCCGGCCTGATTGTTTCGAACTTTGCGGCATCTCCGATGCTCTGCCCCTCGAAGAGGAGGCGACGCTGGAACCGGAAGAGGCGCTCTTCAGCGTCGGCGAGCCGATCGCCTCCGTCTGGCGCATCGAAGCTGGCTCCCTGCTCGTCCGCAAACGCGATCACCTCGACCGCCTGATCGTCACCCAGGTGCTGCGGCCCGGTGCGTGGTGCGGAATGGAGGCGCTCACCGGGGTGGTGTCTCGCGCGACCGTCGTCGCCGCGGAGTGCTCCCGCGTCCGGCGCCTTCCGATTCATGGCGGCCTGCCCGCTCCGTTCGTACGGGTGATGCTCGACGGGTTCGCGTTCCAGATCCTGCAACTGAACGAACGGCTGCGCGACTTCGGCCTCATGACCGCTCGGGCCCGGGCCGCGTCCGTTCTGGTGGAGCTCGCCGCTGCCAGCGGGACCACCACCGTCTCACCCCAGTTGAGTCGCCAGGATCTGGCGGGGCTCGCGGGAATGGCGCCCGAGACGTTCATCCGCGTGCTGTCGGCGTTTCGGGCGCAGAAGCTCGTCGAGACTCAGGGCCGCCGAATCACGTTGCTGGAACCCTGCCGACTCGGGAGTATGGCCGGTCGGTCGTGGCCCTCGACCTCCAGCTGCCCGTAGACTCCCCCCGTGGGGCTGAGAGACAGCCCACGCCCCTTCCACCGATCCCACTCCAATCACCGGAGGCACCGATGAGCGACGTCCCGTCCCACTTTCTCTGGTTCCAGGACCGCTTCCCCGACGCCGCGGCCGGCTACGAAGCCCTGGGAACGAGCGTCCACGGCTCCGGCCCCCTGGACGACAAGACCCGAGCCCTCCTGAAGGTCTGCATCTCCGGAGCTGCACGACTCGAAGGAGGTCTGCACGCGCACGTCCGCAAGGCACTGCGCGCCGGCGTCACCGAGGACGAGATCTACCACGCGCTCCTACTGCTCGTGCCCACGGTCGGATTCCCGGGCGCAATGGCCGCGCTCGCGTGGGCGCGCGACGTCATCGAAGCGGACTGACGAGGAAGTCGAATCAACGGAGCTTCTTGATCGCGCTGTTCACGAGCTCCTGCGGGATGTCGATGCGGAATGTCTGGGGACCGGGGACGTCTCGAACCGTGATCTCCGGAACCGGCTTCATGCCGATGCTGCCTCCGCTGGCCACGGGGCCGATCACCACCAGGTACGGATCGATCCGGAACGTCCCCGGTTCCGGGAATCGCAACTTGAGCCGGCCCTTCGCGTCGAAGAGCGTGCCGCGAGCCGGGGAGATCCGCGCGAAGACGTACTCGTGCATTCCGTTCGGCTTGACGCGAACGACCTGCGCACCCAGGAGATACTCGGGATCGCTGCCCTTGGTCTGGACGCTGGTGATGATCCGAACGTCCAGACCACGATCGAGGACCACCCGGCGATCGGCTCGCACGTCCCGCACGACTCGCCGCCGAAACCCCCACGCCGTGATCCGACAATCCAAGGGCAGCGTCTTCGAGCGCACCACCACCCGACCCTTGCCATCCGAGTACGTCGCACGCGGGTTCGCGTCGCCGAGCACCTCCACGCGGGCCCGGCCCACCGGCGCCCCCGTCCGGTCCACGAGCGTGAGGGCGACCTTCTTGACGTCGGATTCGAGGCGGACGTTCTGCAGTCGAGGGTCCCGGGTCACCACCCCGGCCACGATCTCCAGGTCCTTGACCTTCTTCGATGGAGCGCCGTCGTAGGTGCCGGTGAGCAGCTCGATCGTCACGTCGACCCGGCCCGCGCGCAACGCCGACTTCTCGAACGATCCGTCGGTCCGCACCTCCGCCCACGAAGGGGATTTGCCGCGCCAGATGGTGATCTTGAAGTCCTCCGGCGCCTGCCCGCTCGCGAGGACGACCGAGCCGGCCAGGCCACCTGCACGTTCGATGACGTAGTGCAGGCTGCGCGTTCCGATCGAGAACGGAACGCGCTCTCCGGAGAGGAACCCGCTATGGCGCGCGCGGAACCGCAGTGCGGTGGTCGGCAGCGGATCTCCCGTGACGGTGTAGACGGCGAACCGACCCTGGTCGTCAGTGAGCGGATCACCGGACACTCTGACGTCGGGCCAGTACTCCTTGCCGTTCTTCTCGACCAGCATCCCGACGGAGTATCTGGCCCCTTCCACGGGGCGGCCGGTGTCGTCGACGACCTGGCCGCCGACGAGGAGCTCGCCGAGATCGAGGACGACGTCCCCAACATCGTTCGGCCCCGCGGACAGCGCGCGGGAGAGGTCGAGCCAGCCTACCGTCCCGTTCCCCTCAGGTCCGCGAACGGTCAGCCGGATGCGGCGCGAGCCGCCCTCTGGAATCGGGTCCCGGACCAGGAGGCGGAACCGGCCATCCCCCGTGGTGGTGATCGTCTCTTGATGCGTGTCCGGTCGGTACGGGACGAGACGCGACCACGCCCAGATCTCGGTACGTGACCACGGCGTCCCGTCCCGGCGCACGAGGCGGCCGACGACCACCGCCGAGGGCGCGGCCTCGAAGGGGACCTCGAGAGTGCACGCGACGACGTCGCCATCGGTGCGCGGTCCCGCGAGCGTCACGACCACGGGCTTGCGCCCCGATTTGGCCTTCGTCGACTCCGCGGTGACGCGCAGGAACAACCCGAGTCCGAGCCAGGGCACCCGGGCCCTTCCCTGCCGCAACTCCGGTTTCGACGTCGGACCGTCCGGCCAGAGCGGCTCCCGCTCCTCCGGCCCCGCGAACGCCTCCACTACGATTCGAAACCCATCCCGTTCGCCGTCGACGAGCCGCCCGCCGCCATCCCGCACGGTGACGTCCAGCGAACCCGCGCCGGGTAGCGCGAGATCAATCGGCTCCGCCGGGAGCTGCCCCTCGTCCACGGGCACGCCCGGGGGATCGATCATCGGGAACGCGAAAGTCGCATGCCAGCCGTCTCCCTGCGCGAACCGACGCTGCATGTGCTCGAAGGTCGCGATTCCCGCGGGAGGCTCGGTCTCCGTCTTCTTGAAGGAGAAACGGCGGGGCCCGCTCGCGCGTCGCACGGCGACGGGTACGCCGGATCGGGGACGTCCCCCGTGACCGCGAACCCGCACCCGGAGAAGCTGGTCGCGAACCAGCGAGAGGACCACGGGTTCCTTCGTGATCCGGATGAGGTAGCGGAAGTCCCAGAGATCGCCCTTTCGGGCCTCGACCCAGTGTGCGCCTTTACCGTCGCCGCGCACGGCGACGCGAACGATGCCATCCTCGCCGGTGTTCTCGGCCCGCCCCAGTCGGCGACGGGCACGCCGGCTCGCGGGAGAACCGTGGAAGGTCCGCAGCGTACGAACTGCCGCCAGGTACGCCGACATGGAGGTGACCACCACCTCCGCATCGGCGACCGGCGCGCCCGTCTCCTTCTCGAGCACCTGCACCTCGATCGTCGGCCCGGTCGTCTCATCCGGCGTCAGGTCCTCCGGCACTCGTGGCTCGACGAAGGGAACGGAAGAGATCGGCGCCCCCGGAGCGACGGGATCCGGTGCGGGATCCGGGATGACACTCGCCGGGGCAGCTCGCCCCGGGTCATCCTCCACTGCGCCCTCCTCCCGCAGCAGCAGCCAGCCGAGGACGATGAGACCCAGAACGAAGATCGCGACGACGAGGTTTCTCATCGGACGTCCTTTCTATCCGAAGCAACGCGTCCAGGGCGGTCAGGTTCGCCCCTCACCTCGCCGAGCCGGTGGGGATTCCCCCGCGCCTGGTGCGAGAGTGGGGAATCCTCCACGCCGGTGATGCTGCTCGGACCATTCGCGCACCAGACCGCCGTTGCCCCACGACCCAGGCCCGCGGATTGCTAAGGAACCGCCGGGCGGAGCACCGCCATAGGGAGAATCCATGGTCCAGGGATATCGCTGGGAAATGCGGGAGCCTGAGCAACCACTCGAGCGGGTCGAGGTACCCACGTTCGAGCCGGGGACGGGTGAAGTCGTCGTCGAGGTCGCGGCCTGCGGGCTCTGCCACACGGATATCGGCTTCCTGTACGACGGAGTCCGACCTCGCCACGAGCTTCCCCTGACGCTGGGGCATGAAGTCTCCGGACGGGTCGTGGCCACCGCGGCCGACACGTCGACCTGGAACGACGCCCTCGTCGTGGTCCCGGCGGTGATGCCGTGCGGTCATTGCACCGCGTGCGAGACGGGACGAGGTTCGATCTGCCCCCATCAGCGGATGCCCGGAAACGACATCCACGGCGGGTTCGCGAGCCACCTCATCGTTCCCGCCGACGGACTGTGTCCGGTCGATGGACCGTGCGACGAGTCCGAGCTCCGACAGCTCTCGGTCATCGCCGACGCAATCTCCACGCCCTATCAAGCGGTCCGGCGCTCGGACCTCCAGCCGGGACAGGTCGCGGTGGTGGTCGGCCTGGGCGGCGTGGGCGGTTTCTGTGCCCAGATCGCGAAAGCGCAGGGTGCGGTCGTATTCGGCATCGAGGTGGATGCGGACCGACTCGCCCGCATGACCGAGTTCGGCGTCGACCTCGCGGTCGATCCCTCGGCGATGACGCCCCGTGACCTCAAGAAGACCGTGCGTGCGTTCGCAAAAGAGCGCGGCCTCCCCCAAACGTGCTGGCGGATCTTCGAGTGCTCGGGAACCACGGCCGGCCAGGCCACCGCGTTCTCGCTCCTCAATCACGGTGCGTGGCTCAGCATCGTCGGGTTCACGCGCGACCCGGTGAGCGTCCGCCTCTCCAACCTGATGGCCTTCGATGCGACGTGCGAGGGAAACTGGGGTTGCCTGCCCGAACTCTATCCACCGGTCCTGAAGCTCGTGCGCGACGGGAGCGTGAAGATCGGACCGTTCATCCAGGAGTTTCCGATGAGCGAGGTGAACGAGGTGCTGGCGGCCGCCCGTTCCCATTCCCTGGACCGCCGCCCGGTCCTGGTCCCATGAACGAACCCGATGCCATGACACTCACGCTGAGCAACCACACCCTTGACAGTCACGACCCGGCGGGCGAGAGCGTCCGCTGGGAGAAGCGACCGGCCCGCATGCCGGACGGAGCGATCGCACCGGACCTCTACAACGTCTGGATCACGCTCGACAACCCGGCCCAGCACAACTCGTACACGACGGAAATGGTCAAGGCCGTGATCCTCGGCTTCCGCCGCGCCTCCTGCGAGCGGGACGTCGTCGCGGTGGTGTTCACGGGTGCGGGATCCCGATCGTTCTGCACGGGCGGGAACACCAAGGAATACGCGGAGTACTACGCTGGCAGACCGGAGGAGTACCGCCAGTACATGCGGCTCTTCAACGACATGGTCTCGGCCATCCTGGGCTGCGACAAACCGGTCATCTGCCGGGTGAACGGGATGCGGATCGCGGGGGGCCAGGAGATCGGCATGGCGTGCGACTTCAGCGTCTCGTCAGATCTCGCGGTCTTCGGTCAGGCCGGTCCAAAACACGGCTCCGCGCCGGACGGCGGCTCCACCGACTTCCTCCCCGCGTTCGTAGGCGTGGAGCGGGCCATGCAATCCTGCACACTGTGCGAGACGTGGACCGCGTACGAAGCCCAGCGCTACGGGCTCCTCACCGAGGTGGTGCCGGTGCTCCAGGTAGACGGCGAAGTGGTGGCGAATCCCACCGTCGTCACCGACCGGTGGCTCGACGGAGGGCGAATCGTCTACGGCACGCCCCGGACGGGAGACGCTCTCCGGGCCGGACGCGAACTCATCCGTAGTGGCGAGGTCGATCTCGCTCCACTCGACGCGGTCGTGGAACGCCTGTGCGGCCAGCTGTTGCTCACAATGCCCGGCTGCCTGACCAAGACCGTCGAGTCCGTACGCAAGCACAAGCTCGAGCATTGGGACCGCAACCGGGAATCCAACCGGGCCTGGCTCGCACTCAACATGACCACCGAGGCCAAGGCGGGGTTCCGCGCCTTCAACGAGGGCCCTCGCGGCAACCGGGAGGTCGACTTCGTTGCCCTGCGTCGCGCGGTCGCCGAAGGCCGGACGTTCGACGACCGCCTCACCGACGAGATACAGCCACGAGGAGAGGAGTGATGTCTCCGCCGTTCCCCCATCGTCGAGCCAACACCACCCGCGATCACGTTGCAGCGAGTCTCGAAGGAGACGGACGCCTGCTCCGGATCGTGCTGTCGCGGCCCCCGGCAAACATCCTCGACTCCGCGATGCTCGAAGAGATCCGGACCGTGCTCGAAGATGCCATGGGCCAGAGTGAGCTCCGGGCGATCCTGTTCGACCACGAGGGTCCGAACTTCTCCTTCGGCGCTTCCGTAGAGGAGCACCTCCCCGACCAGGTCGAAGAGATGCTCGCCGGGTTCCACGGGTTGTTCCGTGACCTCATGTCGCTCGCGGTCCCGGTCCTCGCTGCCGTCCGGGGACACGCACTCGGCGCCGGGTGCGAGCTGGCCACGTTCTGCCATCGGGTGTTCGTGTCGGACGATGCCCACCTGGGCCAACCGGAGATCAAACTCGGCGTCTTCGCTCCGGTGGCGTCCATCGTGCTCCCCGCGCGGGTGGGGCAGGCGCGGGCCGACGACCTCCTGATCACCGGTCGCTCCGTACCTGCGTCCGAAGCCGTCGACATCGGGCTCGCCGACGCTATCGTGGAAGACCCGACGGCCGCAGCGCAAGACTGGTTCGACCAGCACCTCGCGGGCAAGAGCGCTGTCGGCCTGCGCTACGCCGTCCGCGCAGCACGCGGGGAACTCCACGAACGCATGCGAGCGGAGCTGGACGAGATGGAGCATCTCTATCTGAACGAACTGATGGCTACCGACGATGCCGTCGAGGGCCTCCGGGCGTTCCTCGAGAAACGTCGGCCGCAATGGAGCGACCGATGAGCCGCGTCGCCGACATCGTCACGACGTGCGAGGAGCTCTACGAGGACCTGGAGTTCTCAGCCTGCCGCGCGTGGAAGGAAGAGGCGCCCGGCCGCCACGCCATCGGCTATCTCCCGATGTGGGTGCCAAGGGAGATCATCCACGCCGCGGGGATGTTGCCGGTGGGGATCCTCGGCGGCGGCGACAAGCTCGAGATCATTCGCGGTGACGCGTTCTTTCAGAGCTACATCTGTCACTTACCGCGCTCGGTCATCGAGCTCGTGCTGAAAGGCAACCTCGACTTCCTGGACGGGTGCCTGTTTCCATCGATCTGCGACATCGTCCGCAACCTCTCCGGGATGTGGCAGCTGCTGCGACCGGACACCTACGTCCGGTACGTCGACGTCCCACAGAACTTCGAACCGGACCGGGGCGGACGGTTCTTCCGGACGGAGCTCCGCAAGCTGATCGACGACCTGGGGGGCATCGCCGGACGGCCCGTGACCGACGACGCGCTGAAGCACTCGATCGAACTCTACGACGAGAACCGGCGCCTGATCCGCGAGCTCTACGACCGTCGATCCGCCGTGCCCTGGCTGGTTCCGACGTCGGAGGTCTATCTCGTGCAACGGGCTGGAATGGTGCTGCCGGTCGAAGCGCACAACGACCTCGTGCGTGAGTACCTGGCTGCCGCGGAGATGGACGATCGCCCCGAACGCGACAACAGCCGGGTCGTCGTTTCCGGTGCGTTCTGCGAGCAACCTCCTCTCGACCTCATCCGCACGCTGGAGCGAGCCGGATGCTACGTCGTCGATGACGACTTCATGCTCGTGAACCGATGGTTCGCGCAAGACGTCGCGCGACCGGGCGATCCGGTCGACGCGTTGGTGACCGCGTTCCTCGAGCAAGGTATCGCCAACCCGGCCCGCTACGAGCCCCACGCCGGGACCAAGGGGCAGGATCTCATCGAATGCGTGCGACGCCGCGACGCCGACGGGATCATCTTCGCCGCACCCAGCTTCTGCGACCCTGCCCTGCTCGAGCGACCCATGCTGCAGAAGGCGGTCGAGGCAGCGGGTATTCCCTCGACCGCCTTCAAGTACTCGGAGAACACGGGGCAGCTTCAGCCGATCCGGGAACAGGCCGGCACTTTCTCCGACTCCGTCAAGCTCTGGAGTTCCGTATGACCGCGCCCTCCGTACACAAAGAACCGTCGATGGCCCGCCAGAAGGAGATGATCTCCCAACACTTCAAGAAGCTCACGACGGCGCACGAATCAGGCAAGAAAGTCGTGTACACATTCGTGCCCGGCAACCTCACCGAGCTGATGCTGTCATTCGATTGCCTCCCGGTACACCCGGAGATCAACGCCCTTCAATCAGGCATGCGCAAGAAATCGGCCGGGTACATCGCAGAGGCCGAGCGGCACGGGCACTCCGAGGACGTCTGCACCTACGTCAAGTGCGACATCGGGATGTTGAAGAAGGGCAACATCGGACCCACCGGTGAGCACATCCCCCCTCCAGACCTGCTCCTGCTCTCGTACACCGGCTGCTTCACTTTCATGAAGTGGTTCGAGCTCCTCCGCGAGGAATACGACTGCCCGGTCGCCATGCTCCACGTGCCGTATCAAGGCGACGGCGAGATCACCGACGACATGCGGGAGTACGTCATCCGGCAGCTCCGGGAAGACGTGATCCCGAAGTTCGAAGAGGTCACCGGTCAGGCATTCGACATCGACCGCTTGAAGGACCTGCTCGCGTCCTCGGCGCGCGCCGAGGACGATCTCGTGACCGTGCTGGAGTCGGCGAAGCACCGGCCCTCCCCTATCGACGCGTACTTCGGCGGCGTGTACTACATCGGGCCCATCTTCACCGCGTTCCGTGGGACCCGGGAGGCGGAGGCCTACTACCGCGAGCTCCGGGAGGAAGTCCAAGAGCGCATGCGCGTGGGCGCCGGCCCGATCACGCCCGAGGGTCCGCTCGAGAAGGAGCGGTTCCGGCTCGTCGTCGAGGGCCCGCCGAACTGGACCCACTTCCGCGAGTTCTGGAGGATGTTCCACGAGGAGGGCGCCGTCGTCGTCGCGAGCACGTACACGAAGGTCGGCGGCGTCTATGACCGCGGATTCCGCCACGACCCGGACCGGCCGTTCGAGACGCTCGCCGAGTACTGCCTGGGCTGCTACACGAACCTCAACCTGCCCACGCGCACCGACATGATCTCCAAGTACGTAGAGGACTACTCGGCGGACGGTTTCCTCATCAACAGCATCAAGAGTTGCAACTCGTTCTCCGCCGGCCAGCTCCTCATCCTGCGCGAGGTGGAGGAGCGCACGGGAATCCCCGGCGCATTCGTCGAGACGGACCTCGTCGACCCCCGGTACTTCTCGGCGTCCAACGTCAAGAACCGGCTCGAGTCCTACTTCCAGATGCTGGCCCAGAAACAGGTACAGGCGTCATGAGGGGGGTCATCGGAATCGACCTCGGCAGCACGACCACCAAGGCCATCGTCCTCGATGAGGATGGTCGGGTCCTCGGCCGCGGCATCACCAACAGCCGGTCGAACTACGACGTCGCATGCGCGGTCGCGCGCAATGAGGCGCTGATCGACAGCCGATTCAACCTGTTTCGATCCCGCGCCGCGTTCGAGTCCGTGGCCGCGGGGGCCCGGGACGGGATCATGCAGCGTCTCGAGCTCGGGTTTCGCCGAGAGCAGTATTCGGGGCAGCTCGACGACCTGCAGGCGGCGTGCACCGAACACCTCACGGGTCCGAGATTCAGCAAGGTGCGAGACGCGGCACAAGGCGTCCTCGAGTCGTCGTTCGCAACACTGCGCAGCGAAACGCGGGCTCTGTTCTCGGAGACAGGAGCGCGCCGTTCGAACTTCTTCCGCGACCTCGCCGGCAGCCGCCTCCTGGAGATCATGGAACCCTGCTGCCGCGAACGCTCTGTCCCCTTCGACCTCATGATGGGCCTGTACGACAAGTCGATCATCGGCGTCGAGAACCACGTGCCGGAGGTCACGTTCGAAAGCAACGTGATGTGCGCCATGGGGGACGCACTCGAGGGAGGCTCCCTCGACGACATTCGTAGCGCCGCACTGCGTGCGCAACTCGAGGATGTCGCCCGCGAAACGCTGACGGAAGCCTGCGTCGTCGGCACGGGCTACGGACGGGCCCGGCTGCCGTTCCCCCGGGAGAACATCCGGTCAGAGATCCTCTGTCACGGCCTCGGAGCGCACGCCATGTTCCCCGAGACCCGGACGGTCCTGGACATCGGTGGTCAGGACACCAAAGCGATCCAAGTGGACGCTGACGGAATCGTGGAGAGCTTCCAGATGAACGACCGGTGCGCCGCCGGGTGCGGACGCTACCTGGGCTACATCGCCGACGAGATGAACATGGGCGTACAGGACCTGGGACCGATGGCGCTGCGAGCGAAGACGCCGGTCAAGATCAACTCCACCTGCACGGTGTTCGCGGGGGCCGAGCTACGAGACCGCCTGGCGATCGGCCAGCGCCGAGAGGACATTCTCGGCGGCCTGCACCGGGCCATGATCCTCCGGGCGATGTCACTCCTCGCTCGTTCCGGGGGCATCCGGGACGAGTTCACCTTCACGGGCGGCGTCGCCAACAACGAGGCTGCCGTCAAAGCGCTCGAATGCCTCGTCCAGGAGAACTACGGAGAGCGACACCTGAACATAAGCCCTGACTCCATCTACACCGGAGCGCTCGGGGCCGCGTTGTTCGCCAGACGTCATGCCGAGGGCGAGAAGGAGGTCGCATGACCGTCACTGCGGGCCTCGATGTCGGCAGCAGCACACTGAAGATCGCGATCTGGGATGGCGATGCGCAAGAAGGCGAGGTGCTGACCACGCATGCGGAGCGGCTGCGGCGCCGCGATGTCAAGGCGGTCATTCCCGGCGCGTACCAAGCCGCGCTCGCATCCGCCGGTCTCGGTGAGGACGACGTCGAGTACATCGCCACGACCGGCGAGGGCGACCTCGTGGAATTCCGTCGGGGACACTTCTATTCGATGACGGCGCACGCGCGGGGCGGCGTGCATCTCGTGCCGGAAGCGCGTGCGGTGCTGGACGTCGGCGCCCTCCACGGCAAGGCCATCAAGATGGACGGGCGGGGCAAGGTGCTGACCTATCGCATGACCTCGCAGTGCGCGTCCGGCTCGGGGCAGTTCGTCGAGAACATCAGTCGCTATCTGGGCGTCGCACTCGACGAGGTCGGCCCTTTGTCGCGCAGCGCTGACGATCCCGAGACCTGCAGCAACATCTGCGCGGTCCTGGCCGAGACGGACGTCATCAACATGGTCTCACGAGGGATCTCCATCCCGAACATCCTCAAGGGCATCCACCTGAGCATGGCCGGCCGATTGGTGAAGCTGCTCAAGGCCTCCCGGAGTGATGGGATCGTCGTCATGACCGGCGGCCTCGCGCAGGACGACGGACTCGTCGCCGCGATCTCCGAGATCGTGCAGGACCAGGAGCTCCCGTTCGAGGTGCGGCCGCATCCGCAGAGCATTCACGCTGGCGCGATCGGCGCCGCCATCTTCGGCGCGTTCAGGCACGAAGTACTGGCGGCCCGGACGGCACGCGCATGACCACTGCGGCCGATCTACCCGGTATCGACGGCATGGTCGTCGCAGTCGCCGGGGGTTCGGGTGGGATCGGCGCGGCGGTTCTGGCCGCACTCCGCGAAGGAGGTGCCTACGCCTGGGATCTCTCGTTGGAACCGCGGCCCGGCCCCACGGACGCGTCGTTCATCCGCACCGACGTCTGCGATCCTGACTCCGTCGACGCGGGCCTCGATGCGGTCATCGAACGTTCCGGACGCCTCGACGGCCTCGTGAACGCAACCGGGCTGACGCGAGATCGAACGCTGATGAAGATGACCGACGAGGAGTGGCGCGATGTCATCGACGTCGACCTGACGGGCGCCTTCAACTTGCAGCGCGCCGCGGCGCGGCGGATGGCGGAGACGGGGCGAGGGGTCATCGTCCAGATCACGTCGATCAACGGCCTCCGCGGACGATTCGGACAGTCGAACTACTCCGCCGCCAAGGCCGGAGTCATCGGACTCGTGCGAACCGGCGCACGCGAGCTCGGACGCAAGGGCATTCGCATCAACGCCATCGCTCCCGGGATGATCCTCACCGCGATGACGGAGACGCTCTCGGACTCGGCGCGCGAGCGCGCCTGCAGCGAAACGGCGCTCGGGCACCTCGGTGTCCCACAGGACGTCGCGGGCCCGGTCGTATTCCTGCTGTCCGAGCTCGCACGGCACGTGACCGGGCACGTTCTGGTCGTCGACGGCGGCCAGATCGCCTGAGGCGATCGCTGGCCGCTTCGACTGCAGATGCCAACGTCCGCGGAGCGGTTCGCGGACGGATCGGCGCAGCACCCGCCCCTGTCGCCACTCGACCCGAACTGACGAGCGTCATGAAGGACGATCCCGCCGTGGACCCGGGACCCGCGGGGTCCCTAGAATTGGGGCGGACTTCCTATTCCCGTTCGTCCCGGAGTTGCCGAACCATGTCTCGCCTTCCAATCCTGATCTTGCTGCTCGTTCTTCCGGTTTCTGCCCAGGTGTCTGGAACGGTCATGGATGCGGCGACGGGACTACCCAAGCCGGACGCTCGGGTGACTTTGCAAGCCACGACGACCCGTGACATCACCAACGGTCAAGGTGAGTTCCAACTGCCAGGCGTCACCGGAACGGGACTGGTGATCGTGGCCGCCGCAAAGGGTTACTACAACGCGTCGACCTTCGTGAACCCGCCGGCCACTGGGGTGGTGCTGCAGCTCGTGCCGGTTCCACCGATGAACGACCCGAACTACCAACCGGTGGACCCGGACAACTGTGGTGTCTGTCACCCAGACCAGTTCTCCCAATGGGAGCAGTCGCCGATGGCACTCGGGGCGGTCAATACCTGGGTGCACGACATCTACGACGGGACCGGTACCGCCGGCGGCATGGGGGGGTTCGTGTACACACGCGACTCAGTCCACGCCGCGGGCAACCCGGCGTCCGAGTGCGCGGCGTGCCACGAGCCGGAGACGTGGATCGAACAGGGCCACGTACCGATGTCGCCAGTGGGCAGCGCCACCCCGGCGTCGCTGCACGGCATCTCGTGCGATGTGTGTCACAAGGTCGCGGACATCGATATGACCCGCCCGAACTTCCCCGGAATCTGGAGCGGCGTCGTGGAGTGGTCGCGCCCGAACCCTGGAGAGCAGGTGATGTACGGGGTGCTGGGCGACACGAGCATCCACGTCCCGGGATTCATGGAGCCGTCCTACCAGCCCCAACTGACGGCCGAAGTGTGCGCCGCTTGTCACCAGGACAAGAACGACCCGGATGCCAACGGCAACTTCGAGGAGCCGAACGGAGTCATTTCCGAGCCGACGTATCTCGAGTGGCTGGCGTCGCCCTACGCCGACCCGATGTCCCCGCAGGCTGCCACTTGCGTCGATTGCCACATGCCGTCGTATGGCGCGACCACGGTCGCAGTCGCCTTCCAACCACCCCAGCGGGATCCCTCGACCATCCGCTCCCACCGCATCGAGGGCACGACGCCCGAGTTCCTCGAGCACGCAGTCGAGCTCTCGATCACGACCCAACTCGGGGCGACGTCGGCCGAGGTCGATGTCACCATCACGAATCAGCACACGGGTCACCACGTGCCAACCGGGGTCACGGTCCGGAACATGATCCTGCTTGTCGAGGCGTGGCGTGAGGAGGGCAACCTCGAACTCGTCGATACGGGAGGCCAATCCGTGCACGCCTTGGGCGGCGTCGGAGATCCGGCCCAAGGCTACTACGGCGGACTCCCGGGCAAGCTCTACGCGAAGGTGAACCACGACGCCAGCGGGCAGGGGCCGACGTTCTTCACCGACGCGACCGGCATCACCTTCGACAACCGCATCGCCGCCCTGGCATCGGATACCACTCACTACAGCTTCCAGCTCCCGCTGGGTGGGGGAAATTTCCAGGTCCGGGCACGCCTGGTATATCGACGTGCGTTCCGGTTCCTCGTCGACGCCAAGCAGTGGACGCTTGATGGCCATGGCAATCCGCTTGCCGACGTGCAGGCCCCGCACTTCGGTCATCTGATGGAAGAGCGGCTGGCCTCGTTCTCGGTACCCGGCCCGCCCGCGATCGCGATGTTCGGCACGGGATGCAACGGGCTCGTCATCGGCACCGGCGGGCCTCCGCGCCTCGGGCAGCCGTTCACGGCCACGTTGGACGGCGCGCCCGGACTCGCCGTGTCGTTCCTCCTGCAAGGCGCGAGCAACACCTCGTGGCTGGGGGTCCCCCTGCCGATCGATCTCGCTTCCCTGGGTCAGCCCGGCTGCTTTGTTCTCATCTCGCCCGACACCAGTCACCTGGCGTTCGTTGATCCCGCGGGGCAAGCGTCGCTATCGGCTGTCTTCCCAACCAACCCAGCAATCGTCGGCAGTGGCGCCTACCTCCAGTGGTTGGTCATGACACCCTCCGCACCGCTGGGCTTCGAACTCTCGAACGCGCTGTCCTTCGCGGTCCAGCCCTGACCGATACCCAGGCCCGCACGTCAGGCCCCTGTGCATCGCGCAGGTCCTGTGCGCTGTATCGACTGTCCTGCGACTCGATGAGCTCGAGCGAGAGGTGGTGGAGCATCCAGGCGCTTTCGCGGTTGGAAGGAGCGAAGGAGACAAGGAGGACCCAGGAACCCCAAGAGTCGGATCAGATCCGCTTCTGCTCCTGGTTTCTCCTCAGCACTCGCGGTTTCCCGAGTCGTCCCGATCTTGGTCCATCAGCTTCCGAATGAGCTGCTCCTCCTTTGCCTCGTGTTCCCCGAGTGCACGAAGGAAGGCGGACACGTGTTCGGCGGCCTCCAGCGGCGCGTCGTCCCACGCCGCGCGTTCGCGAACGACGCGGCCCCACGCTGCGAGGTGAACGTGATCCGAACGAAGCCGCGCGACGTCGGTCGCAAGCGTGGGCTCGCCGTCCAAACGTTCGTACAGGCCGCCTGGGCCTTCCTCTTCGGCGAAGTGGGCGGACAGATCGGTAAGGAGCTCATCGAGCAGATCGAGTGGGACCCGAGGCGGGGAACCGTCGGATGGTGGACGGAACCGGCGCAGGATCCGGACGATCGTGCGCAGCAACCTCCGGTGTTGAGCCCGAGCCGAGATGATCATCCGGGTTTCCTGGTTGGTCGGCTCATGAGGTCTTCGAGTCTCATGACGGGCGTCATCGCAAGCGTCATGCCGTCAGCCGTGACCGCACTCGTCCGCGGGCTTGCCGGGGTCGATCAGGATGAGCAGCACGATCCCGCCCCCGCAGATGGTCTGGATCAGAGCGGCGAACATGATCAGGACGACGTCCGTCCTCGACAATCCGGGTGCGAATGGGAACAGGTTCAGGAACACGAACACCGCGTAGAGCGGGACCATGATGCGAATCACACGGGTGCGCATGGACATGGCGGCTCCTTTGCCCATCTTTGACGCAAGAGGCGTTCCGCTCGGGTCAGCAGGACTGATCGGCGCGCTGAACGGGGAGGATCCCGCACCCACCCCGGCTGATGCGGAGGAGTCCGCGATGAGGTGCGCTATCCTGGGTCCCTCGGCACTCCATGTGCTTCAACGCGCCCTGGACGAACGAGGAGACCCGCATGCCCGGCGCCGCCACCGAACGCATCCTGATCATCGAGGACGAGGACTTGATCCGGCTGTCCCTGCGAACCCGCTTGGAGCGGGAGGGCTACCAGGTCGACGAGGCGGCCACCGGAGGCGACGGGCTCCGGCTGGTGGAGGAGGAGCAGCCGGACCTGATCCTCCTCGACTACCGCCTCCCGGATCACGACGGGCTCTCCATCCTCCGTGAGCTCCACGGGCGCCACGCGGCGATCGTGGTGATCCTCATGACCGCGTACAGCACGGTGACGAGCGTGGTCGAGGCGATGAAGCTCGGCGCCTACACGTATCTCAACAAACCGTTCGAGATGGACGAGCTCGTCGTCCACGTCCAGAAGGGACTCGAGACGACCGCGTTGCGCCGGGAGGTGGATGCGCTTCGTCGCGCCCAAGCTGGCGGCGATGGACCGACGCTGATCGCTGAGAGTCCCGCGATGCTGGAGGTGCTCGACACCGTCAAGAAGGTGAACCGGGTGGGGTCCACGACGATCCTCCTGCGAGGCGAGAACGGCACGGGCAAGGACCTTCTCGCCGGTGTCATCCACGCGACGAGCACGCGCGCCAATTGCACCTTCCAGAACATCACGTGTACGGCGTTACCGGATGCGCTTCTCGAAAGCGAGCTGTTCGGGCACGAGAAAGGGGCGTTCACGGATGCGAAGTCGCGCAAGCAAGGTCTCTTCGAGCTCGCGGATGGAGGCACGATCTTCCTGGACGAGATCGGCGACATGTCGCTGCCGCTCCAAGCGAAGCTCCTGCGGTTCCTCGAGGAGCGCGCATTCCGACGGGTTGGCGGAACCGAGGACATCCAGGTCGACGTTCGGATCGTTGCCGCCACGAACCGCGACCTGGAGACTGCGGTCAAGGACGGTGCGTTCAGACAGGACCTCTTCTACCGACTGTCCGTCATCCCAATCGTCGTTCCGCCTCTTCAGGAGCGCGAGGAGGACGTCCACGCCCTGGCCCGCCTGTTCATCGCCCGCTTCAACGCCGAGTTCAAGAGAAGCGTCATCGGGATCGAAGACGGAGCGCGGCGGTGCCTGGAATCCCATTCCTGGCCCGGAAACGTCCGCGAGCTGCGCAACGTCATCGAACGCGCGATGATCCTGGGCTCGGGAGATCTCATCGAGGTCTCCGACCTGCCGCCCGAGGTGAGGGGCATCGACGTGGGTGCTGTCAACCCGGGCGGCGATGCGGGCGTGACCGGATTCCGACTTCCGGAAGGGGGTCTGGTCTTTGAAGAGGTCGAGAAGGACCTCGTCGGGCAGGCGCTGGACCGGACGAACAACAACCAGACCCGGGCCGCGCGTCTGCTCGGCATGTCGCGCGACCAGATCCGCTACCGGATCGAGAAATTCGGACTGGATCTGAGAACCGGCGAAGAGACGCCGTCCTAGGTCGCGAGGAGAATCCCGCTAGGTCGTGGAGGATTCCCCACCGTCCCGCGGCAACCACATGCGTACGCGCGTCCCGCCGCCGGACGGACTCGCGATCTGCAAGCGCCCCCCGTGGCTCTCGACGATCCGGCGCGACGTCGGAAGCCCGAGCCCGGTGCCGTGGATCTTCGTGGTGAAGAACGGCTCGAAGAGTCGGTCGATATCGTCCTCCCGAATCCCGGGTCCGTGGTCACGGACCTCGATGCTGCACCCGTCACCTTCCCGGGAAACGGAGATCTCCACGCGTCCCCGACCGTCCATCGCTTGCGCAGCGTTGAGCAGGATGTTGTAGAGGAGTCGGTTCAGCTGCTGGACGTCTCCGAGGACGACGCATTCGTTACTGGATGCCACCGCGACCTCGACATCCGCGAACTCCGGATCCTGCTCGAACAACTTGACCGTGCCCTCGATGAGCGTACGCACCGGAACCGGCACGGGCTCGCTCGAGAACGGCCGCGCGAAGTCGAGAAGGTCCTTCACGGTGGCGGCAAGGCCGTGGAGCCGGTCGATGACATCCCCGAGAATCCGGTGCTGAGTTCCTCCATCCGGGAGTTCGTCCCTGACCACGTCGAGAGCACCCGTCACGGCAGCCAGCGGGTTCTTGATCTCGTGCGCCATCACGGCCGCCATCTTCCCGAGTTGGGCCAGGCTCGCTTGCTCGTTCAGAGCCCGTTCGGCTTTTCGTTGCTCGGTGATGTCGGCACCCGAGCTGAGCGTCGCCACGGCTGCGCCATTCTCCGTGAGGACGGTGTCGTGCCACGTGATCAACCGCTCCACACCGCCGCGACCGAGCACCGGATTCTCGTGACGGTGGGTGGGGCGTGCTCCGCCCGCGAGCAGGTCGCGGAAGACCGCGCGGGCCTCCACGCGGACCCGTTCAGGGAGAAAACGGTCGAACCAGTTCTGTCCGACGATCTCATGGGCGGGGAGGTCGAGGATCTCGGCGCCCGCGGGGTTGATGAGCTGCACGCGCTCATCGGCGCCGATGCTCACCATCATGACACCCGCGACGTCGAGGACCTGACGCGTCCGCTCGTGCTCGTGAAGCAGCTCCTCGTTGCTGTGTGCGAGCCTCTCGGTGCGTTCCGCGACCTGGGATTCGAGGTGGTCCCGGGCCGCCCGGAGCTCCGCTTCGATGGCCCTGCGATCGCTCACGTCGCGGATCGCCGCGACGACGAGCAGCCCCGTGCGATGGTGAATCGGACTCAGGCTGATCTCGACCGGAATCTCCCTTCCGTCCTTGCAAAGACCGAACAGCTTCAGCTCGGGGGCCATCGGTCGAAGGACCGGGTCCCGGTTGAACGCCTGAACCTGTGACGGATGGGCGTCCCGGAAGCGATGCGGGATGAGGACCTCGACGGCCTGCCCGATCAGATCCTCGCGTGCGTATCCGAACAGAACGGCCGTCACCGTGTTGATGTCAACGATCGTTCCGCCCTCGTCGACGATGACGACGGCATCCGGCGCTGCCTCGAGGAGCCCGATGATCTCCATTCGCGCGATCCTACCCGGGCATGACGTGGACCGTCTTCAAGACGGGGGGGCCGTCACGAAGGGCCCTGGGAATGAGCCCAGGAGATCGAGCGAGGTGATGATCCCGACCAACTTGCCATCCTCGACGACCGGGACGCGATGGATGCGCTCCCGATTCATGAGCTGCGCGACGTCTTGCAATGGCACCACCGGCTCGACCGCGATGACCTCACCGGACATCAGATCCTGAGCCTCCGGCAGTGTGTCCAAGCCCCGTTTCGGCCGGTACACCTCGTCCTCGCGGGCCGTCCCTGGGATCAAGATACTGATCACGGGATGCGTGGCTTCGCAGTTGATCTGGAGGGCGTGGTTCAGGACGTCGGCGCGCGAGAGGATGCCGCGGAGGGTCCCATTCACATCGACAACGGGAGCGCCGGAAATCCCGTTCTCGCTGAGGGTCTGGGCCACCTCTGCGATCGAGTCGGTCGGCGTGACCGTGATCACATCGGTGTGCATGACGTCACGTGCGGTCTTCATGATCCGGTCCTCCTCGGAACTGGGTCCGAAAGACCAGTGGCGCAACCACCGTGCCACGACGGTGAAGGGACGAGCGGCGCGGCAATTGCGTCCATGTCGCGCCGGAGACCCTCCGCATGTGCGATTACAAGAAGATCCTCGCAGCTCTGGATTTCTCGGGGCCCTCCCACGCAGCAGCCCGCGAGGCCCTTGCACTCGCAGCCGCGATGGGTGCGGAGGTCACGCTCTGTCACGTCATCGACTCCCGGTACATGGGGCTCTCGGGCGTACACATCGTGGAACCGTTCGCACTACAGGAAGAGCGACTGCGGAAGGTCGCGCAGCGCCGGATGGACCAATTGGTCAGTGAGGTGCCCGGTGCGCCGGAGGTCCGCACTGCGCTCCCGGTCGGCATCCCCTGCGACGAGATCCTCGCCGAGAGGGAGAGGTGGGGTGCGGATCTGGTCGTCCTGGGGACTCACGGGCGGACGGGCCTCAAGCGGGCGATCGTGGGCAGTCAGGCCGAGCTCGTCCTCGGTAAGTGCCCGGTGCCCGTACTCATCGTGCATGCGCCGGCCAAGGAAGCCGAGCCTGCGAGTACGCGGAAACTCGACGGAGCAGCAACTTCTGGTCGCACCGGACCTTCAGGCGATTCGAGACGCGACCGAGGAAAGCGGCCATGAAGAAGAAACCGCCCGGCGATCTCCTCACCGGCTTCTCCAACGCATCGACCCAGGCCTTCGAGCCAACCTCGGAGTTCGCGATGCGCCTCCGCGGACGGGTGGTGCTGTGGCATGTGGTCGTGAACGCGGCGATCGATCCGGGCTAGCTCTCGGATGATCCCTTCACGATCGCCTTGCGGAGATAGGACGCAACGTCGGTCACGAACCGATGCACCGTCGCTTCGGCAATGCGATGCCCGAGAACTGCGTCCGCAGCGCTTCCCACGAGACCGAGTGGCGGCTTGTAGTGCCCGGAGAAGTCGATCTGCGTTTCCGTCGCGGTCAGGGGATAGACTCGCAGCTCGGCCCTCATCAGCGGGAACAACCACGGCGTTCGGGCCGCCTCCCATTCCAGCTCCACGAGGCTGATGGGCTGAGAGCCGGCGCCCCCCGGACTCTGCTCCACCTTCTTCACCGAGACTGAGATGTCGGCTGCCATCTCGATGGCTCCGATGGAGACCTTGAGGGCCGCCGCCACCGCCTCGGAGCGGGCCGATGCAGACCGCGTTGCCCGCTGGAACACACCCAACGCATCCCGTTTCAGATACTCGTGAACGTCCTCGTAGGGCCGGTTCACATAGTCGAACGATCTTATCTCTCGGCCCTTGCCCATGACTCGTTCACCTCTCTTCACTCACGGACGCATCCGCCGGGATCGTCCGAACCCGTTTGCAAGCACCGTACCGGTGCGGCTCCACCATCCTATCTGGACCGGCCCAACCGGCCTGTGGTTTGCAGTGCGTGGTGCGGAGGTAAGAGAACATGAGTACCGAGATCCTCGTCCCGGTCGATCTCAGCGACCACTCACGAGCCGTGGCAGACCATGGGCTTGGACTGGCGAGCGAGCTCGGGGGAAGCGTCACCCTGCTGCACGTCGTGTGCGGAGATCCCCCCCCGGTCTCAGTCGTGGACTACGTCGGGTATCCCCCGACCAAGGAAGCCTTCGAGAAGGCGAACCAGGACCTTGCAGAGTTCGCTGCGTCTCTCGAGAGCGAAGGCATCGACGTGGCCCAGGTCGTAGCCACGGGCTACCCGGCGACGGCGATCCTGGATCGCATCAAGGCGCACCCGCCACGAATGGTGGTCATGGGCACACACGGGCACACAGGGTTGACGCGTCTCGTGATGGGGAGCCAGGCGGTGGAGGTCGTGCGTCGTAGCGAAGTGCCGGTGCTCGTCGTGCGCGCCCGGGAGACCATGTCCGCGAACTGATGACTGCTTTGCTTCTAGATGACACGGGAGAAGGCGTCCTGCCCGTCCCGGTCGCGAAGGTAGCGGTCGAAAACGGCCGCGACCTGGCGCAGGAAGACCCGGCCGGTACCCGTGACCTGCACGGAGTCCTCGTTGAGGTGGACGAGGCCATCCTCGGCGAGCGAGGCGAGCGCCGCGCGCTCGGGGCCCAGGAGGGAAGCAGTGTCCGGACCATGCGCGGCATCTAGATCGGCCCAACGCAGGCGTCCGTGGCACATGATCCGCATCACGGCGTCCCGTCGGAGGCGATCCTCGGCGTTCAAGCGGTGTCCGCGAACGACCGCAACGCCCCGATCCCGGACGGCGTCCTGCCAGTCCGTGAGCTCCCGGGCATTCTGGACGTAGGCGCCTCCGACCTCGCCGATGGCGGACACCCCCAACCCGATCGTGTCGTCGCCCGGACGGGTCGTGTAGCCCATGAAGTTGCGATTCAACGTCCCGTCGGCGAGCGCGCAAGCGAGCGGGTCGCCCGTGAGCGCGAAGTGATCCAGGCCGAGGAACACCCACCCGGCCGAGGTGAACGCCTGGACGGCGTCCTTGAAGATCACCAGCTTCTCCGCGGGGGTCGGCGCGACGGCGGTGTCCAACGCACGATGGTGCTTCTTGAGCCAGGGAACGTGCGCGTAGCCAAACAGCGCGACGCGGTCCGGGCGCAGCGCGACGACGTGATCGAGCGTCGTCTGGAAGCCGTCCCGCGTCTGCCGCGGAAGCCCGTACATCAGGTCGACGTTGACGGACCGGAAACCGGCGTCCCGGGCCACCGCTACGGTGCGCGCCGTGTCCTCGACGGACTGCACGCGCTGCACGGTCGCCTGCACGAGTGGATCGAAGTCCTGGATGCCCAGCGACAGGCGACGGAAGCCGAGGTGGGCAAGCAGGCGCAGCTGCTCATCGCTCGTGACCCTCGGATCGACCTCGACCGCGGCCTCCACGTCCGGTGAGACGGAGAACGCCGACCCGACCGCGTCCCAGAGCGCCGTCAACTCGTCCGGAGCAAGCCAGGTCGGCGTGCCTCCTCCCCAGTGGATCTCATGGACCTCACGGCCACCCAGGTTCCGTCCCGCCGTCTCCGCCTCACGGCGGAGGAGCTCCACGTACTTCCGACCCCACTCCCGATCGCGGGTGATCTTCACGTTGCACCCGCAGAACAGGCAGCGCTTCTCGCAGAACGGCACGTGGACATAGAGTGACAGTGGCCCCTCTCGCTCGCCGGCGGACCGGAGCAGCTCCGGGTAGTCGTCTGGGCCGACGTCGTCCTTCCAATCCAGGGCCGTGGGATACGACGTGTAACGAGGGGCGGGGCCGCCGTACTTCTCGAGGAGTTCGGCGGTAACGGAGGGGTCGGTCATACGCTGCCCTCTCGCAAGCGGCGTGCCCCCTTGCGATCCGTGCGAAACCGACGGCACTCCAGGCCCTTTCAGAAGCACGCCTCACGGGGGCAATGACGGCTTCCCGCGTCAGGCCGGCACGAGCGGTGTAGTCCTGCGGGTACTCCGTCCGGCTCGCGACCGACCGGGAGCATCTCGACGAAGAGTACCCGATCCGGCCGTCTACCGGCCCCGCCCTCGAGCACCGACACACCCCGGTGCCGATCGGCCTGTGGATTGCGGGGAGTGGTGCGGAGGCAAGAGAACATGAGCAACACCGAGATTCTCGTTCCGGTTGATTTCAGTGACTGTTCACGTGTCGCGGCAGAGCACGGGCTTCGGTTGGCGGACCAGCTCGGGGGAAGCGTCACCCTGCTTCACGCCTTGTGCGGAGATCCTCCAACGGTCGCACCCATCGACTACGTGGCTTTTCCTCCGGAGACGGAGGTCGTTGAGAAGGCAAACCGGGAACTCGCCGAGTTCACCACATCTCTCGAGAGCGAAGGCGTCGACGTGGCGCAGGTCGTCGTGACGGGCTATCCAGCGACCGCGATCCTGGATCGCATCAAGGCAAACCCGCCGAGGATGGTGGTCATGGGCACGCTCGGACGGACGGGGCTGGCGCGCCTCGTAATGGGGAGCCAAGCGGTAGAGGTCGTGCGCCGCAGCGAGGTGCCGGTGCTCGTCGTGCGCGCTCCGGAGACCGCGTCCGCGAAACCCTGACTGCGGTCGCTGCGCGGGCCTGGCCCGGCCATCCATACACATGACGGAGATCATGATCTCCGGGGATCAGCGGGACTCGGATGCGAGGCAGTCGAGCACGTTGGCCGACACCTGCTCAGGCGACTCGCAACCGTCCGCAAGCACGACGCTCCTGACATCGATCTCGGTCGGGGGTTCGAACACCTTCCGTGCCCAGTCGTAGACGTGCTCGTCTGCGTCGGACGCCTCGTTCGGATCGTCTGCGCGACGCAGGAGTCGCTCCCGTACGACGGCATCGGCGGCGTCGACCCACAAGACGGCGACGGACACGCCAGAATCACGCGCCAGGTCCATGAACGGCTGCCTCTCCTCCCGTCGCATGAACGCCGCGTCGACGATGACGCTGCGGCCCGCCCGCAGGTACGACTCCGAATCCCTCAACAGCTCCGCGTAGGTACGGGCCTTCACGTCCGGGGTGTAGAGGCCTGATTCGAGCTCGGAGTCGACGCGTGTCGACGGTGGTATCCCGGCCAGTCGCTTGCGAACGACGTCGCTGCGCAGGACCCTGGCGTCGTGAGGCACATCGATCCGCGAGGCCAGCCAGGACTTGCCCGAACCGGGAAGGCCGCAGGTGAGGACCAACGCGGGTGCGACCGCATACGAGCCAGCGAGCCGGGCGTAGCGCGCTCCCTCCCGCCGCGCCTCCTCGCGTTCCTCGGACCCGAGCGCCGGCTCGTCGAGACGGAGAGCTGCGACCTTTGCACGGACCAGCGCGCGATAGGACTTGTAGAACCCGATGACGGCGCTGATCCCGGCGTCCTCGCTGCGGTCCAAGTAGCGCCGGAGAAGATACTGCGAGAAGCCGAGGTAGCCGCGCGCGTCGAGGTCCATCGCCAGGAACGCGATGTCCGCGGCGACGTCGCAGCAGCGCAGCGCGCGGGAGAACTCGATGCAGTCGTACAGAACCGGCCCGTCGGACTCGTAGCAGATGTTGCCGGAGTGCAGGTCGCCGTGTCCCTCACGGACGCGTCCCTCCTCCACTCGCCATGCGAACACGGGTCGCAGCTCGCCAAGCGAGCGCTCGAGCTCCCGGGCAAGGAGGCCGTGGAGCGCCGGCGACATCACGCCCGCGGGGCCCGTCCGGGAAGCCAGACTCTCGATGTTGTCACGCGCCAGCCGGGCAATGGCATCGGGGGTGCCGTACGCGTCCACACCGACGCCAGTCGCGGCCGCAGCGTGGAACGGAACCAGCACGTCGACCAGCCGGTCCAGCAGGCCGTTGTCGACCTCCCCGCGCTCGAGCAGTCGATCGAGCATCCGGCGCGCGGGGAGCTGACGCATCGCCACGGCCCAGTCCACGAGGGGACCCGGCCCGCCGATCTTGATGCTGCCGTTGGGACGGCGCACGACGGGAACCACGCCCAGGTGGACGCCACCAGGGAACCGCTGGTTGAGCCGCACCTCCTCCTCGCAGAAGTACTTCCGTAGCTCAGTGGTCGTGAAGTCGAGGAAGCCGAGGTCGACCGGCTTCTTCACCTTGTAGACGCGGTCTCCCGCGAAGAAGAGCCACGAGATGTGCGTTTCCTGACGCGTGACGGCGTCCACCTGATGGGGATACGCGTCAGGCATCATCAGTCCTTCGGGGAGCTGCTCCAGGTTCCCGCGGGAGCAGCTGTCGTCGGGACGTTCGTGACGGTTACCCGCCGACGCGATCTCGTCGGACGGATCCATGATCATCCCGGAGTCTCCCTGCTTCGGCATCGATCAGCCCCCGTCTCCCCGCACCACCAGCACCGAACCCTCCGTGTGCTTGACCACATGCTCGGACACGCTTCCCAGAAAGAGCCGGTCGAAGCCCGTGCGTCCGTGGGCTCCCATCACCACGAGGTCGGCCTCGTGCCGTCGGGCCGCGTCGAGGATCGTCGGGCCTGGCGCCCCCGTCTCGACGTGAACCTCGTGGTCCACGCCACGCCAGTCCGTGCCGGACACGAGGTCAAGGTAGCTCTGCGTCTCCTCGTCGCGGATCGAGTCGACCACGTACGTCGGCATGGAGCTGCGCGCACCGACCGTCTCGATTCGCACTCGGCGTCCGTCTCTCACTGGACCCGGCGACACGGCGGATCTATGCTCGATGATGTTCTACGACGTGGGCTGGCGTCGTCCCTTCATCCTCACTTGCATTTCCGTTCATCCTCATCCACCCGTCCAAACGAGAACGAGAACCATGAGAAGAAACCTCTTCGCGGCAGTTGCCTTCGTCGCCCTCGTCGGAGGAGCGTTCGGTCAGTGCGCCACCTCGCTCCCGACGACGTTCGCCCAGAACCAAGGCACCTTCGGCAACATGTTCGACGTCAGGGCCATCAACGACCTCACCATCTGCAGCTTCGACGTCAACGTGGACGCAGGGCAGTGGAACATGGTGGTCTACGCCCTCCCGACGCAGAACGTCTCCTACCTCGTTGAGAGGTTCAACCCCCCCGCGTGGGGCCCCCCGATCGCCACGACGACGGTCACGTCCACTGGCGGGGGCCAGCCGACCCCCATGGACCTGACACTGAACCTCCAGCTGCCGGCCGGCAACTTTCAGGCCTTGTACATAGCCTGTACTAGCGGCCAGAGAATGAACCACACATTTGGGGCTGGGGCTTGCGCGGCCACGGTCGGCGGCCTCCTCGCGTCTGACGCCAACCTGGAGATCTTCTGCGGCAACGGAATGGGAAACAATTTCGGCTCGTACAACAACGCCTCGCGCGCCTGGAACGGCAACGTCATCTACTGCCCGGGCCTCGTCAACTGCCCCCCGCCCGCGTATCAGCCCAACCAGTCGGCGTCCTCGGCGGACATCGACGGCGTCCAGGGCGGCGGATCGTTCCCGGCGATCACGACGGTCTGTCTCGGAGCCACCGTGACGGTCACCCTCGGCACGAACCTGACCGGGAACCTGTTCGACGCGTACGTCGATATCGGGCTGCCCATCCCCGGCCCGAATGCCCCGGCGATCGTCTTCCCCGCCAGCGCCCAGGTCGTCAACGTGAACCTCGCGAGCAGCACGGGCTTATTCCTCAACGGCGGAGTTTTCGCGGCCCACCCGGGCGGCATCGTCATCCCAGTGGTCTGCCCCACCGCTCCCGTCACGGCGACCATCCAGCAGGCGGTGCTCGATCCCTCGAACGCCGACGGGGTCGCCCTCAGCCAGGCCGCGGGCCTCGAATGCGGGGGAAACTCAACCGCCGTCGGACCGCTCACCGATGACACCTTCGTGCAGTACTTCACGACCACGGCGCCTCTGTGCGGCCCGGGTCCGATCCCGTTCTGCGGCACGTCGTACACCAGCGTGTTCGTCAGCTCCAACGGACGCCTGACCTTCGGCGCCGGCGACGCAAACGCAACCCCGACGGTGGCGGAGGGCATCAGCGACGCCCCCGAGTTCGGATGGTGGACGGACCTGAACCCCGCCGCGGGCGGCGGCATCATTATCGGCGTGGTGGGGAACGCCTTCGTGGCGTCCTGGGTGGGCGTCCCCTACTTCGGGACCAGCGCCCTGAACAGCTTCACCCTCTCCATCGACACCAACGGAACCTGCGTGGCCGACCTCTTTGGCTGCGTACCGAACCCAACCAACAACGCTAACGGTGACGCCCAGTTCCTGGGCATCAGCTGCGGGCTGGGCTTGGCCACCGATCCGGGCCCGGTGACATTCACCGCGGGCGGCTCCGGCACGAACGCCATCGCCTCCGACATGATCTACGACTTCTGGAGCGGCGCGACCGTGACGGCCCCCAACTCTGTCAGCCTGAACGCCTCCATCCAGGACCTGCAGACCAACGGAACGGGGATGGTGTCCTTCACCCCGGTTGTCGGCGGCACCTACACGTGGAGCGGGTTCTGATCCCGTCGATCCCCTGATTGTGAACGCCGGTCGAAAAGTGCGGCAGTCCGCCGCCCGTAGCCCGCCGGTCGAAAAGTGCGGCACCCCATGAGATGACGTCCGCTTCGGGCGGGTGGG
>NZBC01000218.1 GCA_002687715.1 Planctomycetota bacterium | reverse complement strand
GCCAACGCGTCTTCTTGCTGCTGCCCGCCATGGTCGTCGTCGGTCTCGCGATCGTGGCCGGGGCGTGGGCCATCGATCGCAACGCGCGACTCGACAAGCGCAACGCGGAGCATCGGCTCAGCCAGGTCCTCTCCAATCTCGACCTCGTACCCGCTTCGGCGAAGAAGCACACGGCCGTGCTGGCCTTGCGCGCGACCTTCCAGCGGCAGGTCAGCGACCTCCAGGACATGGTCGGTCGCCGCAACGACATCGAGAACATCCTGCGCGACCTGTCGGGGCGGCTGCCCCGAGAGCTCTTCATCGTCCGGATCGACTATCGCGCCGCCGTGTCGCCAGTGATGACCGAGGACGAGGCCGACACGTCCGTCGAGGCGGCCGGACCGATCGTGCCGAACCTGGCCATCGAAGGCCGGCTCCTCATGTCGATGGTCAACGCGCCCAAGTTCATGAAGAAGGTCGTCGCGGCCCTGAAGGAGAGCCCTTACGTCGCCGAGGTGCTCGACGAGTCGGGCCGGTACGACCCGTTCCAGTTCAACGCGAACGATCCCGTGGCCGGTCAGTTTCCGGTCGTCCTGCTCATCGATCTCAAGGAGAACTCATGAGCCGCGTGGCGATCACTCTCATCCTCATTCCCACGCTCTGCCTGGCCGGTGCGGGGGTGATCTTCTTCACATCGACCTTCCCTAGTCTCTCCCGCTCGAGCGAGATCGAGGAGGAGATCGCGGACGCACAGAAGAAGGCCGAGGAGGGTCTCCTCGACGCAGCCGACGTCGATCAGTTCATGAGCGGGGAGCTGCGCGCGATCAAGCACGCGATGCAGTACGTCGACGACCACATCCCGAGTGAGACGCGGCCCGCGGATTTCTTTCCGGCGTTCGCGATGCTCGCGGTCAAGGCCGGGGTCACGTTCACGAGCCTGGCCGTCCCCGGTGACGCCGAGGCCGAAGAGGAAGAGATACAAGAAACGGAAACACCGCCGGACGAACCAACGGAACAAGCCGTCGAACTGCAGCCGCTTTTCGCGACACTTCCCTTCATCATCAACGTGGAAGGCCCGCCGGAGCGGATTATCGACTTCCTGGGTCTCCTTCACGCCAGCCACTTTCCGATAGCTATCACGCAGGTCGAGATGGCTCGACACGACAAGAAGTTCCTCCTGTCCACTGCTGAGATCCGGGCCGACGTGATCATCAGGACGGGAGAGATCTGATGGTCAGGGAACGCGCCCGGGACGCCGTGGTGCGTCAGAGGTTTCAGTCATGATGACGTCCAAGTGGACCGTTATCGCGATCGTCGGGATCATCCTCGCGGCGATCCTCGGTAACTTGCCCTTCTGGAAGAAGACGCTCGGCTTCGAGACGGAGTCCCTCTACGGCGACGAGGGAGGCGACGGTGAGAGAGCCGAAGGCGGAGACGCCTCCTCGACCGGCGTGATGGAGGCCTCGGCCGTGGGCGGCGGTCTCGGCGGACTCCTGGACGACCTCGAGGGCAACGGCGGCCAGCAGCAGCCCCACGAGGTGACCCCGAATGCCGGGCCGAGCGGGAGGAACCCGGACCATCAACCTCCGATCCACAGCGGCGGCGAAAGCGAAGACGTCCGCCAGGCGTTCCAGAATCTCGCCAACATGTTCAGCAAGGACGGGATGCGCCGCGGCGGACCGAAGCCCGAGTCGCTGACCAGGTTCCACAGCGAAGCCGAGGTCCTCTCCGGCATGACCATGCAGGAACTCATGAAGGCCGCGCACGCGCTGCGCAAGAAAGCCAAGGGCGGAGGTGATGAAAGCGGTGGTGACGAAGGGAGTGGCAACGAAGGAACTGGGGAGGGTGGCTCTGAAGAGCGAGGCAACCCGGCTCCGACCTCCAACACCGTAGTACCGCCCGAAGAAGAGATGGCGGAGAAGGTCGACAAGGGCCTCAAGGCCCTGGCCGACGCCCAGGTGGACACGATCATCGTCGCGGGCAAATGGTCGGTCTGTCGCATCGGCGGCCACCGTTTGCGCCGCGGACAGAAGTTCCCCGGGACGTCCTTCAAGGTCACTGAAATCACACGCCGCGCGGTCGTGCTGAGCGACGGTACGTCCGAGATCTCGAAGGAGCTCGCCGCCGTTCGCGGCAGCGGCAAGACCGAGGACGGCAGCGACGACGGGGAGCCGGCTCCGGGCGGGACGCCCCCCGGCGACGGCTGAGAAGAAGAACAGACGAACGACTGCGAGCAGCGCGGCGTCGTTCGGAAGAGGGAGAGCCATGAAGAGGGAATCCGGGTTCGGCTGGGCAGCTGCAGTCCTCCTGCTGCTGCTGACGTCGTGCGCAACGACGGGCCGGCACGACTCGTCGATGGAAGCCGCGCAGGCGCGGTTGCTCCGAAACCGCAAGACGAAACAATGGACGGCGGTCAAGAGCCAGACCGGCGGCCCGACGCCGGTCGAGAAAGCCCTCCTCCACTCGCGGCGGCGCATGCAGGCCTATCTGCCCGAGACCGCGCCCGAACCGCAGATCGCCTCGGCCCGGATCGACGGTCCCGAGCCACAGGACGAAGGCAAGAAGGTCGGCCCCGCGAAGACCGAGGTTCCGCAGGATCCCATCTCCGTCCACTTCCGAGGCACGCCTCTCGGAGAAGCCATCGACCTGCTCGCCCAGCCATTGGGCCTCAACATCCTGCTCTCCCCCGACCTGGTCCAGCCAGTGACGGTCAACTTCCCCTCCATCAAGCCGCGCGAGGCGATCGACGCGATCCTCTCGCAACATGGGATGGAGCTGAAGGAGACCAAGGGAATCTGGCGCATCCGCCCTCAGGACTTCACGACCGAGATGGTCACCGAGACCATCCTCGTCAAGACCGGCAAGATGCCGGACGAAGGACAGCTCAAGTCCTTCCTGACCGCCAAGGGCAAGCTCCAGATGGCCGGAACCGGCACGTCCCTGGTCGTCAGCGACGAGCCGGAGGCCATCAAGCGACTCAAGGCGTACCTCGAGGTCACCGACCGCCGCAGACCCCAGGTGCTCATCGAAGCTCTCATCATGGAGGTGCAGCACGACAGCGGTTTCGGACTCGGCATGATCGCAAGCACCCAGAACAACGGCTTCGGTGACTTCCAGCAGAACGCGGTTTCGGATCTCGCGCTCGGCACGGGCAACATGGGCACCATGCCGTTCCTGCTCAACATCGTGAACAACGACTGGGAATCGCAGCTCGAGCTCACGGCGCGTGAGAACATCTCGTTGGTGAACGTGCTCTCCAACCCCTTGCTGACCACGGTCAGCGGCAAGGAGGCCAAGCTCGAGGTCATCGAGAAGGTGCCCTACATCGAAGCGACACAGCAGATATCCACCGACGGTGGTGCGGCGCAGAGTAGCTCGGAGGAGATCGCGTTCGCGGACGTCGGCGTCCGTCTCACCGTGACTCCCGAAGTAGGCGGCGACGACATCGTCGAGATGAAGGTCAAGCCCGAAGTGCTCGAGCTGGTCGATTTCGTGCTCGGAACGCCGGTCATCGACGAGCGCATAGTCGAGACGACGGTCTACGTCCGCAACAACGAGACGATCGTTCTCGCCGGCCTGCTGCGCGAAGGCCTCACGACGACGACCGACAAGGTCCCGTTCCTCGGCGACATTCCTCTGCTGGACGCGCTGTTCCGCCGCGAGGAGGAGCGTACGGAGAAGCGCGAGCTCCTGATCTTCCTCACCCCGCACCTCATCGGTCCGGGCGCCGCGCCCCACAAGGGCTTCCAACCGCAGCAGTACCTCCTCGATCAGATGCGGATGTTCCCCGAGGTGAACAAGGTGCTGACGAAGAAGTCGCTCGGGCGGTAGCGCCCGGCCTGATACGTTTCGCACCCATGAGAGTCATGGTGTGGATCGTCGACGGTCAAGACCTCGCGCCGAGCGTGCGACGGGCGTGGATCGAGGGCAACGTTGTGGTCAACCTGGTGATCCCGCGCGAGACCCGGCGTCGATGACCGCGAATACGACGCTCAGGGCCGTGATCGGTGCGGCGATCCTCGCGGGTGTCGGGCTCGGCGCGGTGGAGGCCGTCGTGCTCAACGCGACTGGACGGCTGCCCGACCTTCTCGGGCTCCTGTGGCCACTCTGCATTCGCTGGGCGGGCGTCGGCGGGCTCCTCGGACTCGCGGCGTACCCCGTCGCACTCGCCGGGTCGCGGCTCCGGAAACACCGGCTGCTCTGGTGGATCGCCGCGGTGGTGATCGCCATGTCCGTCTTCTACCTGCTGTGGAAGACCGCTCGACCGACTCAACTCACACGCTGGCATCAAGCGGCGATCTGGGCCGTCTATGCCGCCCTTGCGACGGTCAGCATCGCAGCTCCCGTCGTTCTTTGCCGGCGCAGGCCGTGGCGAAACGTCCTCGCGGGAGCAGCCATCGTGGCCTCTCCCATCGTCTCTCTGATCGACCCGGTCCACCTCCGTGAGATCTACCTGTCTCTCAACATCGGTCAGCTCGTGATCGCGATGTCGCTCGCGGGGATCGGCGTGTACACGTGGCTGCGGAGGCAGGCCTACGTCCCACCCGCCGGACGCTCACTCGTAGTCGTCATCCTCCTGGCGTGGATGGTGCCCGGCGCCCGCGACGACGTCGCCTCGCTGTACTTCGGCTCAACCCGATTCGAGTTCGTCGAACTGCGATTGCGGCCGATCCGGATCCCCCCGATTCCCGACAGTTCGCAGACCGAATACCTCGATCTCTTCGACGTCCCCGGTCACGCCGCGGCCCGCGCGACATGGCGCTCGCGCCGTCCCAACGCAGCGCGTATGTCCATCCTCTGGGTCACCGTCGACGCGATGCGGCCGGAGCTCGTCGACTCCGATACGGCGCCGACGATCCGCGACTTCGCCAAGCAGGGTACGTGGTTCAGGAATGCCTTTGCACAGTCCTCGTCGACGGCGATGTCGACAGAGTCGTTCTTCCGCAGCCGCTACCCCGCCTCCACCTCGTTCGCGCAGGGCAAGCCGCCCGGACGCTACCCGTCTCTCGCCGAGGTCCTGCGCGCTCGCGGGCACCAGGCGATCGGCGTCACCGGCATGGGAGCGAACCTCTTCGGTCCCAACAAGGTGTTCGCCCGGATGCAGCACGGGTTCGAGAAGTTCGTTCCCGGCCTCAAGGCCACCGACGCGAACGACACCGTCGACCAACTCATCGCCAACGTCGACCCCGCGCGGCCGTTCTTCGTCTGGATCCACCTCTTCGATCCTCATGTGCCGTACGTGCCGCGCGGGGACGTCGATACCGCCGCGTCCGATCGCGTGCGCTACGAGGGCGAGATCCGCTATGCTGACGCGGGGTTCGGACGCCTGCTCGCGTGGCTGGACGAACACGGGGCGACCGACCGGACGATCGTCGTGGTCAACGCCGACCACGGAGAGGCGTTCGGCGAACACGGGCGCTACTTCCACGCAACGTCGTTCTTCGACGTGCAGATCCACGTCCCGTTGATCATCCGCGTCCCCGGCATCGCACCCGGGCGCGTCGCGGCGCCGGTCGGCAACGTCGACGTCGCACCGACCCTTCTCGAGCTGGTCGGCGTCGACGCCCCTGACACCATGCAAGGACGCTCGCTGCTCCCGACCTTGCTCGACCCCGCTCTCCCCTACCCCCGCGCCGCGTTCGCCGAGAGTCCGCACGATTGGACGTGGTTCCAATTCCGCGTAGCAACCGACGGACGATGGAAGCTCCATTACGACCTTCGGACGGGGCTCGCGCAGCTCTTCGATCGGTCAAACGACCCGGGCGAACGCGTCAACGTCGTGGCGTCCCACCGCAAGGAGGCCGAGCGACTTCTCGAGTTTCTGGCGGCCCTCGACCGGCATTGCCGATAAAAAGGTAGGCCGGACGGCATACGATGCCGTCCGACCTGGTCGCCTACAGAACCACCCGAATAGAAGGAGACGAGACTCCTTCTCCGGCCGGCGCCCTCGGGATCGAGTGAAGGTCGCCAGCAAACGGTTGTACGATCGTCCCCGCTGTCGCGAGCGGGGAGAGTTCGAAGGACGACGCCAAGCCGAGGAGACCGCTTCGAACAAAGTGGCCCGGCGTCGCCTTCACGAAGAAGCTACCCCGCGCACCGTCGCGGGGAGGCGCTTCCTCAGAAAACCTCCTCTGCGCCTTTGGCCGGGAAGAAACCCGGCGATGTCTGCGGGTTTCTTGCGAATCCCAATCCTGTCCGATGGGTAGACTGGATTGGGTAGGAGGGTACTCCCACCATGACCGACGAATCCCCTCACCTCGCTTCCCTTCCCGACCCCGGCGACGACGGCACGTCGTTCGTATGGGTCGACCGGCTCAAGCGCGAACCCCACGCGGAGACGGTGTGGGCGTCGCTCGAGAAGCGATACCTGATGCGACTCAAGGTGTACGCATCGCAACAGCTCGGTCCGAAGCTGCGTCGCCAGTGCGAACCCGAGGACATCATCAGTGAGGCGTGGATGCGGGCCGTCAGCAAGATCGACCGCTTCGAGTACCGCCGCAAGGGGAGCTTCCTCGACTGGCTGCAGCAGCAGATCCGCTGGGTGATCCTCGATCGGGTTCGCCAGCAGGACCGCCGGCCGCCGCCGGCCGCCGCGCTGCCTGCGGATTCGAACCCCGAGAACCCCGTCGGACCCGATCCGTCCGCCCAGGGTCCGGGCCCAGCGACCGAAGTCTCACGCAAGGACCTGAAGGCACGCCTGGTGGAATCTTTGGAATCCCTCCCGGAGATCTACCGCGCCGTGCTCGTCCACCACTGCTTGGAGAGCAAAAGCGTCCAGGAAATCGCCGAAGAGACCGGTCGCAAGGCGAACACGGTCTCTCAGCAGCTCAAACGTGGCCTCGAGCTGTGGCGACGGACATTTGGGGGTGACCCCATGTCTTACGTCTAGACCTCCCCAAGCTACCCAACGCGCCTGAAAACCCGCCCCTTCCCGTGCCGATAAACCCCGGGAAGGCAATGGTCGGGCAGGTCTCCGTGCGGTTGGCACCCATGGGTCCGCCTTCCCGACCGTAGAGGAGTAAGCATGGCGCGTGGATGGAAACCATGGGATCACCTGGCCAGGGACGAACAACGTTCCCTACAGGATGCGCAACTCGCGCGCATCCTTCGGACTCGTGTCATCCCCTTCTCTCCCTTCTACCGGCGACGCTTCGCCGAAGCAGGGATCGACCCCGCGTCCATCCGGACTTTCGACGATCTCGAGCGCGTCCCCTTCACGACCAAGCAGGACATCCTCGTGTCGGAGGAGAATCCGGAAGGCCCCCGAAACCTCATCCTGCAGCCCTCCCAGGAGCTGATGAAGGAGCACCTGCCCAAGGGCGAGCTGCTCAAGCTCCTCGCACGCAAAGTGGTGTCCGGCCCGCGTCGGCTGCGCGAGCAGCTCTTCCGCGAGTTCAACCCGTGCACGATGTTCTTCACGACGGGTCGCAGCACCGGGTCGATCCCGTTCTTCCTGACGCTCTACGATCAGGACCTGCTCACGAAAGCAGGGCGGCGAATCTGTGAAGTGATCGGCGTTCGCCCCGACCGGGATCGCGTCTTCAACCTGTTCCCGTACGCGCCCCACCTGGCATTCTGGCAGACGACGTTCTGCGGATTGGCGTCGGGCACGCTCACACTCAACACCGGCGGTGGACGCGTCATGCCGGCCGACCGCACCATCGCCGCGATGGAGCGCCTCAAGCCAAGCATCATCGTTGGCATGCCGGGGTACTTCTATCACCTCCTGCGACGCATGGTGTCGGAAGGACGCGACCTGTCGCACGTCAAGGTGATCGCCCTCGGAGGTGAGAACGTACCGGCGGGCTTCAAGCGCAAGGTGATGGAGCTCATGGCCGGCTGCGGCGCCACCGACGTCAAGATCTCATCCGTCCTCGGGTTCACCGAGGCTCGGATGTGCTGGGCCGAGTGCACGGGCGAACGGCGAACCGGGTTCCACACCTACCCCGATCTCAACCTGCTCGAGATCATCGACCCCGACACCGGCGAGCGGGTTCCGGAAGGCAAGACCGGTGAGCTCGTGTTCACCAATCTCGATGGTCGCGGCAGCATGCTCGTTCGGTACCGGACGGGCGACATCGTCGAGGGCGGCATCGTCTCCGAAGCCTGCCCTGGCTGCGGCCGCACGGTCCCGCGCATCATGTCGGACATCCAACGCCGCTCGAACGTGAAGAGCCTGGACATCGGAAAAGTGAAGGGTTGCCTCGTCAACCTGAACACGCTGAGCGAGGCCTTCAGCGGCGATGACGAAATCGAGGAATGGCAGCTCGAGATCAAGAAGCACAACGACGACCCCTTCGAGACCGACGAGCTGATCCTGTACTGCTCGCTCCGGGGTGATGAGAGTCCCGACGTCTTCCGACACCGCATCCAGACACTCGTGAATGCCAAGTGCGAACTCCGCCTCAACGACATCCAGGTCGAGGATCTGGAGTCGCTGCTTCGACGCACGGGCATGGAGGAGTTGACCAAGGAGATCCGCATCGTCGACCGGCGCCCCGCTGCGACGGCGAATCAGGAGGCAGCGCCGCGATGAAGGGCCGCACGGTCCTCGCACTAGGCGGCGGCGGCGCCCGCGGCCTCGCCCATGTGGGCGTCCTCGAGATCCTGGAGCAGGGCGGCGTGGCATTGGATCGCATCGTCGGAGTGAGCATCGGCAGCGTGGTCGGCGCGGCGTACGCCATGGAGCCCGACGTCGCCGTCATCGGCGAGCGCATCGTCAAGTACGTGACGAGCGAGCGGTTCCAGGAACACCAGCGCACGCTGAACGGCGCGAGCCGCCGCGAGAAGAGCAGCGGCACCAACTCGAGCAACGGCACCGACTCGAGCAACGGAAACCCCTCCGACGCGGACAGGCAGGCAATGATCGGTACCCCCGCGGAACGCCCCAAGGGCCTGGGGTTCCCTTGGTTCAATTCGATCCGCGACTATCTGCGTGCGAACCGGCTGTTCAAGCGGGTCATCACACAGAAGTCGCTTCTCGCCGGACGGCTGCTGGTCGACGTCGTCGAGAACATCCTGCCCGATGCCGACATCGCCGACGCACGGATTCCGCTCAGCATCGTCGCGGTCGACCTGTACACGGGGCACCGGACTGTGCTCGAGAAGGGCCCGTTGCGCGACGCCGTGCGCGGGTCCGCATCGCTGCCAGGGATCTTCCCGCCGGTCGAGCTCGACGGGAAGCTCCTCGCCGACATCGGCATCTTCGCGCCGCTCCCCACGCACGAAGCGCGCTACTATCGGCCGGACCTCTTGATCGCGGCCGACGTCAGCCCGGGAATCACGGAGACCGACGCGGTGGATACGGCGCTGGGTGTGATCCTCCGGATGGAGGAGATCGCGGGCACGATCTTCCGCGATCACGTCCTGTCGCTCGCCGACGTCGTCATTCACCCCGAGGTGGGCGACCTCGAGTGGTCGGACTTTTCGTCCGTCGAGCACATGATCGAGCAGGGACGCCTCGCCGCGCGCGGTGTGCTGGGCGACATCGTCGCGTACCAGGAGTCCACGCGGACTTCGTGGTCGATGATCCCCTAGAGCTCGTGCGGCGAACGCTCAGAAGATCCAAGGAGAACCCAGGAACCCAGGATTCAGAACACCGGGGGACAGACCTGTCTTCTGCTCCTGGATTCCTGGGTTCTCCCTGGCGCTTCTGCTGTCCTGATCTCCTGACCCGCAAGCTGTTGGCCAGGGGTTAGAATCCGCCGCGGGCTCCGCTCGTTCCAACACCGTGACGACGCCGACATCGATCCGTACCGGTTCCGCACCCATCCTCGCCAAGGACCACGTCCTCCGTCTCGAGGATATCGGCGACGGCCATCTCGCGGTGACGCTCTTGTCGACGGAAGACGGCGGGCCCTTCGTGCTCGGCCGCGACGCGATGGACATGATCGCCCAGGTCCTCGACCACATCGGTGGGGATCGCGACGTCCGCGGGTTGCTGTTTTGCTCCGAGCATCCGTCGGTGTTCTGCGCCGGCGCCGACGTCGATGCGATGGCGAAGGTCAAGAACGCGAACGAGGCGCGCGAAGCTGTGAGGGAGGGGCAGGAGTTGTTCGAGCAACTCGCGCACTTCCCGGCGCCGACGGTCGCACTCATTCACGGTGCGTGCATCGGGGGCGGACTGGAGCTCGCGCTCGCGTGCCAGGCCCGCGCGGCCACTCCCGACCCGAAGACGAAGCTCGGGCTGCCAGAGATCAAGCTCGGGATCATCCCGGCGTGGGGTGGCTCCTCGCGGCTCCCACGACTCATCGGGCTGTCCGCCGCGGTCCCGCTCATCACCGCCGGCAAGCTCGTCAACGCGAAGACCGCCTTGCGTCTCGGCATGGTCGATGGCGTCGTACCTCGTGAGCTGCTGGTGCGTGAAGGTCTCGAGTTCGCACGGAAGCTCCGCAAGGGCGAACCGGTGCGGCGACTGAGGCGCGGCATCGGTCAGAAGCTCCTCGAAGGCACCCCTCCCGGGCGGGCACTGTTCACATCGACGGCGCGGCGCGCCGTCCGCAAGGCCACGAAGGGACACTACCCGGCGCCGGAAGCGGCCCTCGACGTCATGACTCGCGGAATCACGCAACGGATGCCGGAGTCGCTCGAACTCGAACGTGACGCCGTCGTCCCGTTGCTCGAGACCGCTGCTCACCAGAACCTGTTGCGGATCTTCCACATGACCCGCGACAGCCGTCGACCCGAGGTCTACGGCAGCGGCAAGAACGCACCGCTCCCCTCGGAGACCTGTGTCATCGGCGGCGGCGTGATGGGTGCCGGGATCGTGGCGCTGCTCATCGGAAAGGGATTCAACGTCCGCCTCGTCGACCCCGACGAGGGCGCGCTGTCCCGGGCCTGGAAGGGCGTGAAGAAGGAGATCGAACGCCGCGTGCGCCGGGGCGACCTCAATCCCGCCGAGGGCAAGATGCGGCTCGCACGGCTGTCCGTCTCCACGGCCGTGAACGGGCTCCGCAGGACGGACCTCGTCATCGAAGCTGCCCCCGAGCGCCTGGACCTCAAGCACGTGATCCTGAAGCAGGTGTCTGCCGCGGTCCCGGAGTCGGCGATCATCGCAACGAACACGTCCAGCTTCCCGATCGGCGACCTCGCACTCGCCGTATCCGATCCTTCGCGCTTCATCGGGTTGCACTTCTTCAACCCGCCCGGACGGATGCCGTTGCTGGAAGTAATCCGTGGCGAGCATACGTCCGACAGCGCGGTGGCGCGCGGACTGCGGCTCGCGCTCGCGCTCGGCAAGACGCCGATCGTCGTCTGTGACGGACCCGGGTTCCTCGTGAACCGTCTGCTCGGACCGTACTTCGTAGAAGCGGGTCGTCTCGCGGAGGAAGGCGTCCCGATCCCGCTCGTCGACGAGGCGGTTTGGCGGTTCGGAATGCCCATGGGGCCGTTCCGACTCATGGACGAAGTCGGCCTCGACATCATCGTCGACGCAAGCTCGCACGTCGGCGATCGCGGAGAATACGAGCACAAGGCGCCCCCGCTCGTCGAACGCCTGGTCGAACAGAAGAAGCTCGGGAAGAAGACGGGCGAGGGGTTCTTCCGCTACGCGAAGGGCAGACGGCGCGGTAAGAAGACCGGACCGACGTGCGCCCGCCTGCTCAAGGAGCTCGGCACGCAATCGTCCGGAACGGACCACGACCTGCAGTCCATCGCCAACCGACTCATGGGCCGCATGGTCGCCGAGGCCCGGCGCATCATCGGCGAAGACCTCGTCCTCTCCGGCGAGGACGTCGACATCGGCACCATATTCGGCATCGGGTTTCCGCCGTTTCGTGGCGGACTGCTGCAGTGGGCGGAGACGACGGCGCATCCGGAGAGGAGATCATGACGCAGGAGGTCGCCCTGCACGTCCTCGCCGGTATCCGAACGCCGCTCGGCAAGGCGGGTGAATCACTCGCCAATCACCAGGCCGAGGATCTCGGCACGCTGGCCGCCCGCGAGGTGATCTTGCGAGCGGGTGTCGACCCCGAGCTGATCGACGGCGTCGTATGCGGAAACGTCGGACAGAATGCGAACGCCCCGAATGTCGCGCGCGTCATCGCACTGCGCGCGGGGGTCCCGGAATCGGCCCCGGCGTGGACGGTTCATCGCAACTGCGCTTCGGGTTTCGAAGCCGTCACCCAGGCGGCAACGCAACTCGCCGCCGGACGCGGACGTCTCTACCTCGTCGTCGCGACGGAGAGCATGTCCAACTACCCGCTCATCTTTCGCAGCCGCGCCCGTGACTGGTTTCTCCGGCTGTCGCGGTCGCGCTCGGTGTGGAAAAAGCTGAAGACGTTCCTCGCGTTCCGGCCCGCCATGATGGCGCCCGAGATCGCGTTGATGAAGGGGCTGACCGATCCCGTCGTCGGGCTCGGCATGGGCGAGACCGCGGAGCTCCTGGCCCGCGACTGGCACCTGTCCCGAGAGGCGCAGGATGCATTCGCCGCACGCAGCCACGAGAAGGCGCTCGCCGGACGCGAGCAATTGCGCGATGAGACTTTCGATGTCGTCCACGACCGCGGCGTCCTGCGCGACGACGAGGGCGTCCGCACCGATTCGACACCCGAACGACTCGCTCGCCTTCGCACGGTGTTCCAGAAGAAACACGGGACGGTAACGGCGGGCAACGCGAGCCAGATCACCGACGGGGCCGTCGCCCTTCTGGTCGGCGACGAGGACATGGTCCGCGAGATCGGCACGGACCCGCTCGGGCGGCTCGAGTCGTATGCGTACGCCGGCTGCGACCCTGCGCGCATGGGTCTCGGTCCGGTCCACGCCGCACATCGGCTGTTCCCGAACGCGCCGGTTCCCGAGTGCGACGTCTACGAAATCAACGAGGCCTTCGCCGCGCAGGTCCTCGCCTGCTGCCACGCCGGCCGCGACACCCGTTGGTGCCATGACGTCCTCGGCCGCACCACTCCGCTCTTCGACATCCCCGAAGACCGCCTCAACGTCAACGGCGGCGCCATCGCCCTCGGTCACGCAGTGGGGATGACCGGCGCCCGCCTCGTCCTCACCGCCCTTCATGAACTCCGCCGCCGCCACGGCACCCGCGCCCTGGTCTCCCTCTGCATCGGCGGCGGACAGGGCGGTGCGTTGATGTTGCGCGCTTCCTAGTCATCGCGGGCGCTCGCCCAAGACCGACCACAAGAAGCAGAATGATCAGCAGCCCCACGTGGTTTCGATCGAATGGTAGTTTCCCTTCCCACGCTGCCGATCCTCATTGTCGAAAGGTCCACATGATTCGCTTCATCCCACTTCTGCTCCTCTTCGCCATCCTCGCCCCCGCGCAGGACGTCACGGCCCGGGCCCAGACCGGCGATTTCAAGATGACTCGCGTGCTCTTCTTCAAGCGCAAGCCCAAGTTCCACATCCCGGTCCAGTACTCGATCACGTACGGCGCCCCCGCGTGGCGCAGCGCGTTCGACGACCAGCTCGCGGCGGCCAAGGGCAAGAACGTCCGCCTCCGCTTCGGCAAGGACTTCTGGACCACGCTCGACACCAACACCGACCTCACGATCGGTGGGGCCAAGATCAAAGCCGGCCCGTACTACCTCGTCCTCGAGCACACCAAGGGGAACAGCATCAACATCGTCGCCCTGAACGCGAACGACATTCGCGACAAGAAGCTCGACGCCTTCCAATCGGGGAGCACAACCGGCGGCATCGTCATCCCCTGCAAGCACAAGAAGTCGGACAAGGAGACGGACAGCCTCCAGATCAAGCTCATCGCCGGCAAGGAGCCCACCACCGGGACCCTCGGTGTGCGCTTCGGCCCGCATAGCCTGGCGGCGGCGATCAAGGTTCACTACGGGAACTAGCCGCCCACAGCGCCTTCGTCGCCGTTCTCTCGTCGGTGGGTTCTGCCGGGAGCGCGGACCTCCAGAGGCTGTGAGTCAATCGGCTCCGAGGCGAGCGAAGCGCCCCGAGCGGCGCTGGCAAGGAAGGCGAAGCGAGCGGGGCAGTCCCCGTGAGCTGAGCCTGACGCCGTCCAGCGTCGCTCTGGGCCGAGCGCAGCCCGGATTGCGATTGATTCACAGCCTCTCCAGGTCCGCTCTGC
>NZBC01000217.1 GCA_002687715.1 Planctomycetota bacterium | reverse complement strand
GCCCTTGAACACCTTCGGCCGGAACGGGTTGATCTCCGTGAATCCATCGACCATGGCGCGATGCGCAGCTTCTTTCAGTACCGCCGGGAACACGGCGGGCACGGACGCCGTCCTCAACCCCCCCGCGGAAAGCAGACCCGCGAGCGAGACCTTGCCAGCCGCTCGCTCGGCGATGCCTTGCTCTTCCCGATACAGCGGCGTCGCCGTCGGGTAGCGCCCGTAGAACATCGACTGAAACGAGAAGTGGGTGATCGGAAACTGAGCGTACGCGTTCTCGAACCGCGCCGACCGCGCCGCGAGCGCGTCCATCCGAGGCGAGGTCGTGCGGTCGTAGCCGTAGCACGAGAGGTGATCGGGCCGCAGTGTGTCGATCGTGATCCAAAGGAGATTCCAGCGCTTGCGAGGTCCGGCCGCGGCCTCGAGCCGCGCGCGGACCTTGCCGGCGTTGGTGAGCTCGCGTGCGCGGGTCGCCGCAAACCCGGCGTCGACGGCGACCGGTTCCACGTCGACCTCGCGTCCGAAGACCAACCGCCAGGCCCGCGTGAGCTTCTCACCGTGCTGTGACCGTTCCACCATCGCGAACCGCACCACGCCCGTGGTCTCGACCAATCGGTCGCAGACGAGTGCCAGCGGAACGAGCAAGGCGACGATCGCGGCGTACCGGGCGCGCCCGAGCTGCCACGCAACGCCGATTCCGGTCCCGAGCGCCACGAGCATCGCGACCGCAACGACGTCCCGCAGCCAACCGTACGCACGCAGCATCGTCCACCCGTCGACCAGGTGCAGCCCGCTGGCGGCGATGACGAACAGGAATGCGCCGGCCAGCGCGCGATCTCGGCGGCCGGCCCGCGCCTGGCGCACACAACCGACGACGACCTCGATCGTTCCGGCCGCCGCCGCGACGAGGACGAAGGGCGTGGCGATGCGCATCGCCCAAACCAGATCGTGGCCGCGAATGCCCGGTCCGGCATACAGACGCGACGTCAGCCAGACGGCTCCGGGGAGCGTCACGAGCACCGAGATCGCCAACCGGAAGCGCCGGCGCGGGTCCGACCAGAGCCGGACGCCGACGGATGCGACGAGTCCGAGTCCTCCCCCGACGATCACACAGCGGCCCACGAGCGCGACGATGAGCCCCGTCACGTGGCCGCTGGCGTCGTCACCGAGCGAACGCACCGCGGTGACGAGGTCCCACGTTCCGGCGGTCAGCCCGGCAAGCCCGCCCGCCGCGATGCAGGGCACGGCCGCCACCCACCACCGCGCGAACACTCCCTTGGCCGCCACGCTCATGGTCAGAGGATACCTCGCCATTTGGAGCTCCTCACCCAGGCAACCCTCCCGGACGGTCACCCCCGGTAGGGTGGTTCAGCAGCGCGAGTACGGACGCGTCTCCCTGATACCGGATCACCGAGAGTCCAAACGGGTCCAGCTGCATCCGCTGCACCTGTTCCAGCGGCAGTCCCAGGGCGTGCGCGATGAGGCACCGGATGGGACCCGCGTGGCCGACGTAGCAGACGACCTTGCGCTGATGCCGCCGCACCTCGGCGAGGATGGCCTTGTTCACACGGCGCGCGACGGCGGTCAGGCTCTCCCCGCGAGGAGGCGTCGAACGGCAGAAGTCGTTGAGGAACGTGATGGCCGCCTTCTGCTCGGACGCCACGATCTCCGACCACGGCCGGCCCTGCCACGACCCGAAGCGCTGCTCGCGCAGGTCTCGACGCACCGCGAACGAAGCACCGACCTTCACCGCGAGTCGCTCCGCGGTCGTACGCGCCCGCTTGAGGTCGGACGCCAGGACCCGGTGCGGACGGTACTCGGCCAGCGCGTCGAGCGCGGCACGCTCCTGCGGCGCGACGCCCCGGTTCAGCGGAGGGTCCGTCTGGCCGAGCGCGGCCGAATCCCATTTGACCGCGAGCGGCCCGCGACGCAGCAAGAGCAGGGTGGCGTGCACCTCCTTCGACATGATGCGAGAGGATAACCTGGACGTCAGGTAACATCCCCGCGCCCCATGACCCTCTACGGATACCCCGAGGTCTACGCCACGCTGCTCTTCCCCGAGCCCTCGCTCCTGGAGGAGATCCAAGAGTGGATCGACGAGTACCTCGATGGCCCGTGCCGGAGCATGCTCGACCCGTGTTGCGGACCGGCAACGTGGCTGATGCCGTTCGCGGCGCGGGGGATCCACGTGGGCGGGAACGACTTGCTGCCCGGCATGATCGAGGAGGCGGAACGACGCCTCGCCCCGTTCTCGCATGAGCTGATCCTCGGCGACATGCGGCGGCTGAGCTTCGAGCGCACGCCCTTCGACGTCGCCATCAACTTCCACTCGTCCATCGGACACCTGCCCGACCGCGACGCGATGGCGGTACACCTCACGGCCGTCCGCGAACACCTCCGCCCCGGCGGGCTGTACTTCCTCGGAATCTGTGTCTTCGACGGTGACGAAGCCGACCATGAACCGGAGGTCCTCTACGAGAGCGAGCCGCTCACCGTTCCATCGGGCGGCCTGGCCGCCGTCCGGTACGAGAGCGTGTGCCGCGACCCACTCAGGTCCGAGGAGACGATCCGCCTTCTCCTGCTCACCAGCGGAGTCGAGGGCTGCCCCGAGCGCCTCGAAGAGGAGTACGTCCTCCGCGCCCTCGGCGCCGAAGCGTTCCGGACGCTCGTCGACACCGTCGGCGGATTCGACCTCCTCGCCGTCCACCAGATGGACACGGTTGGCCGCCCCGACCTCGGCCTCTTCCCGGACTGCGGCGACGTCACCGTGGTCCTACGCCGGAGGTGACGAGGCCGCCGCTTCGCAAGGGCGCCCGCCGCTTCTCCGCCGGGAGCGCGGACCTCCAGGTCCGCTCCGGGTCCGGATCCGGCGGCGCCGTCAGAGCGGACCTGAAGGTCCGCGCTCCCATCCAGAGCAGATTGCTTCACACGCTCTGGAGGTCCGCGCTCCCATCAGAGCAGATGCTCCACACGCTCGGGAGGTCCGCGCTCCCGGGGTCAGTCGACTTCACTGGCGGTCGTGGACGTCGACGCCGCGGCGCTACTTCGCGGTGAAGACCGCCTTGAGCGCTTTGTAGGCCATCCTCACGCGGGGTCCGTTTGCCTGAAGGTGGAGGTAGCGACGCCCGTGATACTCCTCGACGACAGCGGTGACCTTGCAGGGGATGTCCTTGCCGTCTTCGCCGGAAACGGTGCCCGTGGTGGTGAAGGACTTCGGATCGTCGTCCTCGAGTGGGACCCGCGTCATCACTCGCCAGTCGCGCTGCCGATCGTCGCCGTACATGTCCCAGCCCCAGGAGTGGAAGCCGGACGCCCAGTCCACGGTGACGATGATGCTGCCGTTGCTGCGGGAGGTGACCACGGTCTCCCCCGGTAGTGCTGCGGCCGCGAACGGGCGCAGCGCCGGGTCGCCGATGAGCATGCGGTTCGCAGCCGAGCCGCGCATGATGTGTTGACGGTGATAGCTCGGCGCCCCGCCCTTGACGTAGTGCGCCAGCCGCAACGGGCCGCCGGCCTCGATCAACGCATCGTCCCAAGACGACTTGATCATCTCGCCGAGGGTCGCACCGAACTGGACGCCGAAGTCACTCTCGCGAGAGACGGACATTCCATGGTTGGAGGCGATGGGCACCATCAATGCCGTCGCACCTGCGTCGAGGAACGCGAGGCAGAGGCTCTCCTTCGGCGGCATGTCGTAGATCGCCTGGGTCTCGGTCTTGCCGAAAGTCGACACGATGTCACCTTCGACGAAGACCCGATGGGTCGCGCCGGAGTGGCACGTGCCGCTCCACAACAAAGCCCCGTCGAGATTCAGCTTGCGGAACTGCTCGGCGGTGATCCGCGGCATCTCGTCCTTCGGGTCGTGGCCGACCTTCGCCGGATCGAACGGCCAGTGCGTGGACGCGTCGGCGTTGCGGTGATCGTCGAACAGCCAGATACCCTGCGGATCGCCGTTGCCGACGAGCGTGATGACGCCCGCGCCCTCGAGCCGTGGAAGCTCGCGCTTCACGAACGCACGCACGTCTGGATCCGACGATTCCTCGGCGCACCACAGCTGCTCGCCCTTGAACCCGAGCGCGTGGACCGCCCGCGACGGATTGCCACCGATGACGAGCGACTTGCGACCCGAGATGACCGAGCTCCCGATCCACCGTCGCGACGCCAGGCCCTTCTGATGAAGCCGTTTCGTACGTTTCCACAGTCGCTTGATGCCGATCCCGTCCCGCGCCGTGAACCAGCCGAACGCGAAGTCCGCGCACGGATCATCGTCCTGGCTCGACGCGATCTTGAACACCGCGCGATGCAGGTTGACGTCGAGGACGTCGGGCGGGACGACCAGGAGCACGTTCTCGGGCTTGCGCTGCCGGATCTCCTTGGTCAGGCGCCCGACGTCCTTCCCGTCCCACGCGACGACCTCCGCGTGGTGGAACGCGGCGGCGCGCTTCGCGACCGAGAGGTAATCCGCGTGCTCGGGGCGCTTCGGATCCAGAGCCGTCGCCACGACCAGATACCCCCCCGAAACGGCGCCAGGCCGGGCCCGCAGCGTGGAGGTCCCCGGCGCAGCTCGGGATACGACACCGGAGCCGGACCACGCCTTTTCGAGAACGGCGACCCGCGCGGCCTCGTTCGAGTTCGGGTGCTCTCGCTTCAGCTCCTGCGCCGACACTCGCGCGCTCTCGAACTTCCCCATTCGCGCCAGAACCGAGACCTGCACCATCAGTGCGTAGGAGCGGCGACGATCCGTCGGGTTGTCGCGCAGCCACTGGCGGACGCTCGTGTGGGCGGCGTCGAGTTGGTTGGTGTTGGCCAGGGCGCAGACGAGATAGAACCGCGCGTGGTTGCGATCCCTGTCGCTGGCCTCCCGGTGGTTGGCCGCCCATGCGAGGAGACGCGCCGCCTCGGCCATGCTCGCACTCCGCGCATCACGGGACTTGGAGAACGCGGTCATGCCCCTTGCAAGCAGCTCCTCGAATCCCTTCGGATCGACGGGGGCATCCGCCACGAATGCCGGGTCGAGCGTCACCCGGTGGGCGCCCCCCGAGAGCAAGCGCGTTCCGTGCAGCGTCGAGACCTGCATCTTCCCGGCCCCACCGAGATCGACCGCGACGCGCCCCGCCAGCAACGTCAGCTTCCAGCCGGATGGCGTCTTGTCGAGCTCGAACACCGCGGGTCCGGTCGCCGTCACCGTACCCACGCCGTCCACGTCCAGCGAAGCCCGAGACCCGGCCGGGATGTCGAGATGGTTGGCGCGGGCGAGCGCCTCGTGCACCCCGTCCTCCCAGGTCAGGGAAACCCCCAGCGTGCCGTGACGGATGGCGCCGTAGCTCCGAGGTGCGTCCATCAGCGCCGGGGCGATCAGCAAGGCGGCGACGATCAGGGCGGCCGCGACGGCCCGGCTCCAACCGAATCGGAAGCGCGGTGAGGCCGGTTCCTCAGCGGACGACACCTTCGCGATCGCAGCGTGGGCTCCCAGTCGCTCCGAGAGACGCCGTTCGTCCTCGAGTGCACCGCGGCAAGGGTCGCAGTACGCGAGGTGGGCCGTCAGCTCGTTTCGTTCAGTGCTGCTCACTTCGTTCTCGAGCAAAGCGAACAGCAGCGGACTCAGTTCTTCGCAGCGGTCGTGACCCGTCATGAGTTCTCTCCGTCCAGGCGGGCGCGGAGTGCTCGCCTGGCCTCGTAGATCCTTCCCCGCACCGTCGACACCGGGACGACGAGTCGTTCCGCGATGTCCGCGTAGGAGCGTCCCTCGCGATACCGCAGCTCGAGCACTTCCTGGAATCGCACACCGAGCCGGGCGACCTCCTCCCAGATCCACTCGGGCTCAGGAGTCTTCGTCGACAGCGGGCGCGCAGCGGCGGCATCGCGCACGGCTTCGCGCCGAAGCCGGCGGCCATGCTCGATGACGCATCGCCGAGCGATCGTGAGCAGCCACGGCTCGAGGCGGTTGCCCGACTTCAGGTCGGCGAGCCGCCGGAACGCAAGATAGAAGACCTGCTGGACGAGCTCCTCGAGCGCGTCCGCGTCCCGGGTCGCCCCGGCGATGATCCGGCGCACCCGGCGGTCGTACCGTTGCACGACTTCGGCGAACCGATCGACGTTGCCGTCAAGAATCGCAGCGACGAGCGCCGAGTCGTCAGAGATCATCATCACCCGTTCCGACGGCCCTGATGGCAGATCCGTCAAAACCGGGGGGTCGAATTCCCCCGGCTCGCCCCTATCCTGGACTCTGACCGCTGCTCAAGGGAAGATCCCAGCGAAAGCCCCGTCGTCCACCAATGTACCTCGGCACCTTCCTCGCCTGCCTCGGCGCGCTGTTTCTCGAGATCCTCGCCACGCGGGTCCTCGGTGTCGTCACCGGTCCGGAGACGATCTACTACACGGTCGCGACGGCGATGCTCGGAATGGGGGCCGCGGGTTCGCTGCTGACCGTGCTGAAGTGGAACCCGACGGCCGAACGGGCTCGCCGGCAGGCAGCCGTCCTGTGCGTGCTGGCCGCGGTCTCCGTCGTCTTCTTGTTCGCGTTCTCCCGGTGGCTCAAGGCCGAGCTGAACGCCGCAGGCGATCGAGCCGTTGCCGGCGGCGGGCTCGAGGGATTGATCGGCGATCTCGCGAACGGCCGGATCGGGGTCGCGTTGACACTCGGCGGCGCGATGAGCCTGCCGTACTTCTTCTACGGGCTGCTCATTGCCCTCCTGTTCAAGATCGTGCCGCGGGAGCGGCAGACCCGGCTCTACGCCGCCGACCTCGTCGGCGCCGCGCTCGGATGCCTCGGCGCCATCGTCGCACTGGAGGCCGGCGGGTTCGCACCACCGCTCGCGCTCGCGATCGGGCTCCCGCTTCTCGCCGCCGCCGCGTACCGCCGCGGAACGGGGGGCCGGGCAGCGGTCGCGCACGTTGTGTTGGCGGTGGTGGCAGGCGGGGCCGTCTTCATTCCCTCCGTCCAGGAGCGGCTGGAACCGCAGCCGCATCTGATTCGCCTCGCCAAGCTCTGGAGCGGGCACGGCGACGCGACCGAGGAGTGGCACACCTGGAACTCGTACGCACGCGTCGCCGCGGTCCGCATGCGTCGAGCCGAGACGCAACCGTACTACCTGTCGATGTCGCTCGGGATCGGTGAAGGCCACGCCATCGTGCGGACGTTTGGCGGGCCCGACCCCGAGACGACTGCCGGATACCTGCCCGCCGAGCTCGCGTCGATAGCGGGAGAACCGCGCCGCGCGCTCATCTTGTTCGCCGGCGCCGGCCGCGACATGATCTCGCTCCACCAGCTCACCCAGGGACGGACCGAGATCGTCGGCGTCGAGCTGAACCGTCAACTGTTCGAGTACCCCGCGGGGCAGGACGAGTGGAATCTCGAGCAGTTCTTTGATCTACCGACGGTCCGGATGGAGATCGCCGAGGCCCGCGAGTACCTCGAACTCGATCGCACCCGGTACGACACCATCCTGATGTCGTGGTCGGGCGCGAACGTGGCGTACTACACCGGCGCCGCCGGTCACTCGGCTCGATTCCTCTACACGGAGGAGGCGTTCGAGAGCCTGTTCGACCACCTCACCGACGGCGGAATGATCACCGTCCTGAACACCAACAAGATCAAGGTTCTCGCCGCGCTCCATCGCATCTTCGAGCGACGCGAGCTTCCCCTGAAGAACGCCGTCATCATCCTCGAGGACCGCCACTCCGACTGGACGATGTCCTGGAACGAGAACCGGCTTCTCGTGAAGCCATCGGGGTTCACGGCCGAGGACCTCGCCCGCGTCGACCGGGTGGTCAAGAACCGGAGCCTTCTCGTCCGCTATGCGCCGGGACGCCCGGTCAAAGACGACGACCCGTACGTGCGGGTGATCCTCGCGACCGACCCGGAGCGCGTGCTGGAGGACCTGGGCCGGCCGCACCTCATCGACTTCTCAGTGGCGACCGACGATCGGCCGTTCATCCTCGACCTGTTCCCTGCGAGGGCGTGGCTGAGCCCCGAGTTCTGGTCGGGCTCCTTCAATTCCGAGCGCGACAAGCCCGCCCGATGGACGTGGCAGATCCGCCGCGATCATCTGAAGTGCCTCGCCGTATTCGCGTTCGGGTCGGTGCTGCTGACCCTCGGCCCCCTGGTCGTCGCGCGACGGCGGGTGCCGTTCAACCGGACGACGTTCAACCACCTCGTGTTCTTCGCGTGTCTCGGCGCGGGGTTCATGCTCGTCGAGATCGGCCTGATCCAGAAGCTCGGGATCTTCCTCGGCCACCCCGGGAAGGCCATCGCCGTCGTTCTCGGGTCACTGATCCTGTTCACCGGCCTCGGCAGCCTCGCGTCCGAGCGGACGTTTCGCAAGTGGCTCGGATTCCGCTCCGCCGCCATTCTGGGCATCGTCACGACGCTCCTGTTGCTGTGGGTGCTGGACCAGTGGAAGGCAGACGTCCTCGCACAGTCGTCGGCGCTCAAGACGATCATCGTGTTCTTCGCGCTAGCCCCGATCGGCCTCGCCCTCGGGCACCTCTTCCCGCAAGGGCTCGCCGGCATCGGCGACGACTCGCGCAACCTCGTCCCGTGGGCGCTCGCGATCAACGCCTGCACCGGCACGCTCGCCGCCGGAGTCGGTGTCCCGCTTGCGCAGGCGTTCGGCTTCCAGGTCGTCGTGTTGACCGGCCTCGGCTTCTACCTCGTCGCGGCCCTGATGCGCCACCGCGGTGTCCGGGCTTAGGGAACCCGGGAACACTCGACGTCCGTGCCCCCAGCAAGCGCCTGCAGTAGCATTCCCTCGTGAGCTTTCGTCTCCCGAAGAACCTGCCTGCAGAGCGCATCCGGCCCTTCATTACGAAGATGCCGGATCCGCCCGCACCGCTCGATCTGTCCGCAGTGTTCGGTCGGCCCGGACCATTCGAGGTCGAAATCGGGTTCGGCAAGGGCCGGTTCCTGATCAATGCCGCGACGGAGTGGCCACAGACCTGCTTCCTCGGAGTCGAGGTCCGGGACGTTCTTCGCGACTACGTCGCGTTGCGGCTGGCCCGCGACGAGCTCCTCAACGCACGGGTGATGCAAGCGGACGCCCGCCAGTTCATGCATCACGCCATCGGCGATGGGACCCTCCGAGCCGTCCACTTCTACTTCCCCGACCCGTGGTGGAAGAAACGGCACCACAAACGCCGCATCTGGACCCAGGACCTGTTCCGCGACTATGAGCGGGTCCTCGAGCCCGGTGGGCTGCTCCATCTCGCCTCCGACGTGGAGGAGGTGTGGGAGACCCTCACCGCACTCGCAGAGCAGTGTCCGAACCTCGTCCGCGCGGAGGACTCAGTACTTCCGCCGCTCTGCACGACGAACTTCGAGGACAAGGCACTGCGCGACGGCCGCGACGTGGGGCGGACCGCGTATCGCCGCGTCTAGAGCGGAACGAGAACAGAGATTGAAGAAGAACCCAGGAACCCAGGATCAGAAAACAGGTCGGTTCTGATTCCTGGGTTCCTGGGTTCTCCTTAGTACATCTGCTCTCCTGAACTCCTGCTAGTTGCCCGAACCGGCCGAGTACGCCGGGACCTTGGGCAGTTGCGGCGCCATGAGCGCGAGCAGGGCCATGGCCGTCGAGTAGGACTCGGTGCGGGGGAAGATGCGGTCGTTCCAACCGCCGTTCTTCTGACGCGTGCGCCAGAGGAGCTGACGGAGTTGGTCGCGGAACTTCGCCCGCTCGGCCTTCGGCAGGTGCTCGATGGCGAGCCCCGCGTAGGTGTGCCCGAACATGAAGTAGTACGGGGCGATCGAGTACTTGCCGATGTGGGTGCCTTCCTCGCTCTTGCGCCAGAGGAGGTCGTTCCAGCCTTGGAAGAACCCCTCGACGGCGACGCGAAGCTTGTCCACTGAGCTCTCGCCGGCACGGAAGAGGGCGAGTTCGGCGACGGCCGATCGCGCCGATGATCCTGGCATCGCCACCTCGCGACGGGCGCTGCCGGAGTACGCGAACGCACCGTTGCTTTCCCAGCGTGCCTTCTTCAGCGCGACGATCGCGGCGGCCACCATCTTCGCATCGACCTTCCGGCCCTTCGCCTTCGCGTCGTACAGCGTGATCAGGATCGCCCCGGTCATGAACGGGCTCACGCCGCGGCCGGCGTAGTTCCACCCGCCGCCACGGACCTCCCCCGTCTGCAAACGCTCGAGGAGGTCCGGGATGAGTCGCCGCACGCGGGGTGCGAGCTTCTTCGGAACGATCTTCAGCTCCTGCGCGCGCAGGAAGAACTTGAGCGCGTACGCCTGACCCCACACGCGAACATCGTAGCTGGACTGCGCCTCGCCATAGAGCAGCTCGTTCTTCTCGAGCTCGCCGACCATGAAGGTCAGCGAGCGACCGATCGCCGCCTTGCGAGCGGCGTCGTTCTCGAGTCCTGGCGCCTCGGCGAGCGCTTCGCAAACGATCGCGCTCCCGCCGACCCGGTATCCCGGCGGAATGATGCCGTTGACGCGATAGACGCCCTCGTACGGCCACTCCTTGCCCTTCCCCGCTTGGCGCCCCTTCGCGAGCCGCGCCCGCTCTCGCTCCTGCCAGGCGGGGAGCCTTTTGCCCAGCCGCCCGACGCGGGGATCCCGCTGGTATTGCTCCTGATTCCCCGTGAGCAGCTTCACGCCCTGCTGGACGGCGTCGCGCACGTCCTTCTCGCTCGGAACGGGCTTGTCCGGCGCCTTGCGCTGGATGTACTCCTCGTTCTGGGCACAGGCGAAGTGGGCGAGGAGGGCGAAGACCGCAGCGAGAGGGAGGATTCGACGCATGGGATGGTGACTCCGAGGGGGGCGCTGGGCCCGCACCCCGGAGTCTACCGCGTCTCGATCACTGCGTGGTGTAGTTGATCACCGGTCCAGCATTGACCAGACCGCCGAACCCGATCTGGATGCAGATCGCGTCGAGGGTCAGGCCGGGCTGCACTGCGAACGGACCCAAGGTCTCGGCTCCGTTGGTGGAGATGTAGTGGAAGGGGTTGCCAGCAAACGCGGGCAGCAAGAGCTGCTGGATGACGTTGTTGATGGAGGTGGGGCTGGTCAGGCAGAACCCATAGAACATGGCAGGACCGCTACCCGGGCCACCGGGGCAGATCTCGAAGTTGAACACGTTGAACGTGTCGACGCCGACCGCGAGGTTCGTGTCGACGATCAGGGTCTGTCCGGGCGCAGGCGACGACATCGTGATCGTGGGGAGGATCGGCACGGAGATGATGGTCAAGTTGTCGATGTAGGCATAGCTGCTGTACGCCGCGTCGGCCCCGTCGCCCACGTTGACCTCGAAGAAGATGTTGTTCATCCCTAGCAAAGTCGGATCGATGTTGATGACGGCCGTCTTCGGCGCCCCGATCGGCATCTCCTCGAGCGTGCCCGGAGGGTTACAGAATCCAGCCGTGACAATGCCGGTCTCCTCCGGCGTGGTGGCCGGAGCGCCGAGCGTGGTTGAGTACGTGTCCCGGTAGATCAGGTTCTGGAAGATCGTTCCCGCGCCGTCAGTCAACGAGATGTCCAGGAAGTCGTTGTAGGTGGGGTCATTCGCGCACTCGGGACTCACGTAGTTCCAGTCGAACACGATGGCGAGCGTCATGCCCGGAGCCGGCGGGGGGATCGGGAACATCACGTTGAGGTTACCGGTCTGGCCCGGGGTGAAAACAGGTGCGGGACCACCGGCCGGGACCGTCAGCGAGCCCGATGCTCCGAGGGCGTTCACGATGCACCATTGGTCACCCTCGGTGGGAAACCCGCTGGTACCCACGGGAACCGGTGGCACCGGAGCCACGGTGATGGTGCCACCGCTGGTGTTCCAGCTTTCGGGGTTGCTGGTCCAGGGGGCCGCCCCGGTCGACATGGGGGAGTTGAAGCTGAGGGTCTGGCCGATCGCGACTGGTACGCACACCAATCCAATCACGCACAGGATGCATGACATTCTCATGTAGGCGACTCCGGGTGGAGGCAAGTGGTTTGTGGCAATGGCGGGCCGCGGGTGGCCCAGTGGCAAACGAACACTCAGCTTAGACGACGGACGCCCTTTTCTCGAAGCGCATTTCCGGCGAAGGTCAGGTCTCGAGACCGAAAGGCCAGAATGGACGATGCTCGTGTGATCGGAGTGGACGGCGGCGGCACCCGCACCCGCGTGGTGGTGGTGTCGGCAGAGCGCGGCGTCCTGGGGTCGGGCGAGGCCGGGAGCGGAAACGCCCGCGACATCGGGATCGAAGCGGTCGCCCGTCACGTCGCCGCAGCCCGCGACGCCGCCTACGCCGCGGCGGGGCTGTCCCGCGGAGTCGCAAATGCCGCGTTCTGCGGGATGGCCGGGGCCGGCGCCGACGAGATCCGGGGTCCTCTGACCCGCGCGCTGAGCGCAGGGGGGATCGCCTCGGTGCTGGAGGTAGGAACGGATCTCGACGCGGCGCTCGCGGGGTGCCTTTGCGGACGGCCGGGGATCGTCCTCATCGCGGGGACGGGGTCGTCGTGCCTCGGACGCGACGCGACCGGACGAACCGCGCGCGCCGGGGGTCTCGGCAGCTACCTGGACGATGGCGGCGGCGCCACCGACCTCGGTCGCGGCGCACTCATCGCCTGCGTCCGGGCCCATGACGGTCGCGGGCCCGAGACGTTGCTCACTCCTACGGTGCATGCCCACCTGAACACGACGAGTCCCGACGAGCTCGCGCGACGGATCGGCGACACGCTTCCCCGCGCGGAGGTCGCAGCGCTGGCACCACTCGTGACCGCGGCCGCCGGGCAAGGAGACGAGGTCGCGCAGTGCATCCTCGCCGATGGTGCGAACGAACTCGCGGCGTGTGTAGCCGCCGTCGCCAATCGGCTCGGCCTGACGGAGCCCGAGGTCGCGCTGACCGGCGGCCTCGGCAATGCGCCGGAGTATCGCCCCGTGATCGTCGACGCCATCGGCAGGCGTCTCCCCCACGCCACCACCCGCATGCCGGAGTTGCCCGCGGTGCTCGGGTCGGCCCTCCGTGCGTTCGCGCTGCTCGGGATCGAACCGCCGGCCCGCGAACGGCTGGTCGGCCTGGGGTCCTGATCACACGGGACCCCAGGCGACGCCGCTACTTGCCGGAGCCCTTGGCGTCCGACTCCTTCTTCGCCTCCTTACGGGCGAGGCGCTTGTAGTACTCGGTCAGGACACGGTCGTATCCCTTCGGGAACCCGCGGTCCTTGGACTGCAGGATCCGTTCGCGCAGCTTCGGGGGAAGGTCCCCGAATTGACGCGACTTGTTCTTGGCTGCCTGGAGATCTCCGATGCCTCCAGGGCCTTTCACGAGCTTGGACTCGTCCAGAGGTTTAGTGGGGCGTGAACCACGCCCCGGGCCGTCGCCGTCGCCCTCTCAGGCGCCGTCGCCGTCTCATCCACTGCCGTCTCAGCCTCCGTCACTCTTCCGCAGATGCCGGAGCTTCTCGATCAGGTCGTCGAGGTGACCCTCGACGTGGCCCTGACGAACCTCCGCATCCTTGGGGCGTGACGCGCCGAGATCCTTGGCGGCGGTCCCCATCCGGTCCGAGACGTCGCCCAGCGGCGCCGTTTCGTTGAGAACCGGGTTGGGGATCGAGACGGCGGGCTTGGCCGGCTTCGTCGCCTTCGTCTGCGCCCCGACGGGGGCGACGACGATGAGCGCGAAGGCGAGCAAGAGCATGCCGTTCGTCTTCATGGGATCTCCACAGAACACCAACTAGTCTAAACACGATGCAGGGAGTCTAGTTCACGAATCCTGAATCAGAAGTCAGCCTCATCATCGGCAGGGCCGTTGAGGAGATCTGAATCTCCTCGTGCCTGCAGACGCGCGGTGACGTCCTGAATGATCTTCTCCCAGCGGCCGTTTCGGCCGAGGGCGCGGCGGTACGCGTCCTTCGCGCCCGCGGCGAGGAGCCGCTGGATATCAGAACGCAGTCTACCCTGCACGATACGCAGAGTATTGAGCTCCGTGAGAAGAACGACCTGGCGGCGGCCCCGCTCGTCGCCCTCTCGGACCTTTTTCATCCACTTCGTCTCCTCCGACAGGAGATCGACGTTCTTGCGGAGGTCTTCGACGAGGCGGCTTCCTACGCCGCGCAGTCCATCGTCCAGACGCCCCGCCCGGTACACCGTCAGCAGCTCGTCGGCGTACTCGCGATAGAACTGGAACGCTGGCCCCATGGCCGGGCTGAACTCGGTCTCCTCGATGAGCTGCTGACCATCGCGGAGTCGCGAAACGACCTCCTCGACCCGCTCGGCGAAGCGCGTGAAATCGCGGCGGGAGATCGGGCGCCCCTTCCCCGCCGCCTTGCGGGCCAGGAACCGGTCGACGGACTCGTTGGATTTCTCCTGCACTTCGATCATCTGCAGCAGTGCATCGATGAGGGCGCGACGGATGTACGCGCGCAGCTCACGCAGCAGCTCGTCGCGAGCGCGACGGAGTTCGTCGTGCGCCTTGTCGAGCGACTCCGACGGTTTCGTCGGGCCCTTCGGCTTCTCACCGTTGACGCCCGGTTGCTTGGGCACCGGCTTGCCCGAGAGCAGATCCCGGGAACGGGCGAGCTCGCGCGCGGCCGCATCGGCACCCGCCTCTTTCGCCTGCTGCTCCAACAGCTCCGCCGTCTGGCGCGCCTCCTTGCGTCGCTGATCCGCGTGCTCGCCGTCGGTCGCGTTCTCGGTGTCCTTCTGCTCCTTGCGGAGCTGGTCGAGATCCTTGAGCGCCTTGTTCATCAAGCGCAGACGCTTCAGCTTCAGGATGAGGTCGAGCTCGGTGGAGAGGAGCAGTTCGCGCAGCTCCTTGAGCCGAAACACGACCCTCCGCTGCCGCTCCTCGACGTCCTTCAGCTCATTCTTCTCGATGAGCTTCGAGATCTCCGCCATCTCGTCGACGATGAGCTCTTCACGCGAACGCTGGAGTCCGAGAACGAGACGCGCCGCGTTGTCGGGCGCCTCCTTCCGGATGAGCTCCGAGAGGCTGAACATCCGATCCTCGAGCTCCTCCATCAGGGAGCGG
>NZBC01000216.1 GCA_002687715.1 Planctomycetota bacterium | reverse complement strand
GGCCGTTCGAGAGTGGGTTGCCGCGGCGGCCGCCGAAGGGGTTCGTCAGGGCGAGACACCGCTGATTCACGTCCGTTTGACACCTTCGTCCGCGTCATCCACCATGTGCGGACGGGTTCTCTGACCCCAGAGGTTGAGCGCGATGTCCGGCCTTCCCGGTGATGACAGCGACGACGGGCTCGCGCCGGAGCTACCGCCCAGTCCGCCGCCCCTACCCCCGATCCCATCGGTGTCGGTAACGCCGCGGGGTTCGAGGTTGCCTCCCCAGCGGCGTGGGCGGATCGACGCCGTGAGCCTGTGGGCGATGCTCGGGGCTGCCGCCGCCTTCATCGGTTCGCTGCTCCCCATTCGTCTCCCGAATTACGAGTACTGGGATTCGGGGTCAGGCAAGTGGTTGTGGCCGCTCTTCGAGACGACCGAGCGGTCCCCGCTCCAGTGGATCGCCCTCTACCTCCCTCCGGTGGCGGCCATCGCCGGGTTCGTTCTCGCTCTCGCGCTTGCGGGACGCGCGCGCGCGATCTGGCTTACCTGCCTGGCGGGTAGCTGCCTGGTCGCCGCGCTTGTGGCCTGGGGTGACGGGCAGGCGCGCCCCTTCGGTACCGTCGTAGTGCCGATGCCCGTGAGCTGGATTCGGGAGGTCGCCGTCGTCGGCACCGCGATCGGCATCGCCGTCTTCCTCGTCGCCCCGGCGTTGCGTCGAGGCTATCTCCTGGCCGCGAGCTGCGCGTCGGTCTCCCTCCTGTTCTTGTTCCTGCCCTTTCGCGACGGTCCTCTCATCGAAGGCCTGGTCGGCGACTACTCCTGGAAGGAAGCGTGGGGCGGCAACCTCAAGCTCCTGCTGCACCTCGGATTCGCTGGCCTGATGATGGTCGCCTATGCACCAGGGGTGGTCGCCAGGGCCCCGACTGCGGACACGTGGTCCCCGCACCGCCCATCGGGCACGGCGTTTCGTCAGGCCGCGTTGATCATGGCCATCCTCGTGGCCGCCCTCAGTCCACTGTCGATGCTCAGGCTGCAGGAAGAGATGGGGCTCGCATATCCGCTCTCGATCATGCTCCGCTACACGCTGATCTACCACGGTCTCTACGTTGTGTTGGGCGTGGGCATCGTCCAACTCCTGACCGGGAGCGTCGCACGAGATCCGGCACCGGATAGCGCTCCCGACCTGTCGATCGATGCCGCGCCCGATCACCGCGGTCAGGCAGCTTCTGGACCCCGGGGCCTCCCCGACTCCTTCGGTCACGCGCTGGGTATCGGCGCCGGCTGTGCGATGATCGCTTCGTTCATCCTGCCCATCGTCGTCGAACGCCGACACTCGAAGACGATCGTCTGGACCTGGGACCTCATGGAGAGAGCCGAGGGCGGCGAGATCATCGGGTTTCTGCTGACTCCCATTGGAGGCATCGTCGCCATCGTGCTCGCGGCGACCCTCAAAGGACGCGCGCGCGCCGTCGCGCTCCTCTCGATCGCGAGTGCTGCCCTGCTCATCGGGCTCGTGGTCGCCGGCGACCAGTTCGATCGCGTTCGTGGCTTTCGTGGCGTCGGTGAGATCTTCGCGGTGGCGACCCTGATCATCCTGGGGCTCGCAGCGACCTTCACCGGAACGAGCCTCGTTCGCGCCGCACCCCATCGTCGCGTCGGCTTTCTCATCGCGGCGATTGCGGCGTCGGTCGTGCTCTTCCTGCTCGTGGTCCCACTGTTCCCCAGCGACACGGCCGCTTTGGGCATCTTGTTCAAAGACGGCTTCTGGGAGTCGGGGTGGTCCATCGGTCTCGTCCTTCTCTACATGCTGGGCTACTGCGGATTCTGTCTCTCCGGGTACGCGCCCTGGCGGTCGCCGGAAGTGTTCGGCCGGATCGGCGGCGGCCTCGGGGTCGCGCTCCTCGTCGCTCTCCCTGTCGCCGTCACGCTCATTGGCGTCAGCGACGGGGACCCATCCGTGGTCACGATGTTCAGCTTCAGCCTGAAGTACTTCAGCTCTGCCTACGCGACCCTCCTGCTCCTCTCACTCGGCGTTGGCGGCCTGATCCTGTCCGCGGCGACCGAGCCCGCCAGGCCCTCGGATCCGGAATGGGACGAACACGGTGCACTACCCCCGTCGCTACCCAGCCTCGCAGCTGAGGAGCTCCGCGCGCGCCTGAGCGCTCTCGAAGAACTCCTGGCCGACGGTGTGCTCACTCACGAGGAATACGAAGCGAAACGCGGGCAGATCATCGAGGGGTGGGACATCTGAGCGCGAGCACTCGCCGCTGAGATCTCAGGCCCGCAGGGGTCAGACGACGCCTGGCTTCTCGCGACATGGCCCGGTCGGAGTAGCCCGTCGCGATTCGAACCGCGTTTTCCACCGATTCCGGAACGCTGCAGGGACTATTCCGCGCGCAGCGTATGGTTGGAGCAACGAAGGAGCAGCAGACATGCCAAGACGATTCGTTCTGACATTCCTGCTCTGCGCGTGCTGTCTGGCAGCCGCTCAGGGAAGAACCCCTTCTGGTCAGCGACCTGACCAGGTGCAGCAGAAGGTGAAGCTGGCGCAGCTCGGTGCCGCGACCCGGGCGCCGACGCCTTCCGAAGTGAAGACACTCGGGCTCCCGTTTGCGGTACGCACTCAAGGGCAGATCGTGACCGAGGTCGACCCGAAGGGCCCCGCGGCGCGCGCCGGACTCGAGCGCGGCGACGCGATCCTCGCGTTGAATGCCAACACGCTCTTCAGTCGCGACGACGTCGAGGACTTCCTGCGCGTCACGAAGCCGGGGACGAAGGTGTCGGCAAGAGTCGCCCGGGCCCGGACCGCGAAGAGAGAGAAGCTGGCCATCACTCTCGGCACCCGCACGGTGGGCGGGTCGCCCGGGATCACGTGGAAGCACGCCGGCCTGGCCCAGCTGAAGACCGTGCTCAAGCTCGCGCGGGACGATAGAAAACGGATCCTCGTCGGACTGTCCGGCGCGGAAACGTGATGAGCGTCCACCCGATTCGAGAGCCGTGCGCTCTCGCAGATTCTGGATTCTGACGCCGTCACGAAGGCCGCCTCGCGAATGCACACGGTGATCATCCGACGGCCGCATGCCTACACCTTCGCCAGGGACCACTCGGGCACGCCCATCCCGGGCCTGGCCGTCCTGGACTCGGACGGCACGTTCATCGGCGGGATCACCCTGCCATCCAAGGACGTCGGGAAGCGCCTTGCTGCGTTGTCCAAGGGGCGCAAGCGAGTCGAGAGAGACGACGAGCCGGAAGCGGCACGGTCCTTCGTTCGATGGCATGTGATCGGTATGAAGAAGACCGCATCGGGCGCGACGTGACGCTCGTGACCGAACGCGGTCGACGGATCCCTGGAGGGGATTCACTCATCGGTCAAGACGAAGTGGGGCTACGACGAGGACGTGGTGACGATCTCGTTCGATCCGAAGTCCGTGAAACGTGAACGCCTCGCGCGGGCGATTCGAGATCTCGGTTACCGCGTCTCAGCAGCGAGCGCCGACGCAAGTCCTGCGAAGAAGCTGCTCGAGGCCCCCATTGGCGAGGCGTCACCGGCTTTCCTGCGAGACGCCCGCGACGCGGCGCGGCAGGCCGGCCAGCTGCTGGTCGTCGGATTCACGGCGACCTGGTGTGCCGCGTGCAAGGAGCTGAAGAAGGAGACCCTCGAGAGCGACGTCGTTGCGCCGCTGTGGAAGCGAGCGAAGCTGGTCTACGTGGATCTCGACGAGCACCCCGAACTCGGCAAGGCGTTCCTTGTCGGCGCCATCCCCGACGTGCTCTTCGTCGCTCCAGATGGCCGGATCGTCGACCGTCTGCGGGAGTTCGAATCCCCGGACGCGTTCAAAGACCGGTTGAGTCGGCTGCTGTCGAAGTGATCATCGCGCGGTGACCGTGGCGGTGGGCCGCCACGGGGCCCATGCCTACGGGCGGATGACGAAGTCGTCGCGGACCTGGTGGACGATGGAGCCGGCCATCGCATCGAGCGCGCAATTCATGGAGGGGCCCCACGTCGAGCTGGAGTACGCGCGCGTTCGGTGGGTAGACCGTGCCCTGGGGTAGCGCACGCCAGGAGTGGTTGTCATCTCGACGTGCGCACCGAGCACGTCCGTGATCTGGTTGAACGAGGCGAAGGCGACGACCGATCCCGCCTTACTCGTTCACCAGCAGATTCACGATCCGGCAGGCGTGACCCTTGCTGCTGGGGTTCTTCCCGTCCGCCGTGCGGACGGTCAGCGTGTGGGCCTGCCCGTCGAGCTCGGATTCGAGCACGTACGCCCAGGGGATGTGGAGGCCGCGGCTCCACTTCGTGAACAGGTCGCGCTTCTTCCACTCACCGTCGTCGATGCGGTACTCGATGATGCCGGCATCCGGCCCCGCCGCGACGAACAGCCCGATTGCTCGACCTTCGAACGCGAACTCGAACCGGGCGCCGGGCTTCATTCCCACGAGCATCGGTACGTTCACGAAGCCGGCTCGCACGCCTCCGCGGACGCCATCGGCGCGGGGGTCGCATCGATCCACCATCACGAACCCGTTGGACTCGCCGACCGCGTTGGGCGAGATGAGTTTCGCGCGGTCGTAGCTGAACGCGTCGAGCGGCTCGCGCTTCGCCGGGTGAGACACGACCTTCGTGTTCCCGGCCCGGGGCTCCGCCCACGCCGCGGAGAGAGTGCGACGGATCGTGGCTGCGTAGAGCCTCTGTCCGTACGGCGAAGGATGGAGGTTGCGAAAGTCCTTCTCCCAGGTGAACTGCCCCGCATCGACGCGTTCGGTGACCTCACGGGAGAGGTGGATCGTGGTGATGTCGTGGTGCGCGGCAACGGCCTCGTGATGTGCGATGACGGTCGGCGTCTTGCCCGCGCGGTAATCGGTCATGTGGTGCGGATCGACGAAGTGCATCACGACGACGTCCATCGCCGGGTTCGAGGCGCGCGCGTGGCGGATGATGCCCTCCATGCCACGGGTCATCTCGGTGTTCGACCGCATGTTGTGCAGATCGTTGACCGCTGCTTCTTCGAACAGCAGATCGACCTTGCCCTTGCTGAGCACGTCGCGATGGAGGCGGAACGCGCCGGGCGTCGAGCCGGTCGATGAGATTCCTGCGTCGATGAACTCGAACGCCGTGTCAGGGAACCGCCGTTTGAGATACGCCTTGGTCAGGTCGCGCCAGCCGCGGTTCTGGGTGATCGATCCGCCGAGGAACGCGACCCGGCCCTTCTTCGTGGCCTCGAACGTGATCCGACTGTTGTTCAGCGAGCCGCGCGGCACGAAGTAGTCCGTGCCCTTCGGAGCCGCCGAGGCATGACGCTCGATGAAGTCCGCCACGCGCAGGTTGTCCGGGTGCGCGAAGTGGTGGCCATTCGACTTCTGGGTGCCCGCCTTGACCACGATGACCTCCATCGCACCGCCGAGTTCTTGGTACCGCTTCGCGACCAGGAACGTGTTTTCTGCGGGCGGGACGACCTTGTCGGTCAGGGAGACGATGTGCAGGATCGGGATCCGGGCGCGTGCGATCGGCTCGAGGGTGTCGATCGGGTTGCCGGCGTAGTCGAGCGCTTGCTTCTCGGTGAATCCGTACTCCTTGAGTAGCGCTCGCCACGTCCCAGCGTGGCCGAGGCCGTTGCCCTTGCCGCCCGGCCAGCTCTTGACGTCGCACACGGGAGTGTCGGCGTAGACACAGGCGACGCGCTCGGGATGACGTGACGCGAATCCGTAGACGAACAAGCCGCCGCGACTGACTCCGTGCAGCGCCACCCGCTTCGCCAACCCGTTCTTGATCATGAACGAATAGAACGCGTCCCAGTGCTTCATCGCGCGCGGGCTGCCCAGCATGCCATCGGTATTGATCCGCGCGATGTGGAAGCCTCGGGCGAGCAGGATGACGTCGGCCTCACGGTGGTAGTTCGGGAACCGCGCTCGCCACACCCACGGGTTGCCGGGTGCCGGGTGCTTCGGCTTCACGACGTAGCAGCTGCTCCCGTCGACCTCGAAATCGTGCCGGGCGAAACCGTTCCAGTCCCGGGCCGGGCCCGGCCAATCCTGGCTCCTCGCGATCGTCGCCGCACCGATCAACAGCACGACGATCCGGAGGACAGGGGTCATGGCTGGTGCGCGCATGGTTGACTCCGCGACGCGGGGGTCCGTCAGTTTGCCGTCGTGCCGAGGTCCACGACGCGTCGTTCCGCCACCGACACCTCGATCGCTTCGATCAACCGTTGGGCATCGATGGCATCGTCCAGGGTCGAGAGCGGGGCGCCGTTCCCGCGAATGCAGACGTCGACGAAGTGGCGGACCTCGCTGGTGATGGACCCCTGATAGGCGGTGTAGGTCTGCGAGTGGACGAGGCCGGGCTTGATCTCGACCCAGTCGCGGTACGAGTAGCGGGTCGAGCCGGCGGTACCGATCGCCTTGACGACCACCGTCCAGGGATCCGCCGCGTGGTCGTCGGCGGCGAACGATGCGCAGAAGTGCGCGAGCGCTCCGTTCTCGAGCTCGAGCGTCGCCATCGCGATGTCTTCTTCCGTGTACTCCTCATAGTGAAGGACCGCCTTCATCGCAGAGACCCTGCGGACGCGACCGGCGAGGAAACGAAGGATGTAGGAGTGGTGGGTCAGGATCTGGCGGACGACGCCGGGGTATCGCTTGGCGACCTCCTCCGGGTGGTGGATGTTGTACATCACGTAGACGGACACCAGGCGTCCGAGTTCGCCTTCCGCGATCAGCTCCGCCGAACGCCGCAGGCTCTCTTCGTAGATGTAGTTGTGCCCGGGCATGCACGGCACCTGGACCTCCTCCGCCAACTGCTTCATTTCGAGGAGCTCTGCGACGGAGGCCGCGACGGGCTTCTCGACCAGCACGGGCTTCTTCGCCAGGAGCGCCAGCCGCGCGTATTCGAGGTGGGTCTCGAGGTTGGTGAGAACGAACACCGCGTCCACGTCGGGATCATCGATCAGCGCCGCCGCGGTCTCGAAGCGACGGCAACCGAACTCGGCCGCGCGCTCCTCCGCACGCTGGGGAGACCGGTTCCACAGGCCGACGAGCTTCGCGCCCGGACACCGGTCAACGGCCTTCGCATGCAGAATCGAGATGTCTCCGGCGCCGATGAAGCCGACGCCGACCGGGTTCGGAGGAGTGGTCATGGACCGGATTGTAGGTGCGGAGCGGGGTTCTGCGGTGGTCCATCGCCGGCCGGAGACTCCGGATTCTCCGGGAGCGCGGACCTTGGATTCGCCGGGGGCCGGTACATCCCGGTCATGCTCGTACGCGTCCCTCTCCTGGGGGTTCGATTCATGCCCAAAAGGGCTGCGCGCGCCAGGCCCGGGCGCGACTCCGATCCACCCCGCCGATACGATGGCCCCACGGTAGGTTCCTTCCGGCATCTCTCACCTCCAAGGGCCGTCGAATGAAGATCCTCGCGCTGCTCGTCGCTCTCCTCTGGACTGTCCCCACCACGGATTCGAACGGCGACCCCGCTTCGCCAACCCTCGTTCGCAAACCCAAGCTCAAGATCTACATCCTTGCCGGGCAGTCCAACATGGAGGGCAAGGGACACGTCCGGCACATCACGTGGCTCAAGGCGAACGCCAAGCCGGAAGAGCGGAAGATCTTCCAGCGCGTCCATCGGAACGGGAAGTTCCTCGACGTGAAGCGGACGTACATTCGCTACAAGCGCCGGATCGGTCGGCTCAACGTGGGGTGGGGATCGAACCAGCAACTGATCGGGCCGGAGTACGCATTCGGGCTCACGATGTCCGAAGCCTCCGCGGGCGACATCCTCCTGCTGAAGGTGTCGGAAGGCGGCAAGACCCTCAAGAACGAGTTCCTTCCCCCGAGCTCTGGGGGACCGGGGCGGCTGTACAGCGAGATCGTCGACATGGTGAAGGACGCCAGGTCGGGGCTCCAAAAATACGTTCCGACCTACGGTGGCCAGGGCTACAGCATCGAAGGGTTGGTCTGGTTCCAGGGCTTCAACGACAACATCGACAAGGCGCAGCAGGCCGAGGGGTTCAAATCGTACGCCGAGCGTCTGAACAACCTTCTGAAAGACCTGCGATCGGATCTCGACGCGCCGGACATGAAGATGGTGATCGGTCAGCTGGGGTTCAACGCCAACCCGTCACCGTTCAACAAGGCCCAGAAGTCGGTGGCAGACCTGAGACGCAATGCGCAGACCGTCCGGTACGTGCCGATCACCGGGCTCGAGGATGCCGAGGTCTTGAAGCGATACCAGGGTTGGCAGGATCACCGGGAGCTCTGGGCGGAGGTGGGTGCTGATCGCCCATATCACTACTACGGGAGCTTCTCGCACTTCTTCCGGTTCGGTCGTGCGTTCGCGCAAGGCATGCTCGACATGACCCCGCGCTACACGATGTCGTCGATCCGCAAGGACCTCGACAAGAACACCTCGCCCCTCTTCCGCGCCCTCGCCACCAAGAAGTACGTGCAGGCGCACGCGCTCTGCAAGAGCCTCGAAGCCAGTCTGGCCGACGGAAAGAACCCGTACGGAGACGACACCGCAAAGCTGGAAGTCGCGCACGAGGTCGTCGGGTTCCTCAGGAACATGCTGTACCGAAACCTCGATGACTCCGTCGCGTCGTTGAAGGAGCACCGCGACAAGGGTGATGTCTACATGCTCGAGAAGGCCCTCTCCGCGAGCAAGAAGAAGTACACCGGAATCGATGAGTACGACGCGGTCGCCGCGCCTGAAGCCGCCCGGTTTGCCGACCGGAAAGACCGCAAGCTCCGCGAGGAGGTCCGACTCGGCAAGACCTACTACGACATGATGACCAAGCTGCGCAAGCGTCGGACCAAGACTCGGATGAAGGCCTTGAAGAGGTTCGCCACGAAGAACCCCGACTCGGTGTACGGCAAGGCGGCCGCAGCGGCCGTTGCGACGCTGGCGGCGGACGCGAAGGCCCGGGCCCGAGATGGCGGCAGCTATCTGAAGTGACGTAAGGCACGGGAACGCGGACTTCCAGAGGCAACCTGCCCCGGATGGGAGCGCGGACCTCCAGGTCCGCACTGACGGCGAAGCCGGGACCCGGATCCAGAGCGGACCTGGAGGTCCGCGCTCTGGCAGGGGTGCCTTTTCTTTCTCCGGTTGTCCACCGGGCTCATTCTCGGCCCATGGTCTCCATGGACGGTCCGCCCGGTGGCCCGTCGGCTGTTCCCGCCCACCATCTATCCGGAGATAGTCCCATGAAGACCACCAACGTTCTCATCATCGTATTGTTGACCGCCGCCGCCACGGTTCCTGCGCAGCACTTTACGCAGGCGGGAGAGGTCGTCGTCAGTTCCTCGTTGACGGCCAAGAGCGTTCAGCCGGCCGGAGATCACGTCTTTGTATCGACGGTGAACAGCGGTCAGCAGATCTCGGTCGACGTGACGAACCCGCAGTCGCCGACGGTCGTTGGTGGCATCTTCAACCCGAACTACAGCGACCAGTTCACGGACGGTTGTTGGACGCCACTCTTCGGCGGACGTCTCTTTACGGCGCATCGGTTCGGCGGGATCAACATGCTGGACACGAGCAATCCGCTGGCGCTCGCCACCGACGCGACGATCGTTCCGGGAGCGGCCACGTCCAACTACTCCCACGAGGGACTGAAGATCTGGACGAACGACTGCTACGGTCCGGTCGGTCCCATGTCCTTTCTGTTCTACGGCGAGTGCCACACGAGCAGCACCGGTCCGAGCAGCCTCGGAGGCCTGCGCATCTTCCAGGTCGGGTCGGGGTACCTGAACGAGGTCGGGACGTCTCTCAACACCGAGCTTGGTGGGATGTCCCTCGACGTGAGTCGGGACGGGCAGCACTGCTTCCAGATCGCCGTCCAGGACCTCAACCAGACGACCGAGGCTCGTCGGCTCGTCGTCTACGACGTGTCCAACCCGTGGTCGCCCTCGATCTGCGCGAACATCCCGATGGGAGGCACGAGCTCGTACTTCGACGCCGACATCGAGATCAACGACGACACGACCTACGCCTACGCCGCGGTCGGGTATGACGGCCTTCAGGTCATCGACGCCAACAACCCGTGTGTGCCGACCATCTCGACCTACATCGCGAATCCGATCCTGTTCATTCGCGGCCTGACCTTCTACCGCAAGAACGTCCTGCTCGTCTCCGGCCGCATCAACACCCCGACTCCGATCGACTTCTTCGCCTCCCTCAACGTCGGCGCCAGCCCCACCAGCCCGCCCCTGATCTCCCTGCACGTCACGGACATGAACATCCGCGACATGAAGGTGGAGAACGGCATGGTCTACCTGGTCGGTAGCCGCACCAACGGTGACCAGGTGCTGCAGACCTGGCTCTGATCGGTCCTTCGCACCCCGAATCCCGCCCGCTGCGGGATCGGGGTGTGCTTCAGTGGCGCACTGCGATGAGGCTCACCGTAGACACCCGGGTGACTTCGCGGATCGCGATCAACTCGGGTCGAGCGCCGGTTGACGAGATGAGCTTCAGCGCCTGGTCACGAGGTAGGAAGGTCTCGTCGAGGATGACGAAGTCGACGCCGCGCAGGAGCGCGGGCAGGTCGTGTTCACTGGAGCGGTAGCCGCTGACTCGGAGGTTCACGTCGCGTAGCCGCGCTTCGTAGATGAGAGTGGCCGGGTACACCCATGGGTGGGGAAGGCGTTCCCGGGTCGCGACGAGAACTTCGGGGAGCGGTCGGTCGGTTCGCGATGCGATGAGGTCGACGAACTCGGCGTTTGGCCAGTCTTCGGCGGAGGGGCGCGCGGAGCAGGCTGCGGCGACGGCGGGAAGACCCAGCCACCGGTGTTTGCGGCCGCCGATCTCGACGCCGGCGATGACCCCGATCGCGTGATCGTCGGGGACGAGGCGCAGACACATGAGCTGGTTCCACCCGCACGCCGCGAGAACGACACCGACGACCACGCGACGGGTGCGCCCTCCGAGAGTCGACACCAAGGCCGAAACGCAGATGGCGCCGGCGGGTAGGAAGGCGAGCAGGTAGAAGCTCGAGTTGGCCAGGCTGCGGCAGCTGGTCATGATCCACGCCACGATCGCCGCGACGGCGAGGATGACTACGGCCTGTCTTCTGCACCCGTCCGCGGATGAGCGTGATCGCATGATCGCGCGCACCGCGACCGTCACCGTCGCGACCGAAACGAGGAGTCCGAGGGCCGGTCCGAATCCGTGCTCAGCCATCGCTCGCGGGTAGTAGGACCATCTCTCGAACGAGAAGAGCGGCGCTGTGTCGTGGCCCAGAACCTGCATCTCGTCGCTCACGTAGTCGGCTTGGGCCATCACGGCGGTCCGGTGGCCCACATACCACGGTAGCGCGAGCAGGGCCGGCGGAAGGGCGAGGACCACCAGGTCCCTGAGCGCGGGTACCACGCGCCGATCCTGGCGAACGCGCAGTGCGACGGCGGCGACCACGGCGCCGACCAGGTACAGCGGGGCGACGATCTTCGTCAGCAATGCGACGGCAGCCAGGAGCCCGGCCACGAACGTCAGGTGGTGACGCCGCAGGAGCGAACTCCGGAGCAGGAACACCCAGCTCCACACGGCCAGCGCACAAGTCGCGAGTTGTGGAAAGAACGGATTCCAGTTCTCGATCACCGCGGGCGCACTCTGCGTCACTGCCACCGCAAGAACCGCGTACCACGGGCGGACGAAGGACCGTGCGAGGCAGTAGGCCCCGAAGCTGAGAACGATGCCGAACAGCGCCGACGTGAGCCAGCACACCCCCGGGGTGATCTCGCCAACCGGCAATGCGATGACGGCGGCGACGCGAGAAAACAGTGGCGGATGAATGCGCCACCGATTCGTCCACATGCCCGTGAAGAACGCAGGGACACCTCCGTCTTCGATCTCCCGGAGCGCATCGAGCGCTTCCAATCGGTAGTACGCTCCGTCACTCACGGCCGGTCGCGCGAGAAACCCGTTCTGATTCATCCACCACCAGCTCAGCCCGAGCTGGGCCGCGACGATCAAGATGAGTACGAGGCCGGGACGGATCAGGCGAGAAGCTCGCGGATCACGTGTCCGTGCACGTCCGTCAGGCGACGCCTGATGCCGTTGTGCATCCATGTGACCCCTTCGTGGTCGAGCCCGAGGATGTGGAGGATGGTGGCGTGGAGGTCGTAGACGGTGACGGGACGGTCCACTGATCGATATCCGAAATCGTCGGTCGCGCCGAACGTGAACGGAGCCTTGACGCCGGCGCCGGCCATCCAGACGGTGAAGCCGTGGGGGTTGTGGTCCCGGCCCGATGCGCCCTTCTGGAACGTAGGCATGCGTCCGAAGTCGGTTGTCCAGACGAAGAGCGTGTCCGCGAGGAGCCCGCGCCGTTCGAGGTCGCGCAGGAGGGCGGCCGCTGGCTGGTCGACGATCGGTCCGTGGATGGCGTACTGCTTGGCCAGGTGCTTGTGGCCGTCCCAGTTCCCGATTCCCTCGCCCATGGCGTAGGCGCCGTTGAAGAGTTGCACGAAGCGTACGCCGCGTTCCACCAACCGGCGGGCGAGGATGCAGTTTCGGGCGAAGCCGGCTCGGACGGGGTCGCTCGAGTCGGCGCCGTACATCTCGAGAGTCTTCGGGCTCTCGGACGAAAGGTCCGAGACTCCGGGAATCGAGAGCTGCATGCGCGCCGCGAGTTCGTAGCTGGCGATGCGCGCCGCCATTTCACCGTCGCCAGGGTTCTTCGCGAGGTGGCGTTCGTTCATGAACCGGAGGTAGTCGCGGACGGCGCGGTCCGTACCGGGCGTGACCTGACGTGGCCGCGCGAGGTTTCGCAGTGGCTGGCTCGCGTTGAATGCGGTCCCCTGATGCACCGGGGGGAGGAACCCACATCCCCAGTTGTTCGCGCTGGATTGCGGGACGCCCCGTGGGTCGGGGATGGCCACGAACGCGGGGAGGTCCTGGTTGTCGGTCCCCAGAGCGTAGGACACCCAGGACCCGATGCTGGGGAACCCATCGAGGGTGAACCCCGTGCTCATGAAGTTCTCTGCTGGTCCGTGAGTGTTGGTACGGCTGGTCATCGAGTGGACGAAGCACATGCGGTCCACCATTCCGCCCAGGTGAGGGAGGAGGTCGGAGGTCCGCTTGCCGCAGCGGCCGCGCGGACGGAATCGCCACGGAGATCGCGTCAGCGCGCCGTTCTCGCCCTGGAACGTCACCAGGTCGTCGGCTCCGGGCATGGGTTGACCGTGCCGCTTCGCCAGCTCGGGTTTCCAGTCCCAGGTGTCCAGGTGGCTGCACGCCCCGGATGCGAACAGCAGGATCACGCGCTTGGCGCGCGGAGCGAAATGCGGCTCGCCGACTCGCTGCGGGAGCTCAGCTTTCGCGAGTTTCGCGAGGGCGATTCCGGCCAGCCCCATGGCTCCATCCGCGAGGAAGTTCCGTCGGTCGAGGAGACGGCGGCCAAGGTCCGAGAGCGGGGGAGTGTCCATGGGTCAAGGGATGAAGAGGAACTCGCTGGTATTGAGCAGGGCGCGGCAGAACGCGGAGAGACCGTGGTTGGTGACGAGACCAACGGATTCATCGAGCTCCTTCTGGTCGGGTGCGCGTGAGAAGGCGAGTGCGAACGCATGTCGGACCTGGGTCGCGACGTCGTCGCCCCGCTCGCGGCGCAGTCGGTTCGCGAACGCGTCCGCCCGCTTCAGGACGAAGGGTGCGTTGAGCAGGTTCAATGCCTGCAGCGCCGTCGTGGACCGTGTCCGCTTGGGGCAGACCTGACCAGCGTCGGGTGTGTCGAAGGCGCCGAACGTGCCGTCACGTTCCATGCGCACGACTCGGGCGTAGACCATGCGGCGGAGCCCATCCTTGCCGAAGGCCTTGCGCGGCTCATACACGCGGACGTAGTTCGCGCTCGGCTCGAACAGGTCGAAGCCCGGACCACCCATGGTGAGGTCGAGTTCACCGCTGACCCGGAGCATCCCGTCGCGAATCGCCTCGGACTCGAGTCGTCGCGGCGGGAACCTCCAGAGTAGTCGCGTGCTGGCGTCGACACTGTCTCCTTCCGGACGGGGTGCGCTCGCCTGCATCCACACGGCCGACGAGAGGATCAGCTTCTGGATGTGCTTCACGCTCCACGCGTGATCCATCAGCTCCGCCGCCAGCCAGTCGAGGAGCTCGGGGTGCGTCGGCGCGGTGCCCATCCGTCCGAGGTCATTGGGGGTGTCGACGAGTCCTTCGCCGAAGTGGTGGAGCCAGATGCGGTTCACGACGACGCGCGCGGTGAGTGGGTTACGTGGGTCGGTGATCGCGCCAGCGAGGGCGTGGCGGCGATCGCGGTCCCGGCTGGCGGGTGCGAGCGCGAGGGTGCCGAGCACCGCGGGGACGTCGGGAGCGACGTCCCCGCGCGGTTCCGCGGGGTCGCCCCGGTACAGGAGGCGTGTTCGCGGGGGCTCCACGAAGCGACCGGCGTAGACCTGGGGTCGACGGCGCAGCCCCGCAAGCTCCGCCTCGACCACGCGGAGCTCCTCGATGAGACCGGCCCCGGACCCGGTGATCGTGCGGTCGAGGTGGCCCAGGCGCAGCATCGGGGCGCCATCGCCATCGACGCCGAACGGTACGCGGTCTGCAGACGAAGCTACGCGCACCCATCGTTCGCCCACCAGCGCTCCGATGACGTAGCTGGTCGCGAGCCGGTCTGCGTAGCGCCGTTGGCGATCGCGCGCCCACTTGATGGTGTCGATGCGCGCCGCGGCCTTGAAGTCGATCCGTACCCAGCCACGAGCCAGGGTGTTCGAGATCCAGCTGCGAGGATTCCCATAGCGTCCGTCGTTGACGTGTTCGAGTCGGTGCTTCGGGTCGTTGGCGTAGTTACCCGATGATGAGCAGCGAGCGCCGGCCGTGGCGAGGGCGACGTTCTCCGACGGTGCGGCGCCCTCGATGGCCGTCCACACCTCGAGCTCATCGATGCACGGCTCCCGCTTGCTGTTCGTGGCGAGCGAGGTGAATCTGACGGCGTGGGCGACGACGGGCGGGAAGCGTTCGACATTGCCGCTCGCGTTCACTGGATCTCGGAGGTGACGAACCGGGTGCCACGTGCTGTCGGCAGGGGCGATCACGACCACGTCGGCCGTCGTCGGTCGGGCCGTCGATCCGGAGCGCACGATGATGCGGCTACCGGGAGTCAGGGGGTGGACGCCGACGTCCTTCAAGCCGCTCCACAGGGGCTTGTCCGTGATGTCGAGCGTCCCGTCCGCAAAGCGACGTTGGTCGATCGTGGCCAGCATCGTCTCCCGTTCGCCAGTCCGGAGGACGTACTGCGTGTCCTTGGCGTGCGTGTGCCAACCGGCGCCCCAGGAGATCCACACCCGGTATCGACCGGTAACCCCCGGGTGATACGCGATCAGGTCCGCCCGGGGACGACCTTGCCACCAGGTGTAGCGACCGCTGCTGACGTTCGGGGCGCGAGCCAGGTCGCCGCGGTCCTCTCGGTGGCCGCGCGCGCCTCCCGCCGGATTGATGCCGTGCCCCGCCTTGGGGGTGAGGATGGTGACGCCCGGAACGGATCCGGCAACCTCGTCGTCGATGATCGTCGCGCGCCGCTCTATCGGCGGTCGTCGCGGGAGCCTGTCCAGCCGCGTACGCAGGTCCTTGACGTGGCGCTCGAGCTCTTCGAGACGGGCTCGGACGGCGCCGTCTCGTTCACGAAGCGGCCGGTCGCCGTGCTGGACACCCGCGAGTGTTGCCTGAACGGCGTAGAAGTCCTTTTGGGTGATCGGATCGAGCTTGTGATCGTGACATCGGGCGCACGCAACGGTGAGTCCGAGGAACGACGTGCTGACGACGTTCACCATGTCGGCGAGTTCGTCCTGGCGTTGCGTGGCCGTCAGCACGGGATCGGGGCTCTTGACCGTGTCGTACGGCCCTGCGACAAGGAAGCCTGTCGCCGCGTCGTCGCCGAGCGTGTCTCCGGCGAGCTGAGCGGTGACGAACCGATCCCAGGGCAGATCCTCGTTGAACGCGCGAATCACCCAGTCGCGATACGGCCACGCGTTCGGCCGTGGCGTGTTCGTCTCGAAGCCGTTGGTCTCGGCGAACCTCACGACGTCGAGCCAGTGCCGGCCCCAACGCTCCCCGTAGTGCGGTGAGGCGAGCGAACGGTCGACCAGTCGATCCCACGCGTCACCGCTCCGGTCGGCAACGAACGCGCCGACCTCCTCGGGTGAGGGCGTGAGCCCGTGCATGACCAGCGCGATCCGCCGCGCCAACGTCGCATGATCCGCGCGCCGCGACGGACGCAACCCGGCCCGCTCGAGTCGTGCAAGTATGAACCGGTCGATCGGCGTGCGGACCCACCCGTCGGCGACCGCCGGAGGTTGCGGCCTCGAGATGGCGCGCAGCGACCAGTGCTCTTCCTGGCCGGGCGCCGACACTGACGCGAGAAGAAGCAGGGTGACCTCAGGGCGTCGAAGTAGCAGGAACATCGACTGACGATTCTAGCAGAGATCCCGATCTGTCTCCGACGCGGGCTATCGCGAGTAGATGATCTTCCGCGACAGGACCGTCACGCCCGTGGCGCGGATCTCCCCGCGCGGTTTGGGGGACTTCCCGGCGGGCTGGAGCTTGCGGGTTCCCGTGGCCTCGATGGACAGGAGCCGGCAGGAATCGGTCGTCACGAGCATCTCGCCGGTGTATGCGACTTCGAGCGCCAGCTTGGCCTCGTCCACGGTCATCTCTCCCTCGAGGCGCAGCGCGACCGCGAAGGCGGCGGCGCGGATTCCGCGGGCGTCACGAACCCCGGACAGGGTCAGGACCAGCGACGTGATGTGCTCATTCTCATCCTCGACCAGCGCTCCGATGAAGTCGCTGGCCACAGCGGTCGGGATCGCGAGCTTCTCTCCGACGCGAACGGGACGGTCGGGGATGACGCGATGCAGCGCGCGCGGCGCCCACCAACCGGCCGCATCTCGCGCGATCATCCCGGCATCGACGGGGGGACGTTTCCCCTCCTGCGTCACGCGCGTCTTACCGTCGACGAGCTCGATGTGGAACGCTCGCCCCGTCATGTCATGACTGTCGATCCTCTCCAGCATGAAGGAGTTCTCGCTCCGGTCATGTCGATGGGAGTAGTGAATCCGTACCCCTGTCTTCGTCCCGACCCCGTCGGCCACGGTGGAGCGTGTGGTGGTACTCCGAACGACCATCGGCTCCTTGCTGGGCACCGAGATCGTCGTGTCCATCGAATCGACGCGTGAGTCGAACACGGCCCAGCGTTCACCGGTGACGTCTGGGGCCTTGTGGAACGCGACGAGCCTCGGCGTCGATTGACCGAGCGCCATGGAAGTGCCGAGCGTGATCAGCAAGAGTGCGCGAAGAGCCATCGAGAGAATCTCCTTCGCGCCCGTCCGTCCTGGGCGCGTCTGTTGGTAAACGTCGGGCTCGACGACTATTCGAGGCGAGCGGGACTTTCCGATCAGACCGGGTGAAGCAGCCCGCCCTGAAGCGGGAGCGCGGACCCCCAGGTCCGCTCTGGCTCTGTCGGGAGCGCGGACCTCCAGGTCCGCTCTGGCTCTGTCGGGAGCGCGGACCTCCAGGTCCGCTCTGGCTCTGTCGGGAGCGCGGACCTCCAGGTCCGCGCTCCCGGAAGGCAGGGCGGGGTAGTACCATCGACCCGCATCTCGCGCGATCTGAACGAACTGGGGTGGGAGAACAACGAAAGATGACGGTCAGACACCTGCTTGTTGCCGCGGCTCTCGTTGGCTCGCTCGCTTCCGCACAACCGCCGGCGAACCGTCCCGCGGGAGTCTCGTTCGGTGTGATCGCCGACGTGCAGTACGCGGACAAGAACACCGCGGGCGCTCGGCACTACCGCTCCTCACTGGATCGTCTGAAGGCGTGTGTCGCTGATCTGAACCAGCGCGACCTGAAGTTCGTGATCCAACTCGGCGACTTCATCGACACGGGCAAGGACAGCTTCGACGCCGTGCTTCCGATCTGGAAGAAGCTGAAGGCCCCCCGGCGCAATGTCCTCGGCAATCACGACCTGCCGTTCGCTCGGAAACGCGCGCTGGACAAGCTCGGTCTGAAGCGGGGCTACTACGACTTCACGCTGGTGGAGGGCTGGCGTTTCGTCGTGCTCGATGGCATGGACGTGAGCCTGCACGGCTATCCCAAGGGACACCCGAAGCGCAAGCAGGCGCTACAGATGCTCGTCGCGCTCAAGAGGAGGAAAGTCAACTACGCGCAGCGGTGGAATGGCGGGGTGGGTGAGAAACAGCTCGCGTGGCTCGAGCGGACGCTGGCGGACTCGGTAGAGCGCCGGCAGCGCGTCGTCGTCTGCTGTCACTTTCCGATCCTCGCCAAGGCGAGCAGTGACTCGCACCTGCTTTGGAATCACGAGGCAGTGCTGAAGGTGATCGAGCAACACCCATCCGTGGTGGCCTGGTTCAACGGGCACGACCACGCGGGCGGGTATTCCGAGCACAACGGCATCCACCACGTGACGTTCTCCGGGATGGTCGAGGCGCCCAAGCGGAACGCGTACTCGGTCGTCACGGCGTTCGATGATCGACTGGAGCTACGCGGCGTCGGCAAGCAGCCCAGCCGCACGCTCCGCCTGCGTGCGGTTCCTGACGACGGTCGCAAGCACAAGACGCCCCTCCGCTAGTCTGGAGGTCCGCTCTGGATCCGGATCCGGATTCGGCTGCGCCGTCCGAGCGGACCGGGAGGTCCGCGCTCCCCGAGAGGTCCGGCTTCGGCTCCGGAGCTACGGGCGGACAAGGACTAGCGCTTGCCGACCGTGCGCATGTAGCGCTTGAAGCTCTTGTCGAGCTTCGCCCAGTCCTTCTCGGTCCATCTCTCGAACAGGACTTCGTGGATGCCGGCGTAGAACTCCTTGCGGCGTTCGGCGGAGGCCTTGGACCACTCGTTGGCCCGCTCCTTCCGCTTCTTCCACTGCTCTTCTTCCTCGCTCTCCGTCATCGCCTCCTTGGTCTTCAGCACGGTCTTCCAGGAGTCCTTGTCGAGACCGTCGAGGACTTCGACGGCCTCGGTCATGGCCTTGACCATGAGCCCTTTCGTCTTGCCCTTCTTGCCTGGACCCTCGAGGAGGTAGCGGACGAAGAGGTTGCAGAGCGTGGCGTGGTCGGCGAAACCGTTCTCCTGGCTCTCCCGGCCCTTCATGAGCTCTTCGGGACTCTGGGTCATCAGGTCCTGGATGCTGAAGACGAACTTGTCCGCGATGAGCTTCCGGGCGCGGGTGATGTCGTAGGGATCGGGGTCGAAGGTGAAGCCCTTGATCTTGGAGACCCGTGCCTTGCCGACGTAGCTGCCGAGGCCGGTGTTGATCCACCACGGGAGGGCTCGCCAGAGCGCCGGGTTCTTGTCGCTCATGTACTGCTGCGTGAGTGCCCGCGCCAGGTATGACACCTCGTAGCCCATGAAGCTGCTGCCGGCCGAGCATATGACCTCGCCCGAGTCCCACGAGAAGTTGTCGTTCGACCCGGACCGGTACGCCATCTCCTCGTCCGTGTCGGCGCAGATGCGGATCACGCTCTTGGACACCTGTCCGGTCCCGATGTCCTTGAAGTTCTTGTCCAGCCACTTGCGCATCGCCTTGGCCAGGTCGATGAACCGCTTGGTTGATTTCGGCCGGGCGTGCGTGATGACCAGGAACTGCTTCGTGTCGATCTTCTTCCAGCCCTTCGGGAGGTTCGATGCCGCCTCCTTGAGGACCCGGTTCTTCCAGGCCTTGATGCGCTCCTGGTACTTCTCGTCGAAGTCCTCTCCTGACCCCATCACGATGAGACCGGGCGCCTCGGCCTTGCCCTGGGAGGGTGCGGCGGAGCCGTCCGGCTTGAACGTCTTGACCGACTTCAGCGAGCGTTGGAAGCGACCCTTGAGCTTCCCGATCTGGTTCTTGAGGACGCCGACCTCCACCGCGATGTCGCGATGCTCGAGCTCGTAGATGCAGACCAGCGTGAACTTGGGCATGTTCGCCATCTTCGCGACGTTCACCTCGAGGTAGGTCACCTCCTTGCCCTTGATCTTGAGTGTCTGCTCCTTGGAGATGAACCAGCCGCCGCCCTGGTGATGTCGCTTCAGATAGTCCTTGTAGTTCCGGTACGGGAACTCGAGGGTCTTCACCTCGCTCTTCCCCGTTCCCTCCGACTTGACGTACTTCACATCGTGGGGGAACGAGAGCACTCGCATCATCGGGCGATGTTCTCGGCTGAATCCCTGCAGGTCGTTCCAGTAGTAGGGACGCTTGGACTGCCACTTGGCCAGGATCCACTTCTCGCCCGTACGGATCGGGATCTCCCGGAAGCCCGAGGGCACGGTGATACTGAAGCCGTCCTTCTTGCTGGTGTATTTCTGGGCCGTCGCCGTGGTGGTAATCACGAGGAGGGCGACGATCGTCGTCAGGGTTCGCATGGACATCAGGATTCCTCTCTGGTTCATGACCCACCCTTCTTGGGCGGCTTCGCAAAGGCCTCTTTCAGGATATCGTCGAACCCCAGCATGCGGATGACCTCATCGTTGTGCGGGTCGATCTCGAGGGCCAGGCGCTTGAGTCGCCGGACTTCCTCGTCCTTCTCGTCGGTCTGGCTCTCGCGGCATCGAGCGAGTCGGACGTAGAACACGCCGTTCAACGGATCGATCGCGATGGCGTTTCGGAACGCCTCCTCCGCCGCGGGGTAATCCCGTTTCTGGAGGCAGGCGCGGCCGAGGTTGTAGTAGGTGATGGGGTTCTTGTTGCCCATCTTGATGGCGGTCTCGAAGAACCGCCGAGCCTTGAGCGGCATGCCGCGACTCAGGTACAGGGCGCCGCCTCGGGTCCAGCCTCGATGGCTCGTGGCCTTGAGACCCTTGATGTACTCGTGCCACGCCTTTTCGAGTGCATCCAGACTCTTGAGCTTCAGGTGTTTCTTCAGTGCCTTGATCTGTTCGGACGGCTCCGCGGTGACCATGTCGAAGTTCCAGGTCTTCCGCTTGATGGACTTGTCCTTCGCGAGGGCGATGTAGAACCGCTTGAAGCCCTTTGCGTACTTCTTGTTCTGAAGCAGGAAGTGGACGAACGACCATCCCCACGCGTAGTGCGTCGCATTGAACGCGCTCTTCTCGAGCTCGATGAGGGGTTCCAGCATCTGCCAGTTGTCGTTGGAGATGGCGTCCTGGATGACCGTGAGCCGGCCTTCCTGGATGTGTCCCACGCTCATCTTCTTCTTCTTCGGGTCCCAGTGGCTCGCGCCGTAGTACTCCGCCAACGACTCGTTGACCCATGACGGGTACAGGAACTTGGGGTTGATCAGGTGCGTCAGGTAGTGGTTGGTCTCGTGGAACATGACGTCGATCGTCATGCGCTCGTCGAGACGTTCGTAGTAGAAGTTCAGCTCCTTCGGCGCGACGAACCGGAAGTAGCCGATGACGCCGCGCGGCGCCCCACTCACCTGGTGGTAGTACTCGGGGTCGTGATAGAAGCAGACCTTCAGCTTCTTCGTCCCGGACGGCGGCCGGATCTTCCACTCCTTCGTGAAGACCTTGAAGTAGACCTCCATCAGGTCCGCGTACTCCTTCGCCTTCTCCGGATTGATCGTGTACTCGAAGGCGAAGTTGCGCGTCCGGAGCTTGTAGCGATTGCGCCAGTGGCGCCGCTTCATCGCTTCCTCGATCTTCTTCCGTGACTTGTCCCGGATCCGTTTGAGCGTGCGGTCCCGGACGGCCGCTTTCACCCACCGACCCTTCAATCGAACGAGGCCCTTCTCGAGCTGCGCCTTGTCCTCGTCAGACAGGCTCTCCTGACCGCCCCCTTCGGACCCCGTGACCGACGCGATCCGCACCATGTCCTTCGGAATCAGGATTTCGCCGTTCCGATAGTGGACCGTGATGCCGTCGCCGGTGCGGGTCATCTTCGGCCCGCTCACGATCCGCCCATCCTGAAGTTCCACCATGTCCTGAGCAGGCGCGGGAAGGGCAAGGAAGAGAATGAGGCCCGCTGTCGCGGCCACGTTCCAGCTCGTCATATCGCGTTCGCTCCTTCCAATTGGCGTCCGCGGCCATCCGTATCCGTCCGTGAGGAACGGAACGCCTCTCCGATGGCACTGCGACGCTCATATCATACCCCGCGCGTGGACCCCCGTGACGTCCTGGTACCAGATGGGAGCAGGGCTTCTCAAGTCCTGAATTGGTAGCAGCTTGTGGGGTTCCTGCCCGATCCCCCCGACGCCTCACCAGGACTCCGCTCAATCACGGTGCACTCATCCGACCAATGACCCCGCACGAAAACGTCGCGAGTTGAGAACGAGTGCTGCTGGTACCGTCCTGGCTCTCGCTTGTAGCCCGCCTCGGAGTACGGCGCGGAGCCCGGGAACAGCGTCGCGCTGGTTCCACCTGGCGTGACCCCGATCTCCTCCGGCATCGAGTCCCCGAAGTACTCGTTGTTTACCACCACTTCGAGGCACGCGTTCGAGACCGTGAGCCAGGCGGGCACGGTGACGGTGAGGGTGTTGCGATCCACGTAGGTCGTCTGTGCGGAGAGATCGACGCCGTTGACCTTCACGAAGCTGCCCTGCTCCCCCGTCCCCGTGGCGGTGGACCGCAGGTAGAAGTTCTCCCCGGTGATCGTGAGCGTCGTCGCCTGGTTGTAAGGCACCTCGGGTGGAGCGACGCTCGTGATCGAGGGCCAGACCGGCGTCCCTCCGTAGGCGGCTTGGAGTCCGGCGACGTCCCCGTCGCTGAGGTACGTCCGGTTGCCGATGCGGACCTGCATCGCCGGATCGAGCGTGGTGATCGTCCAGCAGTTGGGCGTCGGCGTCGTCCCCGAAGGCCCGACGCACGTCGGCAGGAAGGTGTCGCAGCTCGAGAAGGCGCACGAACCGTAGTGCATGATCGAATCGAAGTCGTACAGCCCCACCATCGTCGGCTGCTCGAGGATGGTCAGGATCTCGAAGTTGTGGTGACGGTTCGACGGGATGTTGTTCCAGTTGATCGTGACGAAGAAGTCACGATCAGTACGCGTCTGCTCGTGCCGGTATCCGAGCGCGTGCATCATCTCGTGAATGATCAGAAACCGGCTCGTCCAGTGGGTGGCGGCCGTGGCGTTCCCCGGCCAGATCCGCAGGGTCTGCAGCCCTCCCTGATAGCCGACCGGCGAAGAGCTGACCCCGGGGTCGCTGCTGGGAACGATGAGGATGTAGTCGCTCGCCGAGGAGTTCGTGTCCTCGATGAAGTTGATCCCACAAACGCACTCCAGCTCCTTCACGTAGTCGCGGAACAGATTCTGCTGCACCGGGGTGATGAAGACCGAAAACCGGTACCGCACGTCCCCGTTCGGCCACGGATCGGGCGTGTACACGGAGTCCCCGTACACCACGTCCGCAGGCAACCACTCGTCGTCGACGAGCACGAAGCCGGGCGGCGGCGGGTACATCTCCTCAAAACTGGACTGCACCTGCGCCGGCAGCACATCCGCCACGAGGACGCACCAGACAACGACCGCGATCGAAGACTTGACCATGAGAGCGGCTCCAGAATGACCCGTCCAACGGTCGCGGGCGTCGGCGACGTGAACGGGGACGGCCTCGACGACATCGCCATGGGGATGCCGATGTATCCCGCCGGCGGCAACCCGGGATCAGGCCGGGTGGAGTGCCGGTCCGGCGTTGACGGCACGGTGATCTGGGCGCAGTCGTTCGGCGACGATCTCGCGGCGGGTCAGGCACTGGCCACTGCGGACTTCAACGGCGATCGCGTCCTCGACGTCATCGTCGGATGCCCCTCGTTCATCCAGTTCTCGGGACGCGTCTTCGTCGTGAACGGCAAGGACGGCACGCTGCTGCTCGTGGTCGGCGGGGTTCAGGTCGGGGACGGATTCGGGAGCAGCGTTGCGAACGCGACGGATCTGACCGGTGACGGCATTCCGGAGATCGTGGTCGGCATTCCGTTCATCAACCAGGTCCGCGTCATCAACGGTGCCGACGGGACCACTCACATGGTCCTGAACGGCGGGTCCGGGTCGTCGTTCGGCAGGTCCGTGGGTGGGGGACAGGACATGAACGGCGACGGCGTAGCGGACGTCGCCGTCGGCGCACCGTCGAACAACAACGGTCAGGGCGCGGTCTCGATCTACAGTGGAGCCAACCAGAGCCTCATCGCCGGGATCTCGGGCGGCGTCATGGGGGGTGGTTTCGGGGCCAACGTCGCTCTCATTCCGTCGGTGATGCGCAACGACGTCGGGACGCTCCTCGCGGCCGCTCCCGGCTGGACCAGCGCGACGGGCTACGTCGAGGTGTGGGACGGCGCGTTCTCCCAGCTCACGACCCTGTACGGCGACGCCCCGGGCGACTTCTTCGGACGGGGTCTGGGTGCGGCGGGCGACCTCGACCAGGACGGCTACCACGACTTCCTGGTCGGCGCGCCGCAGGGCGCCGGCCAGAGCGCGGCGGGCAGGGGTTACGCGCGGCTGTTCGACGGCCGTTCGCTTTCCCTCATCGCTACGTGGACGGGGGCGGATGAGGGCGATGCCTTCGGCTGGGGCGTCTGTGGCGTCGGCGACACCAACGGCGATGCGATGGTGGATCTTGCGGTCGGCGCTCCGTTCGCCGACTCCGGGTGCTTGGACTCCGGATACGTTCAGGTCCTCCGCCCCGTGGTCGCACCCACGCAGCGTAGCTTGCGTATCTCCGAGGTGCGGTGGGCGAACGCGCAGGGTGTGGAGATCACCAACCACGACCTCGCGAACATCAACTTGAAAGGGTGGACAGTGCGCTGGCTCAACGGGTCGGACTGGTTCGAGACCCCCGCGCTTGGGCCCTACTTCATCAAGCCTGGCGAATCTGTGTTGATCGGTCGCAGCGCAACCGGATTGGTCCCCTATCCGGAGGCGCCCTCGACGGTTCGCTTCGTCCCCACTCTGCCCGTCATCCCGCAGACCGTCGACGGGATGGTCGTCGGGCTCGTGACGCCGGGCGGCTACGTGCTCGACGAGGTGCGCATCGGGCCCGATGGGGGCGGAGTCGCGGCGACGGGTGACACGGGTGGGCTCTTTCGCGGAGTCGTCGGTCGCACGCTCCCCGCCGCGGCGCCGGGTGTGGAACGAATCTGGGGCCTGAATTCGAACTCCGGTGGCGACTGGACCTGCCAGGACGTCACCAGCATGGGGCTCGAGAATCGGAGCAGCATCCCGGTGCGGGGCACCGACCCCATCGGCCTCTCCCAGATCGTGATCAACGAGGTCGACGATGATCCAGACTACATCGAGTTCCGCAACGTGAGCGGCGCACCGATCGACGTGCAGAGTTGGTTCCTGCTCGTTCGGGCGGACCCGGCCGACCCTCACGTCGAGGTCCATCCGTGGTCCACGTCGACCGTGATTCCGGACGATCGGTTCTTCGTGGTCGGGGATGGTCCGCCGCCCGGTGAGATGCCGCTATCGACGCCGTACTTCAACGTGGCGACGGGGAGCGGTGGACCTTTCGGCTCCGTCCAGCTCGGGTTCGACGTCCCCGAATTCGAGATCGCGTTGTATGACCACCGTGGGCGCCTCGTCGATCTCGTGCGGGTGCAGCGGCTCGACAGCCAACTCGTCCACAATCATCCCCGTGCACCATCGGCCTGGAACGACTTCGGCGGGGCCGCGAACCGACTGGCCGGCACGGACGCCGTCTGTGGTCGCGATGCGCCGAGCACCGACACCGATACTGGTGGAGACTGGCGCCCGATCCAGAGGCGCACGATGGGAAGCGTGAACTCCGCGACTACCTGGGCGGGGCCTCCGGGTCACGACCACGCCTTTGACGTGCGGCTCAGCGAGGGACCTGGCGACGGCCTCGTTCTCATCGTGAACGCTGGCCCGTCCTACTTCGGGTATCGCTGGTCCTTCTTGTTCAGCGTCGCCGCGACCCAGGGCACAGGTCCGGTGTTCGGCCTCGGCCCCGACGCGCTCATCAACTACCTCATCGCCAACACGGTGCCGCCGTGGTTTGGCTTCCTCGACCAGTACGGGTCAGCGCGGCTCGACATCGCGCCCTGGACACTGCCCCAGGGTGTCCACACGGAGAACATCTTCCTCCTGCAGGCACCGACGGGCGCGATCGAGTTCATGACCAAGGTCATTCCCTACGACACCTGAGCCGGGAGAAGCACCATGCGCACCTACTTCATCGCATCGATCGTCGCCCTCATGATGCTCGTCGCGGGGCAGACGACGGCCCAGCCCGATCCCTTCAAGGTCATGATCACCGAGGTCTCGTGGAACGAGCCAGACGGTCTCGAGCTGACGAACTTCGGTCCGACGGCGCAGGATCTGTCGGGCTGGTGCGTCCTGTGGCGCGACGCGTCGGGTCTCCACGGGAGCCTGCCGATCAACGTCGTCATCGGTGCGGGAGAATCCATCCTGATCGTCGAGGCGAATCCCGCGTCGACGCCTGAGGTGCCGCCGACCGTGCCCATACTCGAGCGGCTCCCCGTGCTCTCGACGACCAGCGAGGGGTTTGCCGTCGCTGTCCTCGACGATCAGGGGACGCTCGTGGACGACGTCGCGATCACTGACACGTTGGGCTTCCCCGTCACCCCGATCAGCGCCGGTTTTCGTGGGTCGGCGCGGCGCGGGCAGCTCTTTCCGTCGCGTTCGCTGGAGCGCATCTGGGGGCTCGACTCCGACGGCGGGACCGATTGGACGGAGGAGGTCGAGCGCAGCTTCGGGCTCGAGAGCCGGAGCTCGGGCGCCCGCAGCGGAACCGACCCCATCCAGGTCCAGCCGGTGTGGATCAACGAAATCGACACGTCTCCGGACTACGTCGAGCTCGTCAACCGATCGGGATCGTCGCTCGATATCGTTGACTGGTATTTCCTCGTGAGCGACGCCCAAGGCGCGCCGCTTCGCAAGGTGGCGCCGTGGCCATCGAGCTTCGTGCTCACGAGCGGGGCGTACGTCGTCGTCGGCGACGGGGCGTCTCCGCCGCCGGAGAAGCCCGCGACGGTCCCCTACGTCGTGCTGCCACCGGCCGGGCTCCTCGGCCTCTCATCCGACGAGCTGACGATCGGTCTGTACGACCGCCTCGGTCGGCTGGTCGATCTCCTCCGAACGATCCAGGAGGCCACCACGGTCGTCCACAATCACCCGCGCGCCCCGTCGTGGCCCGAAGACTTCCACGGCGCGGTGCCCAGGCTCCTCGCCGGTGACCGTGCCTTCGGTCGTACGAGCGCCACGATGGACACGAACACGGGGGGCGACTGGAGGGCCGTCAACGCTCGGAGCATGGGGATGCCCAACGGCGGCTTCGTCGGCGCTCCCGGCCACGCCGACGCATACGACGTTCGGCTGAACGAGGCTTCCGGCAACGGCATCACCGCGATCCTCAACGCCGGTGTGGTTTCCGCCAACCACCGCTACAGCCTCTTGTTCAGCCTCGGGCATCTCGACGGTCAGGGCCCGTTCTTCGGGCTCGGGGGCGAAGCGTTCCTCAACTGGATCGTGATCCTCTCCATCCCGCCGCTCTCCGGCAGTCTCGACGAGCTCGGCTCGGCGCGCTTCGACTTCTCCCCGGGTACGGCTCCGTCCGGGTTCGAAATGGACTGCATGTTCCTCGTGCAGCTCCCCAATGGCCTGCTCACGAAGCGGACGGTGATCCTGGAGTTCGATTCCTGAGGTCACGTCCTCACGGGGAGGAGCTCCAACGTCGCTTCCGGCTGCGAAGATCCCGCTCTTGAAGAGAGCGGCGTCGCCGGCGGGTTGGACCTCCTCCCGAACGGGCTAGAGGCGTTCATACAGCCAGACGAAAGACCTGCGCTGCGGGCCGGGGACGAGCGCGTTCAGCTTCTTCGTCACGGCCTGCGTTTGTTTGCGCATGGCCGAGGCCTGATCGTTGTATCCGGCGTAGATCGCCGCCCGCTTCTCGCGGTACGCGTCGCTCTTGCGGTCTAGACCTGCGGTAGCCTCGGCGACCGCGTTGGCCCTGGTGCGGAAGAACTCGGACTGCCGCTTCTGGTGGACCTTCTGTTGTTGCCGGAGCTTGGAGATGGTGGCCATCTCGACGTTGGTGAGGGTGCGGCCTTGCGGCGTCCACATGGAGTAGCCGCCGACGACGAGGTCGAGGTCGCCGTCTCCATCGTAGTCCACGGCTTCGGGGTAGAGGCCGGCGTCGGGACGGGTCGGCTCCTTGGCGCCCTTCGGGCTCGGGGCGATCAGGGTTTGCAAGGTGGCGAACGCGGGCTGACCCTTCTTGCCCTGGTTGAGGGAGAGGTACACCCCGCCGCCCTTGCCCTTCTGACTGTAGCTGTCTCCGAAGGACCCGGCGATGAGGTCGAGGTCGCCGTCGCCGTCCCAGTCGACGAGGCGAGGAGTGGTCATCTTGGACGGGAGGGCGAAGGGAGAGCTGCCGGCCATGACGGGGATGTTCTTGCCAGTGAACTTCGGCTTCGCGTTCGTGCCTTCGTTCATCTGCCGGTAGAGGTGTCCGTTCTCGTAGCTGCCGAGCAGGAGGTCGAGGTCGCCGTCGGCGTCCCAGTCGAAGGCGAGGGCCGAGATGCACCGCTCCTTCGGCACGTCATCGGTCATCATCGACCGACCCGTGGTCTGGTGCGCACGGTCGTCGTAGTTCCAGAAGGCGGTGATCAGGATGCGCTGACCTTGAGCGTCCTTCAGGCGTACCGGTTCGGCGAAGCCCTTCGCGCTTCCGTAGCTGACGTGGGGCGAGCCATCGAAGGTGGCCGAGAGGTAGTCGAGGTGGCCGTCGGCGTTGAGGTCCACGAACTGTGAACCCATTCCGATGCATCACCAGTTGTGGAACTTGAGCGGCTTCCCGTCGCGGTCGTTCAGCGGCTTGTCCGGGCCGAAGGTCGCGGCGGACTTGGAGCCCTGCGCGACTGTGACGCGACCGAACAGGTCGCCGACGACGATGTCCTGCTGCCCGTCACCGTTCACGTCATGGAGCGCGGGGGAGGGGTAGAGACGCCCCTCACCCATGAACGCGTCCCCCGCCTGGATTCGCTTGGGAGCGGCGAACCGGGCTTGTCCGTCCTGCGCCACTCCGGGCGCGACGAGAAGAACCGTGCACCCGGCGGTTGCCAGGGTGAGTGCCAGCAGTCTCACGATGTTCATGGCCTGTCTCCGTCTTGGGGGTCGCTGCCCGTCGGGTGTCGATCAAGATCCACGGTAGGTCCCGGCCACCCGCTCGTCCAGAAGAACGGCGCGGGGCAGGAGATCATTCACCACGCCCTCGGCGAAGGGGTCTTCGCTGCAGCAGGACGTAGAGGAGCAGCAGCGTTCCCATCACGATTCGCGACCACCAGGGGCTCGGCTGCCGTCGAACCCGATCGCCGTCTCGCAGGGTGCCGTAGATGAGGACGCCCATGAGGGTGCCGATGACGCTGCCGAGCCCTCCGTTGAGGCGGGTGCCTCCGATGACGAGGCCGGCGCGACCGTGCGCGTGATGGGGATGCCCATCGGGCGGGCCGCGTCGGTGTCCTGGTGCCCGCGTGTCGGGGGCGTCCTGGTCTGTCAGCGGATGATCCGGCGCGTCTTCAGCCACCCCAGCAAGTCGTTCTTCCACGCGTCCGTGGCACGAGTGAACCCGTGGCTCCCGGTCGGATAGAGGTGCAGCTTCGCTTCGCCACCGACCCGGCGCATCGCGTCGCGGAACTGGATGCTGTTCTCGGGCTTCACGAGCCGGTCGTCCTTGGCGTGGGCGAGGAACGTCGGCGGGGTCTTCTTCGTCACCTGGAGCTCGTTGGAGAGGTCGCGAAGCTGCGTCTTGGTCGCGTTCTTGCCGAGGAGCCTCACGACGGAGGGTCGGTGCGCGTGCTTGCCCATGGTCACGACCGGGCAGAACAACGCGACGAAGTCAGGGCGCCCGCTTTGCTTGCTGATCGTGTCGCGTTGGGCCTTCGGCGGCAGCGCGTCGTAGTGGGTCGCGACGGTGGACGCCACGTGCCCCCCGGACGAGAAGCCGAGTACGCCCACCCGCGACCCGTCGATCTTCCACGCCTTCGCGTGGGCGCGGACCATCCGCACGGCCCGAAGGGCATCCTGCAGCGGAGCCGGGTGCGGGTACCCGTTGGTGGGGAGCCGGTAGCGCAGGTGAACGACCGTGATCCCATTCGAGGTGAGGAGCTTCAAGTAGTCCCCGATTCCCGAGAGGTGCTTGTAGCCCCCACCGGGACAGAGAACGACCGCTGGGTTGCGGTTGCTCGGGCTCTTTGGCCCGTGCACCGTGATGAACGGGCGGTCTTTGGCCTCGGTACCCCGGGCGCCGGGTGCCCCCCCACCCCAAAGTTCATGCCGCTGGTTGGATTGAGCCGATCCCTGGGAAGCCAGGAACAGCAGGACCGCGGCGGACAGGGTCGCCTTGACTCGCGTCGTGAATGTGTTCACAATTACCTCAGATGACCGCCCCCACCGCGTACACCAGTCTCCTTCTTACCAGCCTCCTCCTTATTGGGGGGGGAGCGGAGGCGCTCGTGGTGTAGGTACGGTCAAGACCTGATCACGAAGCCCCGCCCCCCAGATTCCTGGGGAGCGGGGCTTTTTTTTCGTCTCGACCGAAGCGGTCGAGGAAGGAGCTCCGCGTGGAAAAGCATATCGAGAAACCCCGCCCGCGACGGCGGAAGGCACCGCGGCACGTGCGGCCCATGGAGCCGCGCGATCGCGTGGTCGAAACGCACCAGGACAGCGCAGCGGGCGCGGTCGATACCGAGCAGGCCTTCTTCGCCCGCGCGATCGGCGCGGCGCGACGCTACCAGGTGGGTTGACGCCGTGACGGAACACGTTGCCATCTTCGACACGACGCTCCGCGACGGAGAGCAGTCGCCCGGCGCTTCGATGACCCGGTTCGAGAAGTTGCGCGTCGCCCGGGCGCTGACGCGGCTCCGCGTCGACGTCATCGAGGCCGGGTTTCCGGCGGCATCGCCCGATGATGCGCGGGCCGTTCACGAGGTCGCGGAGCAGCTCGCTTCTGAACGGGGAGACCAGGGGGCTGATCAGCCGATCGTCTGTGCTCTCGCGCGGGCGGCCCGGACTGACATCGAGTGCGCCGCAGCTGCGCTCGTCCCTGCCGTGCGACCGCGGATTCACGTGTTCCTGGCGACCTCGCCGATCCATCGCGAGTACAAGCTCAAGATGTCCCGAACCGAGGTGGTCTCGCGAACCCGGGATGCAGTCACGCTCGCGCGATCGCTCTGCGACGAGGTGGAGTTCAGTCCGGAGGACGCCGGGCGCACGGAGGTCGACTTCCTTCACGAGGTCCTGGAGGCTGCGCTGGAGGCCGGGGCCTCGGTCCTCAACATCCCCGATACGGTGGGCTACACGGTGCCCGAAGAGTTCGGAGCGATGATCGCGGGGGTCCGTGCGCAGGTGCGGGGAATCGAGCGGGCGACCATCTCGGTACATTGCCACGATGACCTCGGGCTCGCGGTGGCGAACACGCTCGCCGGGCTCTCCGCCGGTGCCCGTCAGGCCGAGGTCACGGTCAACGGCATCGGAGAGCGCGCGGGCAACGCGGCGCTGGAAGCGGTGGTGATGGCCATCCGCTCGCGGAGCGAACGGTTCGGACTCGAGACCGGAGTCCGTACCGAGGAACTCGTTCCGACCAGCCAGGTCGTGAGCGAGGTCACGGGCATGTTGGTCCCGCCTTGTCAGGCCGTCGTTGGTCTCAACGCCTTCTCGCACGAGGCCGGCATCCACCAACACGGTGTGCTTGCGAACGCGGCGACGTACGAGATCATGCGTCCGGAGACCGTCGGCGCTGCGACGCGGCTCGTCCTCGGCAAGCACTCGGGGCGCCATGCGTTGCGGCTGCGGCTGAACGACCTCGGCTTCGCGCCCTGCGCAGAGGAGCTCGATCGCGCGTTCACGAGCTTCAAGGTGCTCGCCGATCGGAAGAAGACCATCGCGGACGACGACTTGAAGACTCTCATGCAGGCGGCGGAGGCGTCGTGAGCGGACACACCCTTCTGGATCGGATCTGGGATTCCCACGTGGTGTCCGAGCGGCCCGGGCATCCCTCGGTGCTCTACGTCGACCTTCACCTGGTTCACGAGGTGACGTCGCCGCAGGCATTCGCGGAGCTCCACCGGCGGGACCTCGAGGTTCGCCGGCCGACGAACACGCTCGCCACGATCGACCACGCGATCCCCACGGTCGCTGGTGGGCTGCGCAACGCATCGGCGGCCGCGAGAAACCAGATCTCCACTCTGGAGCACAACTGTGCGCGGCACGGCATCGAGCTGCATGGACTGGAGAGTCCGGAGCAGGGGATCGTGCACGTGATCGGCCCGGAGCTCGGCCGGACCCAGCCGGGCATGACCGTCGTTTGCGGCGACAGTCACACCTCGACCCACGGCGCGTTCGGCTGCCTTGCGTTCGGGATCGGGACGTCGGAGGTCGCGCAGGTGCTCGCGACCCAGTGCCTCCTCCGACACCGTCCCCAAGCCATGCGCGTGACCATCGACGGCAAGCTGGATGAGGGGGTGACGGCGAAGGACCTGGCGCTGGCGCTGATCGCGAAGATCGGAGCGGATGGCGGACGGGGATTCGTCATCGAGTATGCGGGAGAGGCAGTGCGGGACCTCGACATGGAGGGCCGCATGACGCTCTGCAACCTGTCCATCGAAGCGGGTGCGCGGGGGGGGCTGATTGCTCCCGATGCCACGACCTCGGCGTGGCTCGATGGCCGCCTCGCGTGCCCATCCGGCCCGGAGTTCGACACGGCGAAGGAGAGATGGGAGTCACTGCGAAGCGATCCGGCCGCGGAGTTCTCGAAGGAGGTGCGGTTGGACGCGAGTCGGGTCGAGCCGTGGGTGACGTGGGGCACCCAGCCGGCGATGGGGGGGCCCGTTGACGCGCCCGTGCCCGATCCCGGCGAGCTCCCGGCGTCGAACCGCGTCGCGGCGGAGCAGGCCCAACGCTACATGGATGTCGTGCCCGGGCGGGCGCTCGTCGGGGTGCCGGTCGACACGGTGTTCGTCGGCAGTTGTACCAACGGTCGCCTTGGAGACTTGCGAGCCGCCGCGCGTGTGCTTCGGCGTCGACAGGTGGCCCATCGGGTGCGGATGGTGGTGGTACCGGGGTCCCGGGCGGTGAAACGTGCTGCAGAGGCGGAGGGACTCGACGTCGTGTTCCGCGAGGCCGGTGCGGAATGGCGCGAACCGGGATGTTCGATGTGCATCGCCATGAACGGCGACCGGATAGAGGCGGGGGCCGTATGCGTGAGCACGAGCAACCGCAACTTCGAAGGCCGTCAAGGTCGCCTTGGCCGCACGATTCTCGCTTCTCCGCTTACCGCGGCGGCGTCGGCCGTCGCCGGCGCGGTGGCCGACCCGCGTCCGTTCCTGGGAGAACACGCATGAAAGGGTGGACGAGGATCAAGAGTCGCTGCGTGCCGCTCGATCGCCACGACGTGGACACCGACCAGATCATCCCGGCCCGATTCCTGTTGACCACGGACCGGGAAGGGCTCGCATCGGCGTTGTTCGCGGACTGGCGCGACGAGGCTGGCCTCGTCCTGCACGACCCTCGCTACGCGGGGGCGCGGGTGCTCGTCGCCGGACGCAACTTCGGCTGCGGGTCGTCGCGCGAGCACGCGGTCTGGGCGCTGCAGTCGTTCGGGTTCCGTGCGATCGTGGCGCCGTCGTTCGCCGACATCTTCCGGGCCAACGCGCACGCCTGTGGGCTGCTTCCGGTGACCATGGACGAGACGGCCCACGCGACCTTGGTGCGCGCGGTGACCGATCATCCGAAGACGGAGGTGGATATCGACCTCGAGCGCGGCGAGATCTGGTACGCGGACGTCGAACCGATCTCGTTCGATGTCGACCCGTTCGCGCGCGACCTCCTGACGTCCGGCCGCGACGCGCTCCAGTACCTGCTGAACGAGACCGGCGCCATCAGCGAGTGGGAGGCGCGGCATGGCTGAGCGGACGGTGGTGGTGCTCGCCGGCGACGGTGTCGGGCCGGAGGTCGTCGCTGAGGCGCGGGCTTGCCTCGCCGAGGTGATCGAGGACCTCCGGTTCGACCCGAGGCCCATCGGTGGCTGCGCGCTGGACAGCGGTGAATCGCCGCTCCCGGCCGAGACGCTCGATGCCTGCCGGAGCGCGGACGCGGTCCTCCTCGGTTCTGTCGGAGGACCGCGCTGGAACGAGGTCGCCGCCGAGCGCCGCCCGGAGCAGGGGCTTCTCGCCTTGCGACGCGAGCTCGGGTGCTGGGCGAATCTGCGTCCCGTGCGGATCCCCGATGCGCTCGCTGCACGGTCCCCCGTTCGCGAGGAGCTGGTCCGCGGCTGCGACATGCTCATCGTCCGTGAACTCCTGGGCGGCATCTACTTCGGCGAACCCCGCGGCGAGACCGTGACTCGCCAGGGCCGCCGCGCCCACGACACGATGGTCTACACCGACGACGAGGTCCGTCGCATCGCCCGCATCGCCTTCCAGCTTGCGTGCGAGCGCCGGCGTCAGGTCCTCTCCGTCGACAAGGCCAACGTCCTCGCCACCTCCGCGCTCTGGCGCGAAGTCGTGGTGGACGTGTCCGCCGAATTCCCCGACGTCACTCTCGAGCACATGCTCGTGGATGCCTGCGCCTTCGCTCTCCCCACCCGCGCCCGTGAATTCGACGTGGTCCTGACGGCCAATCTCTTCGGCGACATCCTCAGCGACGCGGCCGGTGCTCTCGCCGGGTCCCTCGGCCTCCTCCCCAGCGCGTCACTCGGCGACGCTGGCGTCGGCATCTTCGAACCCATCCACGGCTCCGCCCCCGACCTCGCGGGTCACGACCGCGCCAACCCCATTGGCGCGATTCTCAGCGCCGCCATGCTCGCGCGCCACGGCTTGGGGGAGGAGCCCGCGGCCCGCCGCATCGAAGCTGCCGTCGACGAGGTCCTCGCGGCAGGACTCATCACCCCCGATGTCGGTGGAACGGCGACCACGTCGGAAGTGGGGGCGGCCGTACGTTCGATCCTGGCGGGGGACGCTCGACGAGGGAGGGAGCGTTCATCGTCGACGTTGCCCCGATAGCGGTCACCGCAGATCCAGGTGCATCGTCACGTCCTTGGTGCCGATCTCGATCACCTCGACCTTCCGCAGCTCTCCCGAAGGTCCGCACACCCGGATCTTCCAAAGGCCGGGCGTCAGCCCCGGGATCTCGAATCTCCCGCCGACCAAAGGTCGCTGCATTCGGGCGTCAGCCTTGCCCACGCGAGCGATCCGCACGGTCAGCTGCTCGCCCTTCGCCACACCCGTCACGGTGCCGGAGAGCGTGACCCCTCGGGGAATCTCGAGACTGATCGTCTCTCCGCCCGGACGCACCTGGACCTCGTGCACGCTCGGAGCCCGGTTCCAGCTCAGGAGGGTGACGACGTAGGTCCCCGCCGGAACCGGACCGAGACTCAGGGCTCGGGAGAAGAGGACCACGGGGTCTGCCATCGGGACGCCCGATGCAGCCCGAGCCCTGGCCGACAGGCCACGAAGGGTTGGCCCGCTCAAGGCGAGCCTGACCGTGTAGAGCGGCTGGTGTTGGATTCTCGTCCGGAGCACGATCTCATCCCCGGGTCCGAGCTCGACCTCGTCCGCCCAGCGCTTGCCGAGAAGGGGCGCTCGCCGCCACGCTTCGAACACCGTCACTTGGAGCGTGCCCCGCTCCGGAAGCCAATCGCATTGCCACCGACCCGCGCTGTCTGTAGTGCCGTTCCGGACGACGGATCGCGTCCCGGGAGGCCCGAGGACATCGATGCGTACGTTGGGGAGAAGACGCCCACCGATCCCGCGTGCGACGAAGACGCGCGGTCGCGCCGTTTGGAGCACGATCTCCGCCGCGTCCTGGATCCTCACCAGCATGGTCCCGTATTCGGGAGCAACCACGCGGACAACGGGGGCATCCGCGTCGGGTGGCGGCGGAGGCAGGCGGAACCAGCCCTCGTCGTCGACGGCGGATGTGGCGGACGCGAGCAGTCCGACCTCCACGCGGACGCTCGCCCCGACCACGCCGTTTCCGGCGCGGTCCATGACGCGACCGATCACCCACTGGCCGGTCGGAGGCTGCGGGGTCGCGACCTCGAGCTGCAGCCATGGATTCGAGCTCGGGGTGCACTTGGAGACGGTCAGCCGCAGGTCTCCCTTGGCCCCGGTCAGCCAGATCTCCGGCCACGCGTCCCCCTCGAGGGGGACGCCCGAGAGCCTGAACCCGCCGTCGCTGTCGGTGTTCGCGAACGTTCCGCAGCCGTATTCGTAGAACGACGGCTTGCCGTCGATGAACGCGCCCGCGGAACCCACTCCGGGTCGGTTGCGGGTGGCGCCGACGCGGAATCCCGACACCGGCTTCCCGGCCAACAGGACGCGGCCGCTGAGGTCGACGGCCTCGGCGAGAGGCAGGTCTTTCCCATCGTCCGTAACGGACTTGTCCGCCCGGAAGAACATCTCCGCGTGGCCGGGCGCTCTCATACCCAAACTGACCGGCTGCCCGCGCGGTCCCCGCATGTCCGGGACGTAGATCTCGAAGCGGGCGTCCTCGCCGACCGTCGCTTTGCTCACCTCGACGAGGACGTGGTCCCCGGTCCACAGGGCGTCCGTGTACGTCGCGATGGTGGGAAGAGCGATGTAGGCGGACATCGTCGCGGTGGGCAACAGCGTGCCCTTGTCGGCACTCACGAATCGACCTCTCACCCTACGCATCGCGACGAGCGCGAGGTCGCACGGGAGATCGGCGGCCCCGCTTGGATTGGAGCAACGAGGGACTCGGACACGCCACCACGATCGCCCCAGGCGACGAGAGACGCGGCCCGACCCCGGAAGCCGGCTGGGTGTGGGATATCGAGCTGGTAGCTTCCTCCGCTTCCCGTGCGGACGCTACGCTTCCACAACGCCGTATGCAGGAGCCCCCCCACGACCACCTCGTGCTCCTCGGCGGGTTGGCCCTCATTGTCCAGGAGGACGCCGTGGATGGTCACCGGAGGACGGAGCTGCAATACCGTCATCGAGCGGGGTTGCAGTGGGGGCGACGTCGCGGCCGACTCGTCCCGTGCCACCGCTAAGACGTGGAACCACGGCGCAGGGTCGTGCGACCTGAGCTCGAACCTTCCCTCCTTGTCGGTGAGAACAAACGGGATCTCGGACAGGGGATAGACCCGGAGGTCATCGTATGGGAGGAGCCGAACTTCGACATCCGCGACGGGTTCGCCCGAAGCATCGATCACCTGCCCGCCGATCACGACGGGCCGATCGAAGGGCTGGGGCAGAATCGGCGGTTCGTCAGACGGGTTGGTTCCCCGATCTTGGCGGAACTGGTCAGGCGCGGAGGCTTCGCGGAGGGACGGCGCGACGTCTTCGACGGGGTCATCGAGGACCAGGTGCACCATGACTGGGAGGACGATCCCGACCACGAAGAGTGCAGCCACCGAGGCCATCGGGGTCAACCACCGCGGACGTCGGCCAACCCGCTGCCCCAGGAGACCCAGCAGGCCCACCGGGAAGCTGAACTTCAACCGTTGCCGCCAACCGCGGCGAACCATGGTCGCCCGGAATGCGGCCAGCGAACCCTCCAGCTTCCGCTGTGCGGTCGAGATCGACGTCCCGTCGCGCCGGGCGATCTCCCGCAACGGCAGATCGTGCACGAATCGCTGCGTCACGATCCGACGTTGCGACGAGTCCAGATCGCCGAGGGCGAGGGCGAGCAGTTCGTGCTCCTCGACGGGGCGCCCCTCCTTGGTGTCGGTGATGTCGTGCGCGAGCTGGCGTGCAACCCGCCGCCGGAAATGCTCGGCGACCTTGCGCCGGGCGATGCCGACGGCGAACGCCGACAGGTTGGCGATCGACTCCCCGCGCGCGAGTTGGCCCAGGAGAATCAGCATCGTCTCCGATGTGACATCCGCAACGACATGAGAGTCGTCGACTCGTGACGCGATGAAGTTGTGCGCACGGCGCCGCGCCAGCAGCAATCCCGGGGAAGAGCCGTTCAAGTTGGAATCGTCCCGTTGCGGTCGGACTGGATTCGAGAGATCAACTGCGGGCGGCTGGTCAATGCTACGGGTCCTCGAATGGCTGCGCGAGCGCGATATTCCACTTTATTGGGAAAGGGCGGTTCGGGAACCACCATTGACATGGCGCATTGCAGTGTGCGTTGACGTCCGCCCTCTCCGGTTGCCATGTCTCGCGGAGAATACGCGCTGCGGCGCGGCGAATCCGAATCCGGAGGGAGCGCGGACCTCCAGGTCCGGCCTGGCGGGGAAGCCGGATCCAGACGGGGACTCAGAGCGGACCTGGAGGTCCGCGCTCCCGTCAGAGCAGGTTGCTCCACACGCTCTGGAGGTCCGC
>NZBC01000215.1 GCA_002687715.1 Planctomycetota bacterium | reverse complement strand
TTCTCCGAGTACGCTTGCGTCGTCGACATCCGGGGCCTCCTTGGTGACCTATGGGTTTTTGCTTCGCATAGGTAGCAGGGAAGGCCCTGGTTTTCTAGATGTCGACCGTCATAAACCACTGTCAAATAACGAACTCAGCGTCGTCCCAAAGGATCCGCACCCCACCGAGTCCGATGAAGATCGGACGCCGCTTTCTGTACGATGCGAAACTCTCGGGCAATGGCACGATGTCGTGCGCGAGCTGCCACGTGGATGGGGACACGGATGGTCTGGCGTGGGACCTGGGCGACCCGGGAGGCAACATGTCGCCAGCGCCGACGGGTCAGCCCTTCCCGTTCAGCCAGTTTCTCGCCGACCTTCATCCAATGAAAGGGCCGATGACAACGCAAACGCTGAAGGGCCTTGCCGGTGTCGGGCCGCTCCATTGGCGAGGTGACCGCCCCAACTTCGCGTCCTTCAATGGAGCCTTCGACGTATTGATGGGGGGCCAGCAGCTCTCGCCGAGCGACATGCAGCTCTTCGCTCAATTCGGAACGTCGATCTCTTTCCCCCCGAATCCCAACCAGCCACTGTCTCGAAGCTACGAGACACTTCCGGCATCGACGAATCAGGCCACGGGTTTCGACACGTTCGTGAACACGGTGGTCTCGCTGCCGCAGCTCGGATCGGCGTTCGCCTGTGCGACGTGCCACGCCCTGCCCTCGACGACGAGCGGCTTCATCGTTGCCACTCCTCCCAGCATCGGGTTTCAGCAATTGAAGGTGCCACAGCTCCGCAATCTCTACCGCAAGGTCGGATTCGTGGATGCCGCGGGACCACAGAAGTCCGGATTCGGGTTCGAGCACGACGGGGGAACCGACACCCTGAGCCACTTCCTCTCGACCGGCCTCTTCCCGGCCTGGCCGTCCCAGCTCATGGACGATGTCGAGGAGTTCCTCATGGCGGTTGACACTGGAACCGCACCGACTGTCGGCTTCCAGGTCAAAGCAGATCAGAGCAACTGGAGTGGACCGGCGCTGGCTGATTGGCTTCTTCTGCGAGGTCGAGCGATCGCAGGTGACGTGGATGTCGTTGCCCAGGGAGTGATCGACGATGAAGTGCGCGGCCTGCTCTTCGACCCAGTCACCAATACGTTCCTGACCGACCGTGCGGGCGCCGCCCCCTTCACGCTCTTGGATCTGGAGTCCCACTTTGCCGCCGGCACGGCGGAGCTCACGTTCATGGGCGTCCCGCCAGGTTCGGGCGCCCGCATGGGCATCGATCGTGACGAGGACGGCGTCCTCGACGGCGACGAAGGAGTGTCGCGATACGGATCCGGCACGCCGGGGTGTGCGGGAACACCGCGCATCTCAGCCAACTCGAGTCCCGGAGTCGGCAACGAGGCTTTCGCCATCGTCTTCGAGGATGCGCCTGCGTCAGGCGTCGGTTTCTTCGGCTTCTCCCTGTCGCCCGCTTCGATGCCGATTTCGGGCATGACCCTGCTGGTTGACGTGTTCACTGCCGCATCGATCGCACTGCCGATCTCTGCCGACCCATCGGGCACGAGCTTCTGGTCGGCCCCGATCCCAGGTGTCGCGGCGCTCGCGGGCGCGACCTTCTTCGGCCAGGTTGCCTGGTTCGATGCGTGCGCACCGGGCGGAGTTTCCGCCAGCCGCGGGATCAAGATCGTCATCCAACCGTGACCACCCACTGCGACGGTTGTGGCACCGATACGCGCGGTCATTAGCCCAACCTGCGTCGGTTACCGTCCGCGAGTATCATGAGGCCGCTCTCGATTCGCCCCCCAAGAACCGAGCCTCAGGCAGATGCCAGACGATAGCCAGCCGCCGCACCACCCACGGATCTCGATCGTCGTCAATTGCTGGAACGGCGCGGCCTTCCTGAGAGAAGCGCTGGCGAGCGCGGTTGCCCAGACCTACGCCGATTGGGAGCTCGTGTTCTGGGACGATCGTTCGGAAGACGAGAGCCCGTCGATCTTCGCGGAATTCGACGACGCCAGGTTTCGCTACTTCCTGGCTGACCAGCACACTCATCTGGGACAAGCCCGCCACGACGCGATCCAGGCGGCGAAGGGCGAGTGGATCGCCTTTCTCGACCAGGACGACATCTGGTTGCCGGACAAGCTGGCCCGTCAGATCGCGCTGGTCGACGACAGCGACGACGACCGGCTGGGGATCATCTACGGGCGCGCGATCTGGTTCACGGAGGACAGCGAGCGGGACTACGACCGGCGCTTCGAGTTTCGCCGGCTCCCTCAGGGGCAGATCTCCAAAGACCTCCTCCGCTGGGCCAACTTCATACCCATGAGCGCGTCGATGGTGCTGCGATCCGCCTACTTCGACGTCGGCGGAATCTCGCTGAGATACGAGATTGCAGTCGACTACTACCTCTTCGCAGCCCTGGCGACTCGGTACACCGCGCTCGCCGTCGACGCCCCGTGCTGCCGCTATCGGGTGCACGACAACAACATGCTGAAGGCGCACCGGATCCGCTCGTTCGAGGAGTCGATACACATCATCGAGGAGTTCTACGCCGAAACGGAGCCAGCCCTCTACGCCAAGCGCATTCGGGTCTACCACACCTTGATCGGCTACTACCGGGCCCGCAGCGGCGAGGTCCTGTCCGGCTCCCTGTCGATCGTGAAGAACGGATCGCTGAGCTACCTCTTGGGGAAGCCCTTCGTGAAGATTGGCCGGAACCTGCGATTGGCCTGGCTGAAGCTGACCGGCCGGGCGCACTATGGGACGTCTTCAACCGGCTGCCAGCCTGCTCTCGACACTCGCCAGCAGGAGCCTTAGGATCGATGCCAATTCCCGCTGACTCCCCGGTCCCCGACTCCTCCCCGTTCTTGCGCATGGCCGTCGTCTATCCGGTGGAAGCATGAAACCGATCGCTACCACGCTCGTCCTGCTCGCCCTTTCGGGTCTCGCATCAGCTCAGCTCCAGTTCACCGACGTCACCCAGACCGCGGGAATTTCGTGGATCCACTTCGACCCCGGCAACTATCAGATGGGGGCGGCGTGCGCGTTCCTGGACTACGACCAGGACGGCTGGCTAGACGTGCTGCTCGCGGGGGCCCAGGGCTCGTGTGGGTTGTTCCGGAACCAAGCCAACGGAACGTTCGTCGACATCACCCTTGCAGCGGGGCTCTTCCTGAACCCAGGCGGTGACTACACCATGGGCGCCCACGTCGCCGACTACGACAACGACGGGTACCCGGACATCTACTTCACGCGGCAGGGCCCCAACCTCCTCTATCGCAACAACGGCAACGGCACGTTCACGGACGTGACCACCCAGGCCGGCGTCGGACATGGGTTGTGGGGAACCGCCGCGGCGTTCGGCGACTACGACGGCGATGGCGACCTCGATCTCTACCTGGGTAACGATCACAACAGCGGCATTCCGCCCAACGTCACCGCGCAACCGAACGTGCTGTACCGGAACGAGGGAAACGGAACGTTCACCGACGTCACTGCCCAGACGGGAGTCGACGGTCTCGGCGCGACCCTCGCGGTGACCTGGACCGATTACGACGGCGACGGCGACGTCGACATCATGGTCGGCCACGACTTCGGCGCCGAGATCCAGCCGAACCAGCTCTATCGCAATGACGGCCCGGACCTCAACGGCGCTCCCGGTGACTGGACGTTCACCGACGTGTCCGCCGCCATGGGCGCGAACATCGCGATCTACTGCATGGGAATCGCGGTCGCAGACTTCGATCGGGACCTGGACCTCGACTACTACTTCACGAACCACGGGCAGAACGTCCTGCTGCGCAACTTCGTGCCCGGGATCTTCCAGGACGTGACCCAGATCGCGGGCGTTCAAAACGCCAGCTACGGGTTCGGCGGGAACGCGGTGGGCTGGGGTTGTGGCTTCTTCGACTTCGACAACGACGGCTGGGAGGACCTCTACGTTTCCAACGGGTTCATCTCGAGCAACTACATTCCGAGCCCGCCCCAGATCCCGAACGCCCTCTTCCACCACAACGGTCCGGCACTCAACTTCACCGATGTGGCCTACTACGCTGGAGTCGACGATGGCTCCATCGGCCGCGGGGTCGCCTTCGGTGACTACGACCGCGACGGGGACATCGACATCCTCCAGGGGAACGTGGGAACACCCATCCTGTTCCGGAACGACTCTCCGGCCCAGGGGAACTTCTTTCGCATCGCGCCGCGCGGCCGTGTCGGCACTCGAGACGGGTATCACACCCGCGTCCAAGTCCTGGCCGGCGGCGTCACGCAGTTCCGCGAGGTGAACCCGAACACCTCGTTCGAGTCCAGCAACGAAAACGTCGCCCACTTCGGAGTCGGGCCGGCCACCTTCGTGGAGCGGGTGTCGCTGCAGTGGCCATCGGGCGTAACCCACCAGGTCCACGACCTCCCCGTCGGCCTGACCATTCCGGCGGTCGAACCCGTGGTGACGGTCGACGCGACCTCGAGCGCGCCGCCCACCATCGCAGAAGGCAACACGCTCTCGCTCGATCTCGTGATCCGGAACGAAACCGGCGTGGCCCGGACAGCATTCAACCTGCTCACGGTCGAAGCCGCCGGCGCGTCGTTCGTGTTGCCGTTCCCGGCGGCCTCGGTGCCCGCCGCGGGCACCCGGGTCGTGAACCTCTCCGTCCCGATCCCCCTCGGGTTCCTCGGCGGTGGCTCGTCTCTTCCCATTCGCGGGACCTGGACCGTGTACGACGCCGGCGCGGCCGTGGATCAGTGGCGATTCGACCTCCTGATCACACCCTGACGGTGATCTTCCGGCCCCTGAACCACGTCCGGGACTGGAAGGATGGCATGACATGTCGCCCACCGTCCTGATACAGAGAGCCCGCCGGGTTGGTGGTCGTCTCGCGTGTCGAACCGCCGGATTCAAGCCGGCGAAGGCCTACTGGAACTGGCTCCTGGCCAACTGGGAACGGCTGCGCAGGCCGTCCCGGATCCGCGCCCGGCCTCTCAAGCTCACGTTCGACCCGACGAACTACTGCAACCTGCGGTGCCCGCTCTGTCCGACCGGTCTCAAGATGCACGACCGGGCTGCGGGGCACGCCGACGCCTCGATGTTCGGCCGGCTCCTCGAGGAGGTCGGGGACTACGTGTTCTTCATCGACTTCTTCAACTGGGGTGAGCCTCTGCTCAACCTGAATGTCGAGGAGCTTCTGGCTGCCGCCCACCACAAGGCGATCTCCACCCGCGTGAGCACGAACTTCGGCATCAAGCTCAGCGACGACCGCATCCGAAGCCTGATCGAAAGCGGACTCAACGAGCTGATCGTCTCCCTCGACGGGGCCTCCCAGGAGACCAGCGGCACCTATCGCCGCGGTGTCGACTTCGCGCTGGTAATGGAGAACATGCGGCGCATGGTTCAGATGAAGAGGGAGCTCGGTGCCAGGACACCCTGGATCATCTGGCGCTACCTCGTGTTTCGTTTCAACGAGTCCGAGATGCCCGAGGCGGAGCGGCTCGCCGCGGAGCTGGGTGTGGATGAACTCGCTTTCGCGGCCCCGTACCTGGACGATGGCTGGATGGGCAGCCTACCCATGCCCGAGGAGGAGAGGGCGAAGATGCACGACTGGGAGCCCCTGAACCCCCGGTACCAACTCTTCGAGCGCACGAAGTCCGACGGAATCCGGCTCAAAGCCCAGGCCCGAAAGCGCCATCGCTGCGACTGGCACTACATCTCCACCGCCATCAACATCGACGGAGCGGTCGCTCCCTGCTGCTCCGTGTTCGAGATGAAGAACGACTTCGGCGTCCTCGGGCCCGACGAGGGAGACCGGTACATGGAGGTGGTGAACAACCAGCGCTTCATCTCGGTCCGGGATCGTTTCGCCGGCCGGCGCAAGGAGCCGACGGGTCTGGTCTGCGATGACTGCCCGACGCCCGACGTGTGGAACTTCGGCCGCCGGGTCAACCGCGGCATCGCCGCCATCAGCCTGGTTCAACCGTTCGTCGCTACCCTCCGCTGGATCTCGCGGTGCCTGTGCAAGCCGGTGCGACGCTCGGCCTCGTTCCACCCGACCGTCTGATCGGGCGAGCCTGGTCGCGGGCCGTTCCCGGAACGACCGGATGGAGCAACGGCCGCAACGCTTCTATCGCACCGTGATCTGGACAGGTTCGTGACCGTCGGGTGGCGGTCACCCACGTCCGGTCTCCTTGGCGGTCTCAAGACGGGCTCCGTGCATGAGGCCGAACGTTGACTCGTGGTCGACGGGCCGGTTACCCTCCCGCGTTACGCGGTTGACATACATCGTGAGTACCTCGAATCCCTATGGATCAGGAGAGGCATGTCTGTCCTGAAGTTGTTCTGGTGCGGGTTTGTGCTCACGTTCCTGGTCATCGGTCTGACGTGGCTGATCTGGCCTCCCATCCTGTGGTCGTTGCTCGTGGTGGCACCGTTGTTCCTGCTCGGTGTCCACGACATCACGCAGACGCGGCACACCGTGATCCGGAACTACCCCCTCGTCGGACACCTCCGGTACCTCATGGAGGAGATCCGCCCGGAGATCCAGCAGTACTTCGTCGAATCGGAGACGTCGGGCCAGCCCTTCAGTCGTGAGCTGCGCAGCGTCGTCTACCAGCGCGCGAAGAACACGGTCGACACGCGGCCATTCGGAACGGTCGGCGACGTGTACGAGGACGGAGCGGAGTGGATCCACCACTCGCTGGCGCCTCGAGATGTGCTCGCGGCGGAGCCTCGCATCATGATCGGCGAGGGGCGGTGCGAAAAGCCGTACTCCGCGTCGATGCTCAACATCTCGGCCATGAGCTTCGGCTCGCTGAGCCGGAACGCCGTGCTGGCGCTGAACGGAGGAGCGAAACGGGGCGGCTTCTACCACAACACGGGTGAGGGGGGGATCAGCCCGTACCACCTCTCCGAGGGCGGCGACCTGGTCTGGCAGATCGGGACGGGGTACTTCGGATGTCGCACGCTCGACGGCGCATTCGACGTGGAGGAGTTCGCAAACAAGGCGCGCGGTGACACGGTGAAGATGATCGAGATCAAGCTGTCCCAGGGCGCGAAGCCCGGGCATGGCGGGATCCTCCCGGGAAGCAAGGTGACGCCCGAGATCGCCCGCATTCGCGGTGTCCCGGAAGGCAAAGACGTCATCTCTCCGCCGTACCACACCACGTTCAGCACACCGCGCGGACTCCTGGAGTTCGTCAATCAACTGCGTGAGGCGTCTGGAAAGCCCGTGGGGTTCAAGCTGTGCGTCGGCAACCTGAGCCAGTTCCTGGCCATCTGCAAGGCCATGGTGGAGATGGGAACCGTGCCCGACTTCATCACGGTGGACGGATCGGAAGGCGGCACGGGCGCGGCACCGGTGGAGTTCTCGAACGCGATCGGCGTTCCGCTGACGGAGGGCTTGCTCGTCGTCCACAACTGCCTCGTGGGCTGTGGCCTCCGGGACCAGATCAAGGTCATCGCCAGCGGCAAGATCGTGACCGGGTTCAACATGATCCAACGCATCGCCATCGCTGCCGACCTGTGCAATGCCGCCCGGCCCATGATGTTCGCACTCGGTTGCATCCAGGCCCTGAAGTGCAACACCAACAAATGCCCGGTGGGAGTGGCGACCCAGAATCCGGATCTCGCCCGAGGACTCGTCCCGCAAGCGAAGATCCCGCGGGTGGAGAACTTCCACCGCAACACGGTGCACGGCGCCCTGGAGATCCTGGGCGCGGCCGGCCTCACCCACCCCGATCAACTCCGACCGGAGATGATCTACCGACGGGTCGCCTCGGCCACCATCAAGACCTACGCGGACATCTACACCTACTATCGCGAGGGCGGTCTCGTGAGCCCCGAGCCCGACGACCCGTGCGGCCCGTATCACCAACGGTTCGTGCGCGCCTGGGGCAAGGCGAGTCCGGACCGGTGGTGAGCGGCACGGCCAGGCAATGATCTCGGTGACCACCCGGATCACGAAGTCGCGGTAGTGGTACGCGTGGGGCCGGTCGTAGTCCTGCTCAGGACCGTGGCTCTCGGCAAGACCGGGCCACGTCGAGCCAGTGGCGCGCCCAGCGCTCACCGAACCGTGGACTCGCCACAGGTCGTCGACCGCCGAAGACCGCGCGTTCGGCCGCGCGTCCTGCACGAATCGATCGACGACGTCCGGGTCGGGAGGCAAGCCGGTCAGCGCGAACGACGCCCGACGGTACAGCGTGCGAGGCGGAGCTTCGGCGCACGGCGGCACCCCCTGTGATTGCTGGGCCGCGCGAATGAACCGGTCGATCGGATTCCCGGTCCACCGGACGTCGTTGACCTTCGGTGGGACGACCGCCCGCAGCGGTTGGAACGACCAGAATCGCCGGTCCTCCTCGCTCACCTCACCCGCGTGCGCACCCGTTCCCTGCGCGATGCTGGCCGGCTTGTCCTGGCCGATGACCGGGTAGCTCCAGAGAGTGAGGCACAGCACGAAGCCGAGGAAACCCAGGCGCATGACCCGACCCTGCGGCACGCGCGGGTCGTCGTCAATTGGGTGACGCTGTCGATCGCGTGAGGTCGTTCGCCACGAGCGAGGCAACCACCCGAGCCTCCTGGAGGTTCTCCGGACATCGTGCGGCTCGTCGCCAGTAGGATGGAGCGAGAGAGGCTCGTTGCCAATGTCAGATACCCCACACCAGAATCCAAGCTCACCCGCTGAGTTCGATGAGGACCTGGTCATTCTGCGGGGCGTGATGGCCCTGGTGATCTGTTGTGGGCAAGCCGCCTTCCTCGCGGTTCTGGGTATCGTCGGCTGGCTCACCGGATGGCCCTGGTGGATGAAGATGGCGTTTGGTGTCCAGGCTGGAGGAGTGATCTTCTTGTGCGCAGCGTACCGTCTCGCACGGCGCGCGTTGAATGAGCGCCCCCAGGCCGGCTGACCCGGTCAGGCCACAGCGCATCGCGCTCTCAGCGGCCCTCCCCCTCGCGTACCAGCCGGGCGGTTCTGATTCGATACGACGAATGCGACTGAGTACGGGATCAACGTCCGTCCTCGCGCGCCTGGACAACGTGGCGATCGTCATCTACGGTCGATGATCTGCGGTTTCAGCACGGACGGGGTTATCGGGAGACGGCGATGATCGGTTCTCCTCGTGGTTCGAGAAAGACGACGCGCACCTACGCCACTCTGGCCGCACTACTGGTGTGGGGAGCCATCGGAGCCCGCGCGCCGGCCCAAGACGGTCCGGATGTCGCTGCGCTCTTGAAGGACATCCGCTCCGGCAACTGGACGGCCAAGAACACGAAGTCTCTCGTCGAGGGCCTGATCGACGGGAAGCACCTCATGGCGGCGGACTGGTGGATCACGCATGCCGAGGATGCGATCGGTCAGAAGAAGCTGAAGCGGAGCGCGAAGGGGACGCTCTCGAGCCTCAGGCGGCAATGGAAGAAGGCGGCGGTCGCGACGCCGGAGCAGCGGACGTTGACCGATGAGGTGGTCAAGCAGCTCGATCGGATCGGCAAGCTGCGCAACTACGCCCAGGCACGACGGCTCGAGCCCGTGGCCGAGAGCCTCGTCGCGTGGTTCCCCGACCGCCGTTGCGAACGTCTCCTCGGGCTGAGCAAGAAGCTGCTCGCACGGAAGAAGGACGCACCCGATGGAAACCCCAAGGTGCTCGAGGAGCACCGCAAGGCTTGTGACGAGCTCACGGCCAAGGCCGAAGGGGTGATCGCGGAACGGATGAAGCGCGCGAACGAGGAGTACCGATTCGCGGGCTGCGCTCCGGGTCGGAGGGAGCTGGAGGCTCGCATCCTCGTCGGACACGAGACGCGCATGGACGCCGAGCCCGAACTCCGGCGCCTCTATAAGCTCGCGCGAACGATCGAGCCCACGCAGAAGCTCCAACTCTGGATCGTCGGCGCCAGCTCCATGACCGTCTACCGTCAGGAAGGTCCATCAGCCGTCAACGGTCGCAGTGCGCGTTTCGACACGGGGAGCTTCACGTCCGTGAGTCTTCGGGTGTTCCCGGGCGACTTCATTCGCCTCGTCCCTCAGGGAGGACGCGAAGGCAAGAAGGAAGAGTACGACGACGGCACGCCCAAGAACTCGCTGTACGTGGTCCAGGCCCAGCTCGATGGCCAGGACCTGTCAAGGCGAGCCTGGGGCTCCATCCGGAAGAAGGACCTCGACAAGGGGAAGCCGAAGCAATACCCCATGATGATCGGCAAGCTCGTGCCCTACGAGAATCGCGGCAACAACCCGGTGCCAAACCCCAAGCCCAAGAAGCAGATCGAATTCACCCCCCCCAATTCCGACCAGAGGTTCGTCTACGACCTCACAGTCGGTCTCGAGGCCACGGTCCAGAAGTTCAAGGACAAGAAGCTCAAACGGCTGTGGATCACCAGCACGGCTGTCGACGCCGTGTACACGATCACCGTCCCCCGCCGATGACGACATGGCACTCTCCCCCACTGCCGATGACGACTCACTGATCGGCCCCTACCGCACCATCTCGGAACTTGGCCGCGGAGGCCAGGGGGTCGTCTACCTGGCCGAGTGTGAAGACCCTCAATTCGAGAGCCCGACCCCTTTGCGCTTGACCCTCTGCAATCGCGGATTGAGAATCGCTTCTCTTCCCAAGTAATCCCAATCCCCACGAGGAGTCCTCTCGACGGGCCATTTCCGCATCTGGGCGCTTTCGTGTGGGTCGTTCGGCGAGAGTTCACGATCATGTCCGTGACACGAAAGACGAGGGTTTGGCTTCTCGGTTCCCTGCTCACGCTGGTCGGCTTTGCGCCGGCCCAGACTTCCATCATCTGGAACGCCCCGGTGCCGGTGTCCGGTCCGAATGATGTCAGTACCGTTGGAGTGGGTGCCATCGCCGTCAACTGCGGTCTGGGCTCGTCACAGGCCACCTTCAATGGAGTGACGTTTCTCCCGGATCCGACCCCGGGCAACTTCATCATCCAGCCACCGATCACGGCCAACGGCTACACGTTGGACCTACCGTACAACCGGGCGTCCAGCTCGAACTTCTGGACCAGTCCCGCACCGAGTGGCAGCACGACCATGGGGCAAGCTCTCGACACGGCGCGTTACCTGGGTCCGGGCTCAAACACCGCGCCAGTGACGTGCACGATCTCCGGCCTGACGGTCGGGAACTTCTACGAAATCCAGATCTGGAGCGCGGATGACCGCGGCGGTCCTGGGTGGCGCGTCTCCAACTGGGCTGACACCTGCGGAGTAGCCGGCCCCAGCTTGAGTATCCATTCGGTGACCGGCATCTTCTCGGCGACTTCGGCCTCGCGAACCTTCTGCAATGGTCCCCAAACGGGTGGTGCCCAGCCCGGTGCAGCATACAACCTGCTCAACATGATCCAGGTGCGCGACCTCAGCGCGACGCCTGAGTATCAAACCAACGCGTTCCCCGGTGCCAGTCTGGACATCAACGGCGTGCAGGGTACGAACCAGACGGCCGCGACCGTCACGATTCCGACCGGCGTGCCCGCAACGCTGAACCTCGGGAGCACGAACGCGGGGCAGCTGTGGGACCTCGGCTCGGGACTCGCCCCGCTCATTCCCGCCAGTGCTGGTGCTCTCACCACCTCCGACGGGCAGATCGTGAACCTGGACATCGCGGACCCGACCCTCGGGTTCTGGTTCAACTTGCTGCAAGGCCCGACGTGGGGCCCGACCACATCAGTGTCGGCTCCGTTCTCGCTGTCCTTCGCCACTGGGGTATCCCTGCAGATGATCGTCGTTGATCCGAGCTTATTGTCCGGCGTCGCCTTGTCCCAGCCCGTGAGGTTGATCGTTCAGTAGCTCTGTCGCACCGAGTGAATACGCGACCGGCTCGCACGTCTTCCACCGGGTCCACGTCGACCGACCCTCCTTGACGAGTATCCGGCGCCAAGACGCCCGAATGCTCACTCGCAAACGATACGCCTCAAGAGGACCGATTGGAGCCGCCGCATCCCCTCGATGAGACTGGCGCGCGACTCCGTCGGACCCAGCATGACGTCCAAGACGCGAGCCGAACGTACGGCGGCGGGAACGGGGATGCTCAGGGTCAATTGCTCAGACCCGCGACCCGATGGAGCGGGGATGGGATACGACGGCATCGGGATTCCATTGATGGTCGTCTCGATAGAAAAGGGATACAGCGGCGACGTCGACGGCGGCCGCGTGATCGTCACCCGAAGCGTCGTTCCGCCGCCCCTGATCGCGATCAACGCCAGTCGCCCGAGGACACCATCGACCCGGAGTCCTCCGTAGATCTGGTGAAAACCCGTGCCGTTTTCGAGATCGACCAAAGGCTCGATGAACCGGTACCAGCGCTCGGTGTGTTGATCGTGCCATACCGCGAGGTCTTGCGGATTGCCGACTTCCATGCGGCGGCCGGAGAACCCGGTGTCTTCGGCCGGGAGTGAGCGGTACCCGGCCCCGGGTACCCAGTCCCGTGCGATCAAGTGCTCGGCCAGACGCCAGGCCATCGCCCGCGTACAGCGCGGATTCGGGTGTGGGTCATGGCCAAGGAAGTCGATCTTGTCGCGCTCCCCGAACACGGGAAGGACGTCCAGGTCGGGACACGCCCGGTGCAGCCGATGTTCCAGCACACGTTGCGGATCGCTCGCGTACATGAATGCGACCGCGAATCGACACGAGCGCGATGCGAGCCGCGTGCGCAGCGCGTTCATACCGGCCACCGCCGAGTCCCACCGGCGCTGCGATGTCGGGGACACGTCCGAGTACATGACGTACGGCACGGCGCGTTCCCGACCGTTGGCCGCGATTCGGAGCAACAGAGGCACCGGCAACTTCGCGCGGAAGGTCTGCCGAAACCAGAGGAACGTCTCGAGCGAACAGCGCGGTCGGGTCGCACCCCACCGAGGATCGAACTCCAAGTTCCGGTGTCCCGATTCCGTGATCGTGTGCGAGTCATCCAGATCATTGTCGATCGGCACATGGAGAACGATATCGGGGTCGAGGCGGGCCAGGTGGTTCTTCAGATAGCGCGCCTGGTTCCACCAGTTCCATCCGGGACAGGCGACGGTCATCACGACGGGTCGCCGCTGGTCCGGCGCCATCGTTCCCGCCAGGAGCTCCTCGAGGTGGTGGCCCATCGTCTCGCGGTCTCGGACGCCGAAGCCAAACGCGACCGAGTCGCCGAGGATGACGATGCGCGTCGCGCCTTCCTCAGGTTTGGGACCGGGTCGGATGCGTTGTCCGTATTCGTCCGTCGCTGCCGGGACTCCGACGAACTCGCGCGTGACTCTGCCCTTCATGCGAAAGCCGACGCGGGGATCCTCGTCCAGCGCGAACGGTCCGATCGTGAGCGCTGCCGCCTTCATCCGTTCCTCGTTCGTCATATCGAGCCGCTGGATGTCCGACTCGGGCAATCCAGCGAGTCCGAGGATCAAGGACTCCCGCGTCACGAGCGAATACACGCCCGCAAACAGCACGAATGCAACGACGAGACTGACGAGGACTGAAAAGACACGAACGGCGACCTTGGCTCCGCGCATGGCCAATCAGGGAAGCACGCCAAGGAACAGCGGGTCCAGCACGTTTCCCTCTCCCACCTGAACCCCGGCATCGACTACGCCATCACCCGGCCTACCGACAAGGCGTTCGCGGCCATGCACCAGCTCTGCTCGATGGGCCTTCGATGCCACCGGCGAATCGTGACCTCGACCGTCAGCGCCGGGCACTGCCGTTGAAGAGTCACGGTGGGAACGCCTGACTCGGAGTCGGTCGGGTCTCTGAACGGTACGGGGTCGCATCTGTCGTCGGTTCCGGTGAGCACGCTCGCTCGGCGAGCCATCTTAACCAACGCCACGGCTCGCGACGGCCAGAGCCGAACGCCAGCCCGGCCCGAGCGAGACCCGGTATGCTCCGGGAGGCGAAACGCGTTGCTCGTCTTGAAAGTCATGACTCGTCCCATCCCGAGTTCCCCGTCGATCCTGACCACCACCGTCGGGTCCTACCCGGTTCCGGACTGGCTTGCGGCGCACCCGAGTGAGCAGGCAATCATCGACGCAACGCGCCTCGTGTTCGCCTTGCAGCGACAGGCGGGCATCGATCTGCCGACCGATGGCGAGCTCTACCGGTTCGACGTGAACCACCCCGACACGAACGGGATGATCGAGTACTTCGTCGGGTCCATGGGGGGCGTCTCGACGCGAATCGGGCGATCGGCCAGCGAGGCCTTCCGTCGCCGACCGGGATTCGGATTCCGGGCGAAGCCAGCGGGCATCGTGGTCGATGCACTGTCCGAAGGCGGCCTGAACCTCATCGACGATTGCCGGCGTGCGGCCGCCGTGGCGAACGGCCCATTCAAGTTCACCGTGACGAGCCCGTACATGCTCGCGCGTACTTTGTTCGACGATCACTACGGCGATCTCGAGGTCCTCACGCTGGCCATCGCGGACGTCCTGGCGGAGCAGGTCAAGGGATTGCCTTGCTCGTGTCTCCAGATCGACGAGGCCAACGTCCCGGGCAATCCGGAGGGCGCGCCGCTCGCCGCAGCCGCCATCAACCGAGTGCTCGACGCGACCGACGTTCCGACCGCGGTGCACTTCTGCTTCGGAAACTACGGTGGGCAGACCATCCAGGACGGCACCTGGGAGGCGCTGGTCAGTTTCCTCAACGCACTGCACACCGAACACCTCGTTCTCGAGCTCGCCCATCGACCCCACAGCGACCTGGCCCCGCTCGCCGGAATCGATCCGAGGATTCACCTCGGACTTGGCGTCGTCGACATCAAGGTCAACCACGTCGAAAGTGCGGACGAGGTAGCGGCAGCGATCGAGCGCGCGGCGAACGAGGTCGGAGTCGAGCGCATCAAGTACGTCCATCCGGACTGCGGCTTCTGGATGCTCAAACGTTCCATTGCCGACCGCAAGATCGAGGCGCTCGCCCGCGGACGGGACAGGTTCCTGGGGCTGCCGTGAGCTCGGGCTCGCCCGCCACGCGGTTCGGGATGAGCGGGAACAGGCTGGAGCAGAGGCGCGCTGACCGCCGGCGTGGGCGGCGCCGGTGGAGCCGGCGGTATCGCCCGGGCACCAACTCCGAAGCCACCGGCACGGCGGGGGTGATCGGTCGCGCGGAGGACTTCAGGTGGGGCTCCTGATCGTCGGTTCGGCCTTCTCCTCGTCGCCCTGGCGTCAGCGCCCTTGTACGACGATCGCCGCCGCGGTCGCCAACTTGTGGTCCTTCCGCCAGGGTGGACCGAGGACCTTGCCCATCTCTTTCATGCGCGCCGAGATGTCCTCGAGCCCGAGCGCGGCGGCTGCTTCTGCGAACACCGCTTTCGCGTCGTACTCGTGCACCGACCAGCCCCGCGCCTCTGCAGCTTCAGCAAGGACGTCACGATACATCACCCAATCGGCCCGGTTCTGTGCCCAGTAGTCCGTGATCCGCTCGGCGAGGGTGGGAGGGAGCGTCGGACGTTTGCGTATCGCGATCGCACCGACGTCCGCAGGAAGTTCGTCCAGCGCGTCTCTTGCACACGACGCCGCCGACGCGCGCACGCGCTCGACGAGGGCGACGGCCTCACCGATCGGCAGCGTCTGCCCCTCGTGATGGTGCGGCATACTTGGAAGTCCGGGCTCGACGAGCTCGATCCGCCGTCGATCGAGCACCTTGTCGTCCGCTACGCACACCACCACTGCCCACCCAGCGTGGTCGGATACACCTGCTGCTGCGCTCGCTTCAGACATCGGAGCTACGTCCTACGACATTCTGCCGGTGGCAACTCGAACCATCGACACATCATGACGTGACGACCTCCGGTCTCGCCAGTGCCGAACTCCGAACCGCGCGGCCCGGTCGATCGTTGGGCTCTAGTGGAGAGTCGCCATGCTACGACGTGCCCTGTTCTGCGTCGCGCTCGCGGGCGCGGCCACGGCGGAAGCGGATGCCCAGGACGATTCGTGGTTGATGAGCTCCGCGGTGCGCTGCCTGCTGTGGAGCCCGAGCCGGGAGCTGGTCCACGATCAGTCCTGGCCCGACGTGGCGGCGTTCGAGAAGCTCTGGGCCAGGCGCAAGACCCACTGGCCATATCGCGTCGTCGACGCGCACGTACGGTACGAATCGACTGATGCTCACTGCACTGTCGTCATGGGAGATTATGCGGCCCGACGCTCGTGGTGGGTCTCGATCCTGCCCGAGCGAAACGGTGGCATGGCGGTTCAGAAGCTCAACCGGGCGACCGGACGCGGCGGGTGGTGGAAGATAGCTCGTGGGCACCCGGTCGATGAGAGTGTCCTGTTCGCGAACCGCTCGAAGCTCGAGCTGACGAAGATCCGTGCGCACCCACGCGAGTCTCTGCCCGAGCCATACCGGTCCACCTGGGTGTACACGCAGACACTGATGGCCGCGAATCCGGACCGGCCCGATGATCCGCAGATCCCCGTCGGGGGTTGCTCGCAGGACAAGCGGCCGACGCGCACGGCCGCGGACCAGGCGATCCGGGCCCTCGAGAAAGGGCGCGTCGGGCGCTTTCTCCGGCATCGCGTGATGATCCTCGGCGACCATTCCGCCGTGTCGCGTACACGGACATCGGACGCCGCATGCGCAAACCCGACCCCGTGCCGCTCTCCCTTGCGACGATCGACGTCGACCGCTTCCTCATGGGACTCGTGCTGCAGATCGACCAGGACGGGAAGGGACTGCGCGTGGGGCCATCCCGTCTGGGACGCGCCATCGCAGCTTCCGGTCGAATCGACTCGATGACGCCGCACCTTCGTGCGCTCGCGCAGGACAAGCGCGTCGATGTCTGGAACCGCTTGCGTGGGTTGTGGTTCCTCGCGAGCGTGCTGCAGTGGGCACCAGGCTACGGAACGCCCCGCCCGTTCGCGACTGTACGGCAGGCGTTCGTGGACCTCGAAGTCGACGACGTCGACCGTGACCCGGCGGGTCCCCCTGAGCACGAGCGTTTCGTCCACGGTGCCGCCGCGCACCAGCTCGACCTCGGCGGACGCCATGCCGAGGTCGTCGTGGCGGGCATGGAAACTCATGCGCCTCTGGCGCCGGGCGCACGTGAAGCGAGCACCCTCGGATGGACCTCCTGACCTCCAACGCCCTTACGGTAGTCTTCAACTGACCTCGGCCCTCCGTGCTACCGATCGACGGTGGGGCAACGGTCTGAAGGGGCCGGGTCCGTCCCGATCGGACGGACCTCCTGGAGAACCGTGGGTGGCGAAGACGTGCTCGTACGGAGACAACCATGAACACCGATCCGATCGTCGCACAGCAGACCCTGAACGCCCCCGTTGACGTCGTCTGGAGAGCGATCACCGAGCCGGATCAGATGCGGCAGTGGTACTTCGATTCGATCGCCGACTTCAAGGCCGAGCCGGGATTCCAGACCGAGTTCAACGTCCATTTCGAAGGCGTGGACTACCTGCATCAGTGGAGAGTGACCGAGGTGGAGCCGCGATGCCGGATCGTCTACGACTTCAAGTTCGCCGGCATCGAAGTGGAGTACTCGTACGTCGTCTGGGAGCTCGAGGAAACGCCCGGCGGCACGAAGCTGACGCTGACCAACGAGGGCAACCACAACCTCCCTCGGGACAACTCCGTCTTCTCGCGCGAGGCCGGTCAGGCGGGATGGGACTACTTCGTCTGCCAGGGCCTTCCGGCGTACCTGAGTCGGCAGAACTCCTGACCCCAGTGTACGCCGCACCGCGAGCGGGCCGCCTCGCGCTCCCGGATCCGACGCGCCGCCAGACCGAGATTCGCCGCGCTCGAGGTCGGCCGACTTCGTGCCCACCACGGGCTCCGTGATATCCAGCCAACCCCTCGAATAGGGTAGTGCTCATGCCCAGATTCCAGGCCATTGCATTCGCCATAGCGACGACGGTGCTCACGTCGACCGTGTGCGCACAGTTTCCTCCGGGGATCACTCCGCTCAACGACGACGGACGCACGCCGGCGGAGCGCGCGCACCGAACTCCGGAGCAGGTGCACCGCACCGATGAAGTCATCGAACGGCATGACGTCCTGATCGACGTGAAACCCGATGGCACTCTCGACGTGACCGAGACCATCGTCGCGGTCGCGCTGCACCACAAGATCAAGCGCGGCATCTATCGCGACTTCCGTCCGAGCACTCTCGGGCGCTACGGCTTCGCACGTCACCATCCCGTCGACGTGCGTCTCGTTCGACGCGACGGGCGTGCTGAGCCCTACGACTGGACCGAAGGGCGTCATGGGTTCGAACCCCGCCTCCGTCTTCGCGTCGGCGACCGTGTGCAGGCGGTGCCAACGGGACGTCACGAGTACGTCATCCGGTACGAGACCATCAACTGGATCACACTCGAGGACGGACGCCACGTGCTCGACTGGGACGCGATCCCGGATCATTGGGCCTTCCCGGTCGAGGCCTCCCTCATCGAGATTCGCGTCCCTGGCGACGTTCTGGAGTCAGACTGGTACATCTCGGGTGAGGGGCCGGCTTGGGCAGTGTCCCGTACCACGCCGGGACGCATCGTCCTCGAGTCGACCCGCGCACTGGAACCGGAAGAAGGACTGGCCCTCCACCTCTCGTGGCCGGCCGATCGCGTCGACCTGCAGCTGCCGGCGGCAGCACTCTGGAAGGACGACCCGTCGTCGACCATCGCCATCATCGCGATCATGGCGTCGATGCTGGTGTACGCCGTCGGCTGGTTGTTCTTCGGACACGACCGCAGGCACACGCCGCACCGCGCCGTCGACACGCCGCCGTCGGACATCAGTCCCGGCCTGGCCCGGATGCTCGACCGTCAGAAGTGGGACCTCGGGTGCGTCTCGGCGGCGCTCGCCGACGCTGCGGGCAAGGGCTGCATCGAGGTCAATTCGATCGGGGGTCTTGCCATCAGTCGCGGTGAGGCGTCGTGGGGCGCGCTGTCGGAGCCTGAGCGCGACCTCTGCAAGAGCCTTACCCGAGGCGGCCGACTGGCGTTCATCCCAGCCAGCGGACCCAAGATCCTCAACGCGATCCAGGAGTACCGCCAGGCGCTGCGTAACCAGGCGATCGGTTCGCTGTTCACGCTCAACCGCGGGTGGTGCTACGTCGGCGCGATGCTCGGCTTCGTGGGCATCCTCGCAAGCCTGATCAGTCAAACCGCAGGCCCGGGTCTCGGCGGAGGGCTCGTCGTGTGTCACATCGGTGTCACCGTCATGGTCACCATGGCGGTCCGGTCTTTCAGCGCCGGACGTCGCAGACGCGGTTCCTGGTTCAGCGCATTCTCCGTTCCCTTGATCGCCGTCGACGTCCTCGCCACCATCGCGCTCGTGAGCCTCAGCGGCATCTGGGTGCCGCTCGGCATCGCGCTCGCCCCGGTCGCCACGACCGTGTTCTGGAAACTCATGCCCGCACCCACCAACGACGGTCGAAAGCAGCTCGCCGAAGTCGATGCCTACCGCCAGTGGTTCGAGACGACTTCACCGGACGACGTCGCCCGATCTCGTGACGAGGTCGAGTCGTCGATCGCACGCCATCTTCCGTGGGCGGTGGCTTTAGGGATCGACACTGACTGGACCGAACGTCTGAAGAGCCTCCTCAGTATGGCCGGACCCACCGGAGCGGTCCTGACCCCGCTCTGGGATTCCGGCACCCTCGCAGCCGGGATCTGCCTGGCAACCCAGCATTCGCCGGTGGGGAGCGAATCACCGATCTGGAGCGACGGCGGATTCGCTGGCGGGAGCTTCGGCGGTGGGTTCAGCGGAAGCGCCGGCGGCGCCAGTGGCGGGGGCTGGTGATCAAGACGGTCGTCGGCCGCCGTCGCGGTAGTCGATCGCTCATGACGTTACGACGGCATCGGATTCGAGCGTTGCCGTCGCCGGGTTCATTCCTATCCTTGTGAAGCATGACGACGTCAGCAGAATCGGTGAGCTGTCCGAATTGCCGGGCAGAGGGCGCGAGCCGCTTCTGTCCTTGCTGCGGTCAGGACAATCGCCGCGGGCGA
>NZBC01000214.1 GCA_002687715.1 Planctomycetota bacterium | reverse complement strand
CGGCCTCCTCGGCGCGCGCGCAGCAGATGGCTTATCTCGCGCTCGGACGCCTCGGCGCCCCCGGCGCGTCGAAGGTCCTGATCCAGCGGGTGAAGATGGGACGCCCGGCCCGTGAGACGGAGGGCATCCTCCTCGCGCTGGGACTCACCCGGGATCACGTCGTGCTCCCGCATCTCGAGCGGATGTCCAAGCAGAGAAAGGACGGACTACGCCGCGCCGCCGTCATTGCCCTGGGCTATCTCGAGCAGGACCTCGTTGCGCCGTTGCTGATCGTGCGGGCCGACCAGCGCAAGGAGGAGGACAAGATGGTCCGGATCCTGGCGCTGACCGGTCTGGCCCGGATGCAGCCCGATCCGGAGCTCTTCCTGGAGCTGATGCGTCGGCGTCCGGACGCGATCTCGGACGCGGACGAGGAAGCTGCATGGGTCCTCGGCCTGGCGGCGCTCGGTGGGACCGACGCTCTGCGGGAGGTGGCGCAGTACGCCAAGAAGAACCATCGGGAGCAGGTCCGGTGCGCCGCGATGGCGGCGACCATCGTCATTGGGGGCAAGGACGCCCGGGCCCTCGCCCAACGCCTCATGAACGACGACAAGGACGTGGTGCAGCGGGCGGCCCTGCTCGCGATGATCGTCCACTCCCGGGTCAACTCCGATCCGATGCTCGTCGAGGCGTTCGTGAACAACACCGACGAGCAGATCCGGCGCACGGCGGTGTGCGGTCTGGTCTACCTCCGCGGCGCGGCCGCTCGCGCCCAGCTCGTTCGGTATCTGGACAACAAGTACAAGGACGACGTGCGCGAGCTCGCCAAAGCGCTGATCGTGGAGCTCGATCGCGACGAGCGGGCGGCGCGGATGATCAACCGGGCCCGGCTGCAGGTCCTGCTCGACCAGAATGGCTGGGCCCCGTCCTGGAACCTCAATCGGGCTGCGAACGCGTTGATCTATCGCATCCTGAACCTGGAGAACGCGCTCTCCCGGCGGGGTGCCGGGCAGGCCCCAGGCGCATCAGGGGGCGGGCCGGATCGGGGCCGGGCTGCGGCGGCGACGGCGCCATCTCCGGAGGAGGAGGATCTCCGTCACCACCTCGATCGTCACCCGTACATCGACCAGCGCGACCACATCGAGTTTCCACCGGTCTGGTAAGGCAGCCGGTACCGCCTTACAACAGGACGTCGTATGGACGTCCTCCTACTCATCCGGCGCTATCTGATCCGGCGGCGCATCGCGCTGGTCGCCGCGGTGTTCGTCGCGCTCTCGGTCTGTTCGATGGTCGTCATCACGGCGGTGATGGACGGTCTGCGGAGCCGCATCCACCGAAACGTCCGCGGCACGGAACCTGACCTCACCTTCCGCTTCAAGGGCGACGTCCCCCTCGACCATCTCGATGTCGTGACGGACCGCCTGCGCGGAGAGATGGCTGCGAACAACAGGGACGGCAAGCTCGAAGCGCTCTCGGGTCGCCTCGTGACCGTGGGGTTCGCGATCGCGAAGATCCCGCAGGGTCCCGGCCGTCCCACGATCGACACTAAGAGCGCGGTCAAGATCGTGGGCATCGATCTCCTCAGCGAAGCCGACGTCATCCCGATGCGGAAGAACCTCGACGCCGTCGACCACCCGGACCTCGGCTCGTCCTCGTTCAAGGCTATCGAAGGGGAAGCCATCCCCTACGTCCTCGTGGGGAAGACGTTGGCCCAGAAGCTCGGGCTTTCGACCCAGATTCCGGCGCCGTTCGGGCGGACCAATACGCTCGTTCTGATCACGGGGCAGATGACCCACCGCGCGGGAAAGTGGGAACTCGACGCATCGAACAAGACGTTTCGGGTCGCCGGTTGCTTCGAGTCGGGGCGTGATGACATTGACGCGCTGCAGGTCTTCGTGCCGGAGGGGCCGCTCCACGAACTCATGTTCGCGGAGCGGCAGCGCCCCGACTGCACGACGATCCACGCGCGGGTCTCCGACGGTGCGCGCAATGACCTGGAATCGCTGAAGAGCAAGCTCGCGAAGGCGCACCCCGACCTCGTGGTCCAGACCTGGCAGGATCGAAACCGCGGACTCATGGACGCTCTCGACCTGGAGAAGGCGATGATGAGCCTCGTGCTCGGCTTGATCGTCGTGCTGACGGTGTTTCTCGTGCTCGGCCTCCTCTACATGATGGTGCTGGAGAAGACGCGCGACGTCGGCGTCCTCCGGAGCATGGGGTTCTCGGGCAAGAAGGTGATCCTGCTCTTCTTCGGCTATGGATCGATCCTGGGCGGGATCGGCGTCATCCTCGGCGTCATCCTCGGCGTCATCGTGGTGAAGAACCTGAACCCGCTCATGGACTTCCTGGGTGTCGAGGTATTCTCCAGCGAGGTGCCGTATCGGTTCCGCGCGATCCCTACCCTCCTCACTGCGGCGCAGGTCTGGTGGATCGGGATCTGGACGATGGCCCTGTCGATGGCGTCGGGCGTGATCGCGGCGCTCCGGGCGGCCACCATCGACCCCCTGCGCTGTCTGCGCCACGAGTAGCGCCACGACCAACCACCAGTGAACGACGCCATGGACTCCACCGAACCCCTCGAATCTCCGCCCGCTGTCGAGACGCCGCCGCCGGCGCCGCCGCTCTTGTCGGTGCGCGACGTCACGCGGTCGTTCAAGCTCGGCGGGCAGATCATCGAGGTGCTGCGGGGCGTCAACCTCGACATCGAGGAAGGGGCGTTCACGGCCATCCGCGGATCGTCAGGTGCGGGGAAGAGCACCCTGTTGCACATCCTCGGACTTCTCGATCGTCCGACGTCCGGCTCCGTGACCTACAAGGGGCGCGAGGTCTCGCGGGCATCGGAATCGCAGCGGACGAAGTTGCGCGCGACCGAGTTCGCGTTCGTGTTCCAGTTCTACTACCTGCTGCCCGAGTTCACCGCGCTCGAGAACGTCTGCATCCCCGCGGTCATCGCGGGGAAGAAGTCACGGGGTGCGCCCAACAAGAGCGACCGTATATCGCGAGCCGAGGACCTGCTGGACCGGGTTGGCTTGGCGCATCGCCTCGGCCACCGTCCCAACCAGCTCTCGGGCGGAGAGCGGCAACGGGTCGCCATCGCGCGTGCCTTGATGAACGAGCCCCGCATCGTGTTCTGTGACGAGCCGACGGGCAACCTGGACTCGCGCACGGCTGGAGAGATCCACGCGCTCCTTTACGAGCTGAACCAGACGCTGTCGCAGACCATCGTGGTCGTCACGCATGAGCCGGTGATGGCGCAGGTCGCCCGAACGCGGCTGGTGATGACCGATGGTCGCATCGTGGACGGTGACCCCGAGGCCACGTCGTCCGACGTGGGGACGGTCTGACCCGTGTCGATATTCTCCCTGTCGTTGCGCTATCTCCGGACCCGGACGATCGCACTCGTCGCGGTGCTCTTCATCATGATCGGCGTGGCCGCCATGATCGTGGTGACCGGGCTGATGGACGGAGTGCAGGGGTTCATCCGCTCCCACTTCAAGGGGACGTCCGCGGACATCCGGGTCCAGCATCGTCTGGTCATGGACGGGCTCGACGGGCACTGGGAGCGCGTGCACGGGCTGCTGAAGGACGAGTACGGAACGGACAAGAAGATCGTCGCGATGGCTCCGCGCATGGCGGCGGCCGCGCTCCTCGTCGGGGGCAAGGACCTGGGACCTGATGCGGGGGACCGATTCAAAGGCGCCAGCCTCATCGGCATCGACTTCGAGAAGGAGAAGAAAGTCACGACGTTCGGTCCTCTCTTCGACCGGGTCGCGGACGTCGACCTTGCCGTGCCGCGCGCCGATCGCGATGACCCCCTGCAACCGCGGGGCCGGTACCCGAGCATCATCCTCGGCGACTCGCTCGCGAAGGAGCTCGGCGTCTCGTTGACCAGGCTGGGCGGGTTCGTGACCCTGTTCACGGGTGACCTCGTTCGTGAGAACGGCAACGCGGCGGTGAAGCGTGAGCGGACGCAGGTGTTCCGGGTGGCGGGGTGCTACTCCACGGGCCGCGAGGACTACGACAAGCTCTTCGCCTACGTCGATCGGGGCACGCTGCGCCGTCTGCGGTTCGACGATCCCAAGAACTCGCTGGACGCGAACTCCATCCATCTCCGGGTCGCGAACGCGGCCGACGCCAGTGAGATCGCAGCCGATCTCTCTCGGCGCTACCCGAATCTCCATTGCTTGTCGTGGGAGCAGGCCAACCGGGGGGAGCTGCTCGCGATCGACGACCAGAAGCGGATCATGCTGGTGATCCTCTTCTTCATCATCCTCGTCGCCGCGGCAGCGATCCTGGGCATCGTGTACCTGATGGTCGTCGAGAAGACGCGCGACATCGGCATCCTGCGCAGCATGGGGCTGTCGCGTACGCGGCTCGTATTCGTCTTCACGGCCTACGGCGGAATGCTGGGCATGATCGGTTCAGCCCTCGGCGTCTTCATCGGGCTGTCGCTCAGCGACCACCTCGACGACGTCGTCCGCTTCCTGTCCGACCTCATCGGCAAGCAGATCCTCGCCCCCGAGGTCTACCGCTTCAAAGAGATCCCCGTGTCGACGGACGCCGGCACCGTGCTGTGGATCGTCGTCGCGGCGCTTCTGACCTCCATCGTCGCGGCGTTCGCCCCGGCGGTGATGAAAGCCGCGCGCCTCTCGCCGGTCGACTGCCTGCGCGAGGAGTGAGCTCCGGCGCGATCTGGCTTCGTGGCTTCAATGCACTCATGGGGAACCGAAGAGCCCAGGAACCCCAGGAACGGAGCAGAGAGGACGGAGAAGAGAGGTAAGGAGAACCCAGGCACCCAGGATCAGATAAGTCCGACCCAGTCTGGTTCCTTTCCTGGGCTCCCCATGGAAAGCCACGGAGCCAGAAGCCCAAACCCGCCGCCGCCGGCCCCGCGTCAGTGCCGCGTCCCGCCGCGGATCTGCACGACGTCGTCGGCACCGATCTGGACGCGGCCTTCCCGTTCGAGCCACCCGAGAACATCGCAGCAGAGAGCGACGCTGACCGGGGAGCGTTCCGCGAGTTGATGCAGCGGCAACGGACCATGCGCGAGCGTGAGCAGGACGGCCCGGCTGACGTGCGCGCGCAGATGCACCGACTGATCGACCGCGTCGATCAGGATCGCGTCCCGACCGTGGAGGAAACGAAGGGCCTGGTCGAGCTGCGGGCGTGACTCACCGGACTCGAGCAGGCCCTCGAGGTCCTGATGGTCGAGGGTGCCGGATTCTTCGAGCGCGGTGCGGACACGCTCTACGAGGTTGAGCAGATTGGAGGCCATGAATGTGGGCGGCGTTCATCGTAGCGAACGCGGGGTACGGCCGGTCAACGGCAACCGGCCTTCAATCCCGCAACGCCACCGGTGGGCCGAGGATCTCGAGGAGCAGGATGCCGGTGCGGACCTGCTCGGCCGTTTGCAACCGTTCGAAGATGGGGTGACGGTTGAAGATGAGAGGCGTCGGGGGTGGAACCGCGGAGCTCCGCCTCGGACGTCTCGTGTCGGGTTGTTCCGATGCGGGGAGGGGGATGGGTCGAGCCTCCGCCATTTGGAGCACGGGCGACGTGTGCGGCGTGGGGGCTCGCTCCGCTACCGGAGGAGTCGGGCGAGGCGGCGGGGCGGGCCGGCCCAACACCTCCTCCTCCAGGATGCGCAGGATCTCCTCGCGCGACGACGCTTCGCCGCTGGTCTCCTGTTCGTCAGGCAAGGACTCGGCGGACTGATGGACGCCCTCGGGCAGCTCGCGGCCGTCCGGTGGACGTCGCAAGCGCTGGGCTTGCATCCGTGCCTTGCGCTTGCGCTCGCTCGCGACCACGGAGAAGAGCAAGAACGCCAGCAGGCCGAGGATCTGGACGAGGTCCGGCACGAGCTACTCGGTTTCCGGCGGCTTGGACAACGTGTTTCGCATGTCGGTGTCCGCCTCGACGTTCTTGATCTTCATGTAATCCATGATGCCGAGGCGGCCGCCGCGGAAAGCCTCGGCCATGGCCTGCGGGACCTCAGCCTCGGCGAGAACGACCTTGGCCTGGTTCTCGGCGACGGCGGCTTTCATCTCGTGCTCCCGAGCAATGGCCATTGCCTTGCGTTCCTCGGCTTTCGCTTGTGCGACCAGGAGGTCCGCCTGCGCCTGGTGGGTCTGGAGCTGCGAGCCGATGTTCTGGCCGACGTCGATGTCGGCGATGTCGATCGACAGGATCTCGAACGCGGAGCCCGCGTCGAGGCCCTTGTCGAGGACGGTCTGCGAGATGCGGTCGGGGTTCTCGAGCACCTCGGTGTGGCTGACTGCGGAACCGATGGTGGTGAGGATGCCCTCGCCCACGCGCGCGATGATCGTCTCTTCGGTGGCGCCGCCGATGAGGCGCGGGATGTGGGTGCGTACGGTCACGCGCCCCTTTGCCTTCAACTCGATGCCGTCCTTGGCGACGGCGGAGATCACCGACTTGCCGGACGCCGGGTTCGGGCAATCGATGACCTTGGGATCGACCGACGTGCGAATGGCTTCGACGACGTCCCGGCCCGCGAGGTCGATGGCGGCAGCGGTGTTGAACGGCAGGTCGATGCCGGCTCGGTCGGCGGCGATGAGCGCGTTGACCACGGCGGGGACGTTGCCGCCCGCGAGGTAGTGGGCCTCGAGCTCCCGCGTCGTGATGGTGAGGCCGGACTGCACCATCTTGACCTTCGTCGTGACGATGAGGTTGGCGTTCACCTTCCGGAAGCTCATGCCCACGAGCTCGAAGAGCGAGATGTTCGCCCTCGAGAACAGCGCACGGACATAGAGGTTCAGGTACTTCATCAAGAAGATGACGATGATCAGGGCGACCGCGGCGGTGACGATCAGCGCGATCGTGGTGCCGTCGATGTCGCCATCGGCGAGGAGGGGAAGCCCGTAGGGCGCGTGCATGGTCTTTTTCCTTCCGAATGAGGCGCGCCGGACGAACCGAACGCAACCCGTGTCCGATGTCAGGTGGCCTGGACGACCACGCGGGTCCCGTTGACGCCCAGCACGCGCACCCCGCCGCCGCGCTCGACGAAACGCCCGTCGGCGATCACGTCGACCCGGCGCCCCGCGATGCGCGCCGTCCCGGCTGGGCGAAGGTCGGTCAAGGCCAGCCCCGTGTGTCCAACCAGCTCCTTGAGATCCTCCGGCAACGTACCGTGGGCGACCTCCGATGCGTCGGGGCCCTTGAGGAAGAGCCGCCGTCCGATGGGCGTGTTGGGCAGGATCTTCAATCCGAATCCGATGGCCATCGGCAGCAGCAGGATGCCGGCACCGATGAAACTCCACCCGGTGCCCGCGCTGAGTCCGAACGCGATGACCAGAGAGAATGCGTACGCCGCGGCGGCGCCGAGGGACAACAGCCCGAACGATGGGAACGTCAGCTCGAGAATGATGAGAACGAACGCGAGGACGATCAGCGCGATGGCCAGGATCATGACGCCGGCTCCTCGCCGACGGGTCCGCTCGGCCGCACGACGACCCGGACCCCTTCGACGAGTACCACCTCGACGGGCGTTCCGCGGGGAATCCACTCGCCCTCGGATACGACGTCGAGCAGCCCCTGCTCGAACGTGGCCTTTCCGGCCGGGCGCAGGTCGGTGTCCGCCGTGCCCCGCGCGCCAGCGCCCACCTTCACTCGACCGTACGAGGTCACGCCGGTGGGCGGTCGCTCGTCGGGGCGCTGGTGGGCCGGGGGGTTGACGAACGCACGATTCAGCAGCGGGATGTGATGCAGCGACTTCGCGAACGTCAGCGCGCCGACCGTGCCGAGGACGGCCATGCCGAGGAACATCGTGAGCCACGCCTGCACCATGACCCAGTCACCGTCACTGTCCGGCATGAGCCGTTCGCCGAGCGTCTCTCCTTGGAGACCGACGGTGGCGGAGTAGATCGAGAACACGATCACCGCGATGCCCGAGATTCCCGCGATCCCGAACCCCGGGATGATGAACAGCTCCGCGAAGAGCAGGAAGAGCCCGAGCACGAGGAGCCCGACGGAGAACGCGACCGGCAGCCCCGACCCCTCATTGGCAACGAAGTACGCGACGAACGAGAGGAGGCCGAGTACGCCGAAGATCCCCAGCCCGGGGGTCTTGAACTCCAGGACGAAGCAGGTGATCCCGGCGAACAGCAGCAGCAGGGTCCAGTCGATCTGTCCCAACAGGTGGACCATGTAGCCGAGGCCCTTCGGCGCCGGCATGACGAGGATCTCTTCGGGTGCGAGGTCGCGGTCGGCGAGGCCGAGAGCTCGAAGGAGGTCGCGGCGGTCGTTGCAGACCGTGAAAGGGAACGCGTCGCCCCAGCCCGGGACGTTGTAGTGACCGGCCCCGGCGACGTACTTGAGGGCGTGACCGGAATCGACGAGTAGCTTGGACTTTGCCGTCTTCTGTTCGACGTCGTTCCGGTGGTTCTTGGTGTACTCCGTGCCTGAGACGAACACCGTGCCAGACCCGTCTCTTCTCCAGACCGCCCAGAGCTCCATCTCCTGATCGACCATCGACCGCAGGACCTCGCGATCGAAGCCGCTCTGGGCCGCGATGGCGTCCATATCTCCGATGAGTTCGGACAGGATCTTGGACGGCGCCGCCCGATAGCCCTCGAGATCGTGGAATTCGAGCGGGATGGCGTTGCCGATCAGGGCACCCGTGGACATGGCGAGCTCGCCACAGGCCGTGGCCATGATCGCGCCGGCCGACGTCGCGCTGAACGGGACATAGGCGATGGTGCGAATGCCATCGGCGTGAAGCGCAACAAGATCCTTGGCGAACTGGCGGGTGGTGAACAGCTCGCCTCCGGGCGTGGTGATCTCGATGATGATCACGGTGGCCCCGTTGGACACGGCCTGATCCCGGAGCTTGCGCCACGAACGGAGAAAATCCTGCTCGATGACGATGCCGTGGGGCTGGCCGGCGTCCTCCAGCTCCTCGGGGGTGGGCATCGTGATGACGCGGATCTTCTCGTCTTGCGCCGGAGTGGTGACGGCGAACGCGATCACAGCCGCGCAGATTGCGGTGATCAGGCCTTTCTGGTGGTGCCGGATCATGGTCGCTTCGTCACTTTTCCTTCTCGGGGACCCCCCGACTCAGTCTCGCCGTCCGCCGGGCTCCCTGCAAGTCGGCCTGCCGGATCGCCGAGACCCGTCTACCCTTCCGCACCAGCGGCACTCTCCCTTATAACGAACCTGACGTCCCACCCCGCTTGACGATGGGTATCCACGCTGACTTGTTCTGGCCCCAGGTGGCCCTGGCTGCTTTCTTCCAGGTGGCCGCGTTCCTGCTTTGGCTGCGGGGCCGTCCGTACCTTGCCTGGTCGGTCCAGTTCGGGGCCGCGAACAGCCTGATGGCCGCGGGTCTGGAGGCGCAGCGTCTCTGGGTCCTGCTCCTCGCTGCCGCCCTCTACGCGCCCATGGTCGTCGGGCCGTGCCGGGTCGTGCGCGATCGCCGCGCCGGACTCGGGCTGGCGTTCGCCGTGGTCGCGGTCGGCGTGTTCCTCATCGTCGGCTTTGCGAGGGAATGGTCCGATCCCGATTTTCGCGGCAAGCCCGTGATCATGGATCGCTGGAGCTCGTCGTCACCCGTCCACGCCACGCGTCCGTCGCTGATGCTCAAACCGTCTTGGAATCGCGGGCGTTGCCTCGACTGGGGGGGCGAGCTGCGTTTTGACTGCCCGCTCGTCGGCGGCTACGGCGGTGTCGAGGTGGTGGTGGAGAACGCCGGCCCCGTCGATTCGTGGCAGGTGACCGAGGGGACGGTCGACGTGCGGGCTGGCGCGCGGTCGCGGATGCGGTTGCGCCTCGACTTTCCGCCGGAGGGCGGCGCTTGCGCCATCGCGCCCGTCCGGCGCGACCAGGCCAGTTGTTCGATCCTCGTCGTCGGTGGTGCCGACGGCGATCTCGACGCGCTCGAACGCCTCCTCGACCTGGTCCGAGAAGACCCGCCCGATCTCATCGCCGTGCTCGGCAACATGTGCGCTCCGGGCGACTACCCGGGGCTGCTCGCCGTCCGCGATCTTCTCGACGAAGTCGGCACGCGGGTCTTCTTCACGCCCGGACCCAACGAGGCCGCTGACGACTGGGCGTCGGGCTACGAGGTCGTGCTCAAGGGACGCGGCATGCGCGAGCGGATGGTGTTCCACGCCAACCTGTCGGGCATCGTCGTGGACTCCACGGACGGCGCCGTTCCGGAAGGGCGTCTCACCTCCCTGATCTTCGGCGCCGCGCTTGGCATGCATCGTGGGTGCTCGGTGGCGTTCCTTCACCACCCCCTCGCTGGTCCCGCAGGTCGTGCCTCCGCTCTGCTACCCGATGCCGAATCTCGCCAGCAGCTGCTCAAACGCTTCGCCGAATGGAAGGTGCGGCTCTGCGTCGGAGTCACGCCGGGGGAGGGGTGGACCTTCGAGCGCGATGGGATGCACCCCCTCGCCGTGGGCGCGAGCGACGAGGCGCTGCACGGCGCGCTCCTCCGCCTGGAGGACCGCACGGTCGCTGAGATGAAGGCGTTGTCCGTTCCTCGCGATGCTGCTCTGGGGTTGGGGGTGGAGTGGCGGCGCCTCAAGGGGTTTGCCGAGGAGCACGAGCACAGCGGTGAGGACCTCGCGCTCGGCATCGCGGCCGTCCTCGCGGGATTGCTCGGCGGAGTAGCGGCCCTCCTGCGTCGCCCGCCGCCGGAGCCGGCCTCGTGACGGGCGACACCGGCGTTCGCGTCGTGCTCTGTACCGCGCCCGCCGAAGGCGAGGTGGCGCGGGATCTCTCCCACGCGCTGGTCCAGGCCGGGCTCGCCGCGTGCGTCAATCGCGTGCCGGGCGCCCACTCCGTGTACCGATGGGAGGGCAAAGTCTGCGACGACGCCGAGACCCTCCTCATCATCAAGACGACCGCGGACCGCCTGCCCGCGTTGATCGACCGATTGACGGAACTCCACCCGTACGAAGTGCCAGAGATCATCGCGATCCCGGTCACGGGGGGGGCTGCGCGCTACCTCGAGTGGGTGCGCAGCGAGCGGGAGTGAGAGAAGCGCGCCGCCGGTTCGGGACGGCGGCGAAGCCCTACTTCTTCTTCTCGACGTGCTTCGTGTGCTTCCGGAGGCGGCGGCAGTACTTGCTCACCTCGACCTTCGGAGCCTTGGGCTTCTTGCGGATCGTGTAGTTGCGATCGCCCGTCTCCGAGCAGACCAGAAACACCGTTACCCGCTTGTCCTTGTTCTTCTTACCCACCGGATGACCTCGTGGATGGGGGTGGTGGCGGGCCGCATCCGGCCGCCCTTTTCTGAACCGCCCTTCTATCAGGGGGTTGGAGTCGGTTCAATGTCCAGCGGAGGAGATCGATGCCTGGGGCGGGCCCATCCGCCTCCCGATCCTCGTCCAAGATCGTGTCAAGCGAATCTGCTCCGCCGGGAGTGCGGACCTCCAGAGCGTGTGAAGCAATCTGCTCTGGATGGGAGCGCGGACCTCCAGAGGCTGTGACGGCGCCGCCGAAATCGGATCCAGAGCGGACCTGGACTTCCCACCGGTTCACAAGGCCAGAGTGAGAAT
>NZBC01000213.1 GCA_002687715.1 Planctomycetota bacterium | reverse complement strand
TCGAAACCAACCATCTGCGCCGCTACGCGGCCGACGAATTGAGGCGCGCGGGATGAGCGCCGCGCCGTCGTCCGAAAAGAGCCACACCCGCTGGCCGTGTACGAGTTCGACGACTCGAGCGTTGCGTCGACGGACCACGATCCACGCAGCACGGCAGGCAACATCTCCGTCCAGAACACCCACGTGTTCTTCGACTGGGGTTCAGAAGACTGGTTCCTCTGCCTCGACCCCAGCTGGGCCACCACGACCCCGCAGGGTCCGTTCAACGCCAGTCCGAACTACGTCGAGATGACCATCACGCCCGATCCCGCACAGACGTTGTGGATCTCCGGCATCTCGGTCATGACCGGTGTCGGCACAAGCCCCGCCGTCGACACGATCGCCGTATACGCCGATGAGGACCCGGGTCCGGGCGGCGACAACTTCATGACCCCCCTGGCGGCGGACATCGACGTCTACCCTCAGGACCCCGGCAACGGCGGCGTCGCCACGACACTCATCGACGTGTCGGGGGCGGCCATACTCCAGGGCGTCACCCAGGCGACCACGATCCGCATCTACTTCTGGAGCGGACCGAACGCCGGGGCGGAGAACGCCGAGATCGGGTTCATCAAAGTCGAGGGCTGCGCCGGCGTCACCGCCATCGCCCAGAACCTCGGTGGAAGCTGCAACAACCCGCTCGACCCGTTCCTCCACGCCAACCCGCCCGTCGTGGGCGGCACCTGCGCGATCAGCGTTTCCAGCCAGTTCCCCAACGCGCTGGGCTGGCTCTTCCTGAGTCTCTGGCCGGTCGCGCCGTACCCCGTTCCAGGCATCGGTTGCACCATCTACGTCGATATCCTGAACATGTCGAACTTCTACACCGTGGTCGCGTTCACGACGGACTCGAACGGCTCCTGGGAGCTGCCGGTCCCGATCCTCGAACCCCACACCATCGGCATCGAGGTCGCGATCCAGGCCCGACTCTGTGCGCCGACTTCTCCTCCGGGTCCCCTGAACCCGGACTACCTCACCAACGGCGTCTATCTGCGCATCGGCTGCCCCGGAAGCTGATCCGACCGGGACTCAGGCCCCTGCGGGGCCGTCACCCTGGCTTCATGGTCCGCGTGTAACCGGGTGATAGGATCCCTCGCCGTGCAGGTTGCCGGCGCGGGGAGGTGATCCATGAGATTGACGCTGGCCATCATCGTCGCTGCGAGCGGCGGGCTCGCGCTCATGTTCCTCCTCACGGGGGGCGACGCCGGGGGAACCCCCGACCTCCTGCGACGAAAGACCGGTGATGCCGCGCTCGGGCCTCGAAAGTCGAGCGGCGATGCGGTCGATTTCGACAACGCGCGCGGCTCGGACATCTACTCCCCCCAGGTCCGGACGAAGACCCTCGCCAACGACGAGGAAGTCTCCTGGACCGCGCTCCATGTCTGGTGCGGCCAGTTCGACGCTGAAGAAGGCGAGCGGTTCCAGTTCAAGGACCTGCGCGTACTGGCGAACCCGGCACCGAAGTCCAAGGTCGACGTCGCCGCGCACCTCGTCGTCCCGGCCGAGCTGCCGGCCAGCGCGATCGGAGATCACCTGCTGCGGGCGATCGAGACAGACGCGACCGGGCTCCGAGCCGGCACGGCGGTGTTCATTGGTGGACGCGACCTGGCAACGGCGCGCCGGATCGAGCTCGGTGACGGCGTCACCGCCTGGCTCGCCGATCCCGCCGACAAGACCCGCCGCGTGAAGATCGAGTCCACCACGCTCGTCGCGGAGGTCGAGGATGGCGAGATCGTCCGCGGGACCACGGATGACGTCGTCACGATCACTGCAGCCGAGGGCGTCGTAAGCGGAAGCGGCCTCATCCTCGACGTCAAGACCGGTGAGATCGTCCTCGAGAAGGACATCAACGGCACGTTGCGCAACCTCTCCTTCGTCGGCCGTAACGGCCCCGAGGCCAAGATCGTCGCGTCGGGTCCCCTGCGATACCGTCCGGCCGATCCGATCAAGAAGGGAAAGAACTTCTCCCGCGCGGGCGAGCTGACCCTCGTAGGCGACATCGTCCTGACCCAAGGCACGTACGAGCTGCGCGGACAGCGGTTCGCGATCACCACCAATCGTCCAGGCGCCGCGAAGACCGTCCAGGGATTCGTCCTGGAGGACGCCGTGTCCGCACTCCTCCCGCAGGGCACGTTCTTCGGCGATCGCATCACGTACACGGCGGGCAAACAGAAGGGCGGCGCAAAGCTGGTGCTGGACGGCGCACCCGTCCGGGCCGTGCTCGCCGACGCCGGACGCATGCTCCCGGGGGTCGGCGCCAAGGGCGACCTGACGCTGACGACCGACGGGACCATCGTCTTCGACCGTATGGACGCGGACGACGCGATCCGCGAAGTGGTCGTCGGCCCACAGATCGCGATTACCGGCCAGGACACCCACGTCGACGCCGAGATGCTGAAGCTGTTCCTGCATCGAGTCACGTCCAATCGCGCCGGTGCCAACGACGGCGATCGCGACACGTTCCCGGCGCGCATCGAGCTCACAGGAGGGGTGCGGGGAAACGGGCCGACGGGCTCGTTCTCGGGACGTCAGCTCATCTACACCCGATCCTTCGACGACCTCGGACGGCCCATGGAGGACCGCGTCCTCATCACGGGTTCGCCACACATCGTCTACCTGCCCGCGCAGAAGACGAAGGCCGGCAAGAAGCTGCCCGATCCGAAAGCCACCTCATCCAACGGCGACGTCGACTCGGTGCTCGGGTCGACGGGGCCACTCTCGATCGACGCCCGCGACTCGCTCCTCGTCGTGACGCACCCACTGAACGACAAGCCGACCCGCGCGGAGGCGCGCGGTGCGGTCGTGGTCACGCGATTCGATCGAGACGATCCGAGCCGGATCAATGGTCGTCTGGAAGGCAAGGAAGTCGATCTCGACCTCGTGGAGACCTTCCGAGCGGACATCGGCGGCGGCGGCGCGGACGTCGGGTTCTTGACCAGCCGGCGCGTGAAGAAAGCGGCGGCGCGGGGGAACATCATCCTGGTGGTGCCCGAACGGTTCCGGGGCGAGGGTGACACGCTCTCGTATGACGGGCGGACGGGCGACCTTACCCTCGTGCGCACCACGCCGGGGAAGCCCGCGAGCGCCGTGATCACCGACACCTCGAACCGCAAGCAGACCCTGCGCGCGCCGACCATCGCCTATCGACGACACGCGAAGTCCATCGAAGCGAGGGGCGGTGCGCAGGCCACGCTGATGGTCCCACCTCTCGCCTACGGCACCGGCCTCGACCGTACGCCGGTGGAAACGAAGGTCTCCGCGGACTCCGTCACGGCATGGTTCCACGACGTCGTCGTCGGGAAGGAGAAGACGGCGCGCCGCATCCAGGAGCTCGCCGCGGAGGGCTCGGTCGACGTCCAGCAGGGAACGAGCGCAGGCCTGAAGTGCTCCTATCTCCGACTGGACGCCGAGCAGGAGGAGACGCTCATCCGCGGCACGCCGGCTCGTCTCGACTGGAAACGCATCCAAGGCAAGAGCGACTACCCGGAGTGGATCGTGGCGCCGGCGATCACGCTCACGGGCGGCAAGGCGCTCCTGCTCGGCCCGGTCGAAGCGCGCTTCCACTCAGAGTCCGGCAAGCTCGCAATGCGGGTCGGCGACGCATCCCGGTCGAAGCGGGGGGCCCCGGCGGCCGATCGGAAGCTCGTGCCGATCGACATCACGGCCGCGAAGGACCTCTACCTCTCCGAGGAGCGCGTTCAGGCCCGCGGGCCTACGACGATCATCCAGGGCGACCCCGCGGTCGACGGGTTCCGGCTCGAAGGCGCACGGGTGGTCCTCTTCCTGGTCCCTGGTGACCCGGGCACACAGGCCCGACGCCGAGACCGCGTCCGTACGCTCGAGGTCGTCCGCACCGTGGTCGAGACCGGCGCGAAGTTCCGCTCACCGGATCTGGCGGCGGACGGCGACGTCCTGGAATTCGACGACCGCGAGAAGGTCATCACCCTCTACAGCTGGACCGGCAACGCGGACCTGACCTGGCGAGGACGGCACCATACCCAGCGACCCCGATTTGACCTGGATCTCAGCGACCCTGACAATCCCATCGTGATCTCGGTCCTCAAGCCGCCTTCACGAGGGAAACGGTGACCGCAAAACCGCTGCGAGCGTTCGTTCTCGTTCTTGTGCTCCTCTCGCTTTCGACTCTGACGCTGCGTGCGCAGGTTGCGGAGCCAGGGACAAAACCGGCGGAGGGGACTCCCAAGCAGGAGGAGAAGGGCGTCCTGACGTGGGACACGCCGGCCCGGATCCTCCACTACGAGGACCGCCCCGGCAGGCTGTACATGCTGGGTGACGTCGAGACTGAGCTGGACGGACGCTACCTTCGCTGCGACAACCTCATCGCGTGGGTCCGCAAGGGCGACCAGCGGAGACCCCCGGGCAACGCCCCGGGAATCATCAAGGGAACCGGAGAGAAGGCCCGAAAGGCGGCCGACTTCATCACCGAGCTCTATGCCGAAGGTTTCGTGGTCTACGTCGACAAGAAGGGCGAGACGATCTTCTGCGACCGCCTGTTTCTCGACGTCGCCCACGAGCGCGGCATCGCGATCGACGCAACCCTCTCCGCGCCGCTGCAAACGCGCGACGGCAAGTCCGACCTGGTGGTGAAGGCGGCGGAGCTCCGCATCCTCGCGGGGAATCGCATCCAGGGCAGCGGCGTCAAGGTGTGGGTCGGTCGGTTCGGTCGCCCGTTCACCCACGTCACGTCCGATCGCATGGAGTTCGTGAAGCGCCCGCCTTCGGCGATCGACCCCGACGACCCGAACCGCCGCTCCAGCTACCGGATCGACGCGCAGGGCAACGTGCTGCGCGCGGGGCAGCTCCCCGTCATGTGGTTGCCCGACTTCACATGGGACTCGGAAGTCCAGCACGGGTTCGGACTCATCGAGAGCATCCGCGCGAGACACAGCAGCGAGTTCGGATACGAGGCTGGGGTCAGCATCGGCGACGACATCCAGTTCGAGGAAGGTCGGCGGTGGGGCCACTGGAGCGTGCATGCCGACTGGTATTCGAAGCGCGGCCCCGGCGTAGGCGTCGACCTCGTGTACGACGACGACGACTACCGCGGATTGCTCTACACCCGCTACCAGTACGACGAGGGCGAGGACGAGAACTTCGGGCGACCGCCCACGAGAAACCGCGGCCGCGTCTCGTGGTGGCACCGTCACCAGCTCCCGGAGGGTGTCCAGCTCGATCTCGAGCTGCAGCTCTTCTCCGATCGTGGCTACTACCCGACGTACTTCGAGGACCAGGAGAAGGGGCTCAAGCCACCCGAGAACCTCGTGTACCTGAAGAAGGTGTTCTTCAACTCGATGGTGAGCGGGCTCGCGTCGGCGCGGATCAACGACTGGTTCACGCGCGTCGAACATCAGCCGGAGCTACGATACGACCTCGTCACCGAGCCGTTGTTCGACCTCTTCGACCACCCCCTCTACCTGTCCGTCGAGGCGCGCGGCGGACACGCCCGCCTGATCCCCGACGAGCGGCTGGTCCTCGAGGACCGCGACTCGTGGCGGATCGACGTCGACACGCTGCTCGAGTACGCCTTCCCGGTGGGTCCGTTCAAGTTGACTCCGTTCGCGGGGTTGCGCTACACGTACTACGAGGAAGACCTGATCCGGCGCACCGATCGCGATCGCGTCGGCTTCACTTCGGGTGCGACCGTGTCGCTCCAGGCGTGGCGCGTGTGGGATACGGACGGCGGACTGTTCAACCTCGACGGGCTGCGCCACGTGATCATCCCCGAGATCACGTTCCGCAACACCACGGGCATCGCGGCGCGCCCGATGCAGCTCATCCCCTTCGACGAGGTCGAGACGTTCGACAACCTGCAGGCGTTCGAGCTTCGCCTGCGCAACCTGCTCCAGACCGTCCGTCAACGTGAGGACGGCCCGGAGGTCGACACCTTCGTCGACCTCGAGCTCGAGATCCCGTACTTCCCCAACCCACGGGACAACTTCGGCAACCCGTGGGGCAACCTCGACGTCGACCTCCTGGTGCGCTTCAGCGACGACCTCCAGCTCGTCACCGACCTCGAGTTCAACTGGTACGGGCGGGACTTCGAGGTCGCGAACGTCGCGGTCGGGTACACGCCGTCCCGCGAGCTCCAGGCCTACGCCGGCTATCGCCACTTCGACGGCGAGTACGACGCGGTCTTCTTCCAGATCAACCACCGCATCGACGAGAAGTGGATGATCACCCTGGAGACCTCCTACGACATCAAGGAAGACCGCGGCATCGACCAGCGAGTCGCCTTCACCCGCATCGGCCCCGAGTGGGTCGCGCAGCTCGGCCTCCGCATCGACGCAGGCGAGAACGACTTCGGCATCTTCATCTCGCTCGAGCCTCGCTGGCTCTTCGACCCCATCCTCCGCCCCGGCCTGGTCAGCGGCGAACCGCGGCTGAACTACCTCGGGTCGGGGTTCGGGCAGTAAGCTCGGGCGCCATGCCCGAGATCCCTCCGATCCTCGTCATTGGCAACGCCGCCGTCGACGCGCTCGCAACCCCGCTGGACTCGTTCCCGCCACCCGGCGGTACGCGGCAGTTCGATGAGCTCATCATGGCGGCCGGCGGCTGCGGCGTGAACGTCGCGATCGACCTGGCCCGCATGGGCGTCCCATGCGATCTCTGCGCCCCGGTCGGCCGCGGCATCCACGGCGAGTTCCTCGTCGCGGAGATCGAGAAGGTCGGGATCCGTTCCGACCACCTCTACGTCGATGCGGACGCCGGAACGCCGTTCACCCTCGTCGCCGTCGCCGCGAATGGCGAGCGCACGTTCCTTCACCGACCCGGCGCCAACGCAACGTTCTCCGCAGACCACATCCCCGAGTCGCTCCTCCGCGACCGTCGCTTCGTCTTGGGCGCGGGTGCCATGATGATGCACACGCTCGACGGCGAACCCCTCGCCCGCATCATGGAGACCGCGCGCGGCCACGGAGCACAGACGCTTCTCGACGTCATCAACACCGACGACTTCCCCCGCGACGAGTGGAAGCGCCGCCTCCTCCCGATCCTTCCCCACCTCGACTGGTTCCTCCCCTCGCGCGCCGAGGCCGCCCATCTCACCGCCCGGACGGACCCCGACGACATGGCCGCCTGGCTCCACGGCCACGGCGCACGTCAGGTCGTCATCAAGCTCGGCGGCGACGGTGCGCTGTGGTCTCCTCCGGACGGCGCCTCCGAACATATCGCTGCTCTCACCGACGGCCGCATCGTCGATGCAACCGGCGCTGGCGACGCCTGGTGCGCCGGCTTCGTCACCGGACTCCTGGACGGCCTCGCCGTTCCCGCTGCGATCCGCCGCGGCCACGCGTCCGCCGTCTACTGCCTGCAAGTCCTGGGCGCCTCCGCGGGCATTCCCCCGCTCGACGAGATCCGACGCCTTGCGGGCGCTTGAACCTTCGGGTCTCCGGGGGAGAGCATTGCTTCACTACGGATCGATCCCCAGCTCGCGCCACAGGCGCTGCAACCGATCGAAATCCCACGTGGTCGCCGAGGCGGAGCCGATACCGGCGGCGAGGTAGCGGCCAGTCTGGTCGTAGTCGAGGGACCGTACGGCGGTGGGAACGGTCTGCAGGGTGACCCATCGGGTATGGGTCGCGGCGTCGGTGACGACGACGTGGCCTTCGATGTCACCGATGACCAGCCGCGTGGCGTCAGGGGACCAGGTAACCGCGTCGATGGACGCGCCATGGGGCGACGCGACTCTCTTGGTGGGCGCAGGCGGGACGACGGATGCACCGGAGAGCCAGGCGCGAAACTCGGGAGTCATGAGGTCGTAGAGGAAGAGCCCCGCGTCTCCGGCCGCCACGGCCAGGCGGCGGCCATCGCGGGTGATGGCGATCTGGCGGAGGTTTCCCGGACCGGGGCCCTTGAGGACACGCGCCGACTGTTCTTCGTCGTAGCGCCAGATCTCGAGGCGACCGTCGAGGCGGCCGAAGGCAATCCACGGTTCGCTCGGGTGGGCAGTGATGCCGGCTACGAGAGAACGACGCGAGGGCAGGCGCATCGACTCGACCCGTTTCTCCACGTCCCAGCGGATGACCTCGCCCGAGCCGCTGAACAACCAGCGCCCGTCGTTCGAGAATGTCGTGCACCACGCGATGGAGCGGTGCCCTCGAAGGTCCTTCAGCAGCTCCGGACGATCCCCGTTCAGAGACCACAGCTTGACCACTCCGTCGTGCGATCCGGTCGCCACGTGGATCCCATCCGGACTCGGCGCCGTCGCCCAGACTTGCGAAACGTGGCCACCCGAGATGAGCGTCACGTCCGGCGTGGGACGCGGGGGGGAGGTCGCGACCCCGTCGTCGTGGGCGCGCCGCATTCGACGCGCGGCGGCGAGCAGCGTCCGTCGCGTCCAGCCGGTCGCCGCACCCAGCTGCGACGCCGCGATGAGCGCGCGGCCATCGCGCACGAACGCCGCATTCGTCGTCGCACGGACGTGGAGCTCGAGGATCTCGTATTGCTCCTCGAAGTCCCACACGACGAGGGTCGCGTAGGTGCCCCCCGTCACCAGCAGCCCCGCGTCCACGTCGAGCGCGACCCACTTCGGTTCGATCGGGCGGGCAGCCAGGTACGTCCTCGCCTCCCACGTCTGACCGTCGAACAGGCGGACCCGGTCCGGCTCGCAGACCGCCAGCCAGGCGTCGTCGTCGAGCCAGGAGAGGCTCGCGACGTCACTCGTCGTGAGGCGCTGCTGGATCTTCGCGTCCCCAAGATTGATGACCAGCGCCTCCTGGGCGGTCGCCGCCACCGCGATGCGATCGGTCGTACCCGCAAGCCGCATGTTGCGACGTGGCCCAGGGAGAATCGGCCGGGGATTTTCGAGCATCGCGTCACGAAGCTCGACGCCACGATCATCTGCAATGATGATCTGGTCGGAGCCGGCCCACGCAACTGCCTGGACAGGCGTCGCGGGTACCCTCCGCGCGACGACCTCGGCGTCCGGCAACCGGAGGACGACCACCGACTCATCCTCCATCACCGCGATAGCCTGCTCCCCCGCTGCTTCGACGACGAGGTCCCGAACGAGTCCGCCGTCCACCTCGACGAGCCGCGATTCGCCGCGGGCCGCCATGATCTGCAGCTTGCCGTCCCTCCTCAGGACCACGACGTGAGCAGAGCCGGCAGCGTGAATCCCGCGCAGACCCGGCGCCGTGAGGTAGCGCGAGCGGCCGGGTCCGTCGTCGTCGAAGTCACGAACCGTCGTCGAAGTCACGAGGGTTCGCGTTCCTGGCACGAAGCGCGCGACGTGGCCCGTCGACATCGTGTCCGACCCGTCGGACGCATCGACCGCCCACATCTGCAAGTGGTCTCGCGCACCCGCGATCACGCGCGCGCCGTCGGGGCTGACAGCCAACGTCCGCAGCGCACCGCTCCTCCCCCGGGCCACGCCGAGCGGATTCAGGCGGCTGTCCCAGCACTGCAAGAGACCATCGTCCCCGCACGTCAGCAACCAACCCTGCGGCATCCGCAGGATGCGGCTGACTCCACCGTCATGCAGCCCCGGGCGATTGACCAAGGGCGGCGTGTTGCCCGGTGTGATCACGAGGCATCCCGCGTTCTCCAACGTCGAAGCGACCCACGTACGGCCCACGGAGACGATCGCGCGCGGCGGGTCCGATACCGACCAGACGCCCTGCAGGCGTCCGGTCTCCACCTCCCACACCGACACGGCGGAGTCGCGCCCGCCGGTTCCCAGCTGCAGTCCGTCCGCCGAGAAGGCGACACAGTTGATCGCTCGGGTGTGGCCGGCGAGCTGTCGCGTCTTCGACACGAGCGGCAGGGTCCCCTTCGGCGCTCCCACCTCCTCCACCCCGGCAGGCAGCGTGTCACCGTGCATCGTGAAGAGGAACACCGGACACCGCGCGGACTGGTGGCCGATGCCCGCCGCGAGCCGTGTCCCGTCCGGCGACCACGAGAGCGTCGTGAACGAGTAGCCCTCCGCCGCGACCGTCTTGACGGCCGCCAGCTCGGTCGAACCGCCCGCGCTCTCCTCGTCGACCTCGGTCACGTCGTAGAACCGCAGACGCCCGTCGAAGCCGCCCGCCACGAGCCACCGCCCCCCCGGATGAAACGCCAGCCCGTACACGGCGCGTTCGGCGCCGATGCACTGCGCGCGGTTCACTCCCGTCTCGGCATCGCGCAGATCCACTTGGCCATCTCTGCGCGCGATCGCAATCAGGGAACCGTCCGGCGACCACGCCAGCGCCGTCGGAAACCCGTGCTCCGTCGACCACTTCCCCAACATGCGGAACGACGGCTGTCGCTGCGAAAAGCACTTCGCCGCGAGCGTACGTAGCTCGACCGGGTCCCGGGTAGATGACGGGCTTGTCGCGGCCCTTCGCAGGTTGTCGAGGACTCTCGACCGCCACGCAGTCTCTTTCGCCGCAACGCGGGCGGCGGCCTCGTTGACCAGAGAACGATAGAGGTGGTCGTGCGCGGCATCCCGTTGCTCCCGCGCGAGGTCGCGCTCGTGGAGGACCTCGTTCAGGCCGACGGCCGCGATCGATCCCGACACGACGACTCCGACGAAGATGGACGCCGCGAGCGCAGGGTTGCGCCGGCACCACAGCCCCATGCGCCCGAATACCCCGCGGCGTCGCGCTTCGATCGGACGTCGATCGAGAAACCGCTCGAGGTCATCGGCGAGTCGGCCCGCAGTCGCATAGCGACGGTCGGGCTCGCGGGCCATCGCGGTCAGGACGACCGTCTCGAGGTCGCGCGGAATATCGGAGTCGACCCGGCGCGGAGCAACGGGCTCCTCGTGGAGCTTCTTGTAGATCACCTCCGCCGCGGTCGCCGACGCGAACGGACGC
>NZBC01000212.1 GCA_002687715.1 Planctomycetota bacterium | reverse complement strand
TCTGGATCCGGATCCGGCTTCGCCGTCAGAGCGGACCTGGAGGTCCGCGCTCCCGGAAGACGACAAGCGGCTCGGGCTCAGAGCTTCCAGCCCTATGACCAGATGTGGGCGGGGCTCACCCGGTGCTGCGGTCCGGGCTTTGCAAGAACGAACGCGACCCCCATCGGCGCCGGTTCGAGATCGTCGCCGCGCGCGTTCCAGCGGGTGCCGCCTTGCCGTTGGCCGACCGCGACGACTTCGAAGCGGGTGAATCGTTCGGCCTTGCGGTCCCACGTGGCGCGTCCGATCAGCTTCGCGTCGTAGCCGCGGGTCTGCAGCGCCGGCGGGCCGGAGGCCGATCGTACCCACTCGAGGCTGATCCAGGTGGAGAGCGTTTCTTGACCGGTGCCGAGTCCCTGGTCACGATCTCCCGACTCCGGAGGTCCCCATGATCGAAACCTACCGGCCCTCAGGCCAGATGAGCGTCAGCTTCGCGGTGGCCGGGATTGCGCTGGCTTGCGGGATGGCGGGAGTGGGTTGGGTCTACCAACAGTGCGTGGAGTTCGTCCCAATCATCTACGTGTCCTTCGTGCTCACGATCCTGTTCGGCCTCGTGGCGTACAAAGGCGCAGAGATGGCGGTGCGGCACGGTCGATGCCGCAACCCGATCGCGGCGGTGGTCGTCACCGTGTTGGCGACGTCGGCAGGAATCGCAGCGTCGCACTTCTCCGCGCACCAGGTCTTTCGGGACAGGTACATCGAGGATGGTGCTCAGAGTATCGAGCGGATGCTCACGACGGGGGAGCTGACGGACGCGGAGGGACGACAAGAGAGGGAGTACCTGCAGGAAGCCGCCGCGGAGCTGACGATGTCCGACTACGTCGACCTCCGGGTCGCGAGTGGGTGGACCATCGAGTCGACCGACGTCACGGGGATCTTCGTATGGATCGTCTGGTTCATCGAGGCGGGGAACGTCTTCGCCGCAGCATCCTACGGCGGGTTCTCGAGGGCGAAGCTCCCGTATGACGAGGACGCGGATGTCTGGGCCGACGCCGTTCGGGAGACCGTCACGGTCGCCGGACCGAGTCCGGAACTGGTGGAAACGGTGCGTCAAGCCAGGTCTGCCAGCGACCTCTTCCCTCGGGCGATCGACCCACCCTCACTCCCAGGGACCGCGTTGCTCTATCACGTGCGCGGCAGTGAGGCGTCGCCCGACCGCTCGTGGCTCGACGTCGTCCACTTTTCGCTCGAGGTCAACCGCAAGGGCCAAGAGAAGGAGAAACGTCGTTCGATCTTCACCAGTGTGCGCATGGACACGGCGACGAGATCCGGGCTCGAAACGCTGAAGGAGAAGCTCGTGGCACACGCAGCTGCCGAAGCCGCGGCCGGCGAAAGCGAACCGACGCCGGGCTAGGAGGAGCGGATCCAGGCGAAGAACCCGAGCGCGTCGAGGTCTCCGCGAAGCCGGGCGCGGGCGTCGCGGTCGAGGTCGCCGAGGGGAGCCCGCACCCCACCCACGGGGATGCCCACCAGCTCCATGGTCGCCTTGGCCGCGGCGGGGTAACCGTAGGCGGCGATCGTGCGGATCATCTGGGCGGATCGAAGCTGCCACATGCGTGCCGAGTCGAGATCTCCTGCGACGAACGCGTCGAGGAGGCGGTGGTAGAGGGGCGCGGCGAATCCGTAGCTCGAGCCGACGGCGCCGACACATCCGAGAGAGAGGCCCGCGAGCAGCGACTCGTCGTTCCCGTACAGGATGTCGAAGCGGCCCTCAGCGTACGCGAGGCACTCTAGCATTCCCGCCAGGTCGGGGTTCGTGTACTTGATCCCGGCGAGGTTCGGGATGCAGTCCGCGGCGCGTTCGAGCCACGCGAGCATCGGGAACGACACGCCGGTGAGCGCGGGGATGTCGTAGTAGTAGAACGGCAGGTCGGGCGCGGCCTCGGCAACGCGGGCGCAAGCGTCGACGAGGTGATCGACGGTCGCGGGCTTGAAGAAGTGCGGCGAGAGCATCGCGAAGGCCTCGACGCCTTCTGCGGACGCTTGCGCCGCGAGCTGCCGTGCCGACTCCAGGCTGTTGCCACCGACGTGAATGACGACCGGCAGCTTGTACACCCGGCCGGCTTCGGCCCAGGCCGTCGTGAGGGCGCGACGCTCGTCGTCGGTCAGCGACAGCCCTTCTCCGGTCGTCCCGGCGACGAATACGCTGGTTACACCGGTGCTGGCGAGATGGGCGGCGAGAGGCGCGACCTGGCCCGAGTCGATCGCCCCGTGCGAATCGAACGGTGTGTGGACCGCGGCGGTAAGGCCAAAGAAGCGAGACTTCGCGGAGTCCGGTAGGGCGGGGCTCACGGCGAGGACTATACGAGATCCGGTCCGCGAGCGGCGTCTCGCGTCTCCTCATCAGGGACCGAGTTCGTGATACGGTCCGAGAGTCTGGTCGATCAGCCGCAACCGGCGAGAACCTGGGCGAGGAGATCTGCGATGGATCGGCGTACCTTCATCAAGGCCGGAGCCGTGACGGCCATCGCCGTCGGTGGTACCGGATGCGCGACGAACCCGACGCGCACCCCTCCACGCGCGCTCGGCGAGGACGTTCGTGCGCTGTTCCCCCGTTTGGCCGCGGAGACGTATCTGAACGCTGCGAAGGGGACACCTCTCTCCACGTTCACCGAGTCCGGGCTGCGTCGCTACGAGGACTTCTGGCGTTCCGGGCCGGGAGATGGGCGCGGTGAGGCCGTGCAGGTCACCCTCGACGAGACCCGGGCCCGGTTCGCCCGACTGATCGGCGCGGCGACTGACGAGATCGCGTTCGTCCACTGTACGAAGGCGGGGGAGCAGATCGTTCTCGACGGCGTCCCGGGCGTGCGGGAAGGCGGCAACGTCGTCACGAACGACCTCCACTTCTCTGGATCGCTCCACAATCTGGAGGGGTTGCGGCGCACTGGTGTCGACGTCCGCGTCGTGCGCGGCGACGGGCGCGATGTCGGGCTCGATGCGATGAAAGCCGCCGTCGACGACCGCACCGCGCTCGTTTGCGTCACGCTGGTCTCCAATCTCAATGGTCGGATCGAAGCGCTGCCCGCGCTCGCTGCGCACGCCCATGAGCGCGGTGCGCTCGTATACGCCGACATCATCCAGGCCGCAGGCATCGTCCCCATCGACGTGAAGGCACTCGACGTCGATTTCGCCGCGTGCTCGACCTACAAGTGGCTCTACGGGCCTCACGGGACAGGGTTTCTCTACGTGCGGAAGGACCGGCAGGGGCGTGCGCTCGAAGACCGGCTGTTCCCCGGCCACGTGCGCCACAACTACACCCCGTGGGTGGACGCGCCCGACCCGGACCACGGTGCATTCGTGTACTCACCCCGCATCGATGGCCGGCGGTATGAACCGGGCCACGTTTCGTACCTCGGCTACTGCGCCGTCCACGCGGGTCTGGAGTTCATCGCACGGCATGGACCGGCGTCGCTCCTCGCCCACAGCGTGGGTCTCAATCAGCGCCTGCATGCCCGGCTCGATCCCGAACGCTTTCCGTGCTGGTCGCCCCATGTCGACCGCTCGCCCATCATCACCTTCCGCGTCCGCGACCCGGACGCCGTGCGGTCGCGGCTTCGGGCGGCGGGCGTCGTCGTCGCGCTTCGGGGCCACCATCTGCGCGTGTCTCCCGGTCCTTACAATGTCGCAGCGGACATCGATCGGCTCGCGGAGGGACTGGAATGAGGCAGGCGATCCTGACGGCAGCCACACTCGCGGCGGCCGTCGCGTTCACCGGATGCGGCACGGGCAGCCAGATCTCGGTCACGTCGTCCCCGCCGGGCGCGCGTATCTACGTGCAGGGAGTGGACACCCGGAAGGTCACCCCAGCGCGCCTCGACCTCGAGCGGTACGCGCGCGACGCGGATCAGCCGATGCCGATCATGGTCAAGCTGGATGGACACGTCTCCACGCGATCGTGGCCGTATTCCCCACGTCATCAGTGCGCGAACTGGTTCTGCGAGCACAAGCACCGCCACTACCTGCCGTGCCGCCTCCACCTCCAGGAGTCGGGGACCGGTATCCGCATCGACATCTTCCAGGGAGGATGGGAGGTCCGGCTCGACGACGGGGCATGGATCGTGCCCTCCGACCCGAGTCCATTCGGGGATGCGCACAGCAGCCTCACGCTGGAAGCGTCCCCGGGAGTGCATCGTGTTCGGTACCGCAAACACGATCTGGAAGTCCGCCACCGCTACGGCCAGAGCGACTACGAGGTGACAGTGCCGGCTGACGGCTACTTGCAGCTCAATTTGTTGAGGCACCCGTAGGGGACTGTGCGGTCAGAAGATCAGGAGAGCAGCGGTGCCGAGGAGAACCCAGGAATCCAGGAGAAGAACCGGATCTGATCTCGCTCTTGGGTTCCTGGGTTCTCCTTGGCATTCCTGCTCGTCGACCGCGCAAGCTCCCGGTTGGCGAGCCGCGCGCGATGCCGAGCAGGCGAACCACGAATCGACGGCCCGGATCCTCCTTGCGGTAGCCGGTCACGGTGACCACGCCGGCCGCCATCGCGAGCGGACCGACGGGGGGGACGTACACCGCCTTCATCGACAGCACGGGGTGGCCGTGTCGCCATAAGGACATCGGGCATTCGAGTGCCCGGTTGCCTACCGGCAGGCCGGCGATCGGCTGGTCGACGATTCTCGCGAACGCGAGGCCGGTATACAGCTCCATGGATCCTCCGAGGAAGCGGGGGAGCTCGAAGAACCCGGGCGAGACCGAGAGGCGTCGGGCGAGTGCGAAGAGGGCATCGTTGTCCTGCAGCTCCGCGAAGAGCTTTCCGAAGATCCCGCTCCCCCACCGTGCTTCGTTCAACGTCGGCGGGGTCTTCACGCGGGATGGTGGAATCGATCCCAGCTCTTTGCGTTTGGGGGTCTTGAGGTGGCGGCGCGCGTACGCGAACAGCCCCGCCTCGTGCAGGAACCGGTAGACCGTCGACGGGTCCTCATCGATCTTCTTCATCTCGGCGTCGAGGAGCTTGACCGATACGCGACAGCGACGCGTCGTGACGTTGCGGCGCTTGCGGATCTCGCCTTTGCGCCCCTGCAAGACGAGCTCGATCTCCTCGGGATCATCATCACCCTCCTCGGGTGGCAGCGTCTCGAATAGGAGGTAGAATCGCTCGACCTCGCTGACATCCATCGATTCGATGCCATACAGCAGTCGGTCGCCGGGCCAGAAGCTCTCCGTTGCGATTTCGGCCGGGATGCCATCGACGAGTGAGTGCCCACCGGCGGCGAACCTCGTGCTGAGCGACCGGTCGCGCTGCAGAGCCTTGGCGCGCTCGAGGCGTGCGGCGTGCTCCGCCGCGCTGGGAGGGCTCTGGCAGCCGCCGAGGATCGACGCTGCCAGCAGCGCGCCCAAAGCCAGCGAACGAAGATGATTCGTCGATTCGGTCGCCATCAGGGGATGGTAACGGCGACCGCGGCGGAAACCCCGGCCTGGGGAGGAACTCAGTTCGTCGTCTTCGAGCCGATGCAGTACAGGTACTTGCGGCCGCGGAGGAAGATCTCGTTGCCGACGATCGCGGCGCTGCCGTCGAAGGTGTCGTCGAGCTTGTTCGACGCGAGCTCCTTGTACTCGGATCCGTGCGCGAAGACCTTTGTCGCGCCGTCGCGCGACGTGATGTACACCCGGCCGCCGGCGCCGACGGGCGACGAGTAGACCGTGCGCAAGCCGTCGAGCCTCTGGCCCTCGTAGTGGACCTTGCCGCTCTTGGCATCGAGGCACGACAGCACGGCGTTGTTGCTGCGGAGGAAGTAGAGCGTGTCCCCGTAGAGCAGCGCCGATGGGACGTAGGACGTGTTGCGCCCATGGCTCCACTTCACGGCCTTGGTGTCGGTGATGTCACCCTTCGCGGCGGCAAGGTTGATCGCTTGAAGCGAAAAGCCGCGGAAGCCGCTCATGAGGTACGCGATGCCGTCCTTCACGATCGGAGTCGGTATGCAGTTGGCGGTCATGCCGCCGCACGACCAGAGCTCCTTGCCGGACTTCAGGTCGTAGGCCTTGGACGCACGCGTAGCGGTGATGATCACCTGCGGTCTGCCCTTGACGACGGCGACGGTGGGGGTGCCCCAGCTCGTGGACTCGCGACGCTCCTTGCGCCACCGCTCCTTGCCGGTCTTCTTGTTGAGCGCGACGATGAAGGAATCACCTTCGTGGTCCCAGTTGACGACGAGGGTGTCCCCGTGCAGAGCAGGCGAGGAGCCCTCGCCGAACTGGTTACGGGTGAACAGCGAGCCGAGATCGACGGACCATTTCACCTCGCCGTCGAGGTCGAGGCAGTGAACGCCCCGCGAGCCGAAGAAGGCGTAGATGTGCTCGCCATCGGTGACCGGCGAGTTGGATGCCTGGCTCCCGGTACGGTGGCCGGACTCGTGGGGCACCTCCTCGTGGACCTTCTTCTTCCAGATCTCTTTGCCGGTCTTCCGGTCGAGGGCGACGACGACGAACTCCCAGACCTTGGTCGGCGCTCGACTACCGCGCATCCCGCGTCCGCCGCGGCGTCCGCCACGCCGTCCCGATCGTCCCGATCGTCCGCTAGTGGGACGCTTGCCGGCCGTTGGCTTGCCGTCCCGGTCCGTCTTGACCGCGGACATCACGTAGATGCGGTCCTTCACGATGACCGGCGTCGACGCGCCATCTCCCGGGATGCGGATCTTCCAGCGGACGTTCTTGTCCTCGCTCCACTCGGTGGGGGGGTTGGACTTGGGGGCGACGCCGGTGGTGTCGTTGCCGCGCCAGGTGTGCCAGCCGGCGCTCTGGCTCTGCGCGACGAGGGCGGGCGTGAGCAGCAGAACGAGGACGAGCAGGGCGTTGAAGGACTTCATGGGCGCTCCAGGTACGGGATCTGGCGGTCTCAGGGTGGGTTTCGAGGTCTACGGCACCGAATACCAAACAGCTCAGAGACCCGATTCTGTCTTCCGGACGCGGATCTCGCTACTTCGTCAGCCCGACGGCGAAGAGATGGCGTCGGGCGCGGAAGAAGAGCGCGCCCTCGGAAACCGCTGGCGTGGAGAGGCACTCCTCTCCCAGGCCGTTGACCGCCAAGGGGTTGAAGTCGCGGCCGGCCTCGATCACGTGGATTTCGCCGTCCTCGCCGGGGAAGTAGAGCTTGCCGTCGGCGGCCACGCCGGAGCCGGTAAACCCGGCGCCCCCCCCGGGGATCCGCTCCCGGTAGATCTGCTCCCCGGTCTTGGCATCGATGCAGGTCAGCGCCCCGATGCCGTTGCAGCAGTAGAGGTAGTCGCCGTATACCAGCGGGGTCTGCATGTAGTTCCCGCGGCGGCTCTTGCTCCAGACCATGTGCGGAGACTCCTCCGCCGTCATCGAGAACTCGCCCTTCGCCTTGGTCGAGATGGCGAGGATCGGAGCGGAGCGGCCGTGAGCGTTGGTGATGAAGATCAGGTCGTGCGCGACGATCGGTGTCGGCACCGGGATGTCGCCACCGCCACGGACCTTCCACACCTGTTTGCCGGTCGCGAGGTCATAGCCGCCGATGTTCTTCCAGCCGTTGACGATGACCTGCCCTTCGTGGACGGTCGGCGATCCCCAGGTCGGAACCTCGTCGCGCGGTGTACGCCAGACCTGCTTGCCGGTCGCGATCTCGTAGACGGCGAGGAAGCTGTTGTCACCCTGGACGTCGCACTGCACGATCACGCGTCCGGCGTGGATGATCGGCGAGCTTGCGAATCCCCACTGGGCCGTGGGCACCTTGAAGTAACCGGAATCGAGGACTCCGAGGTCCTTCTGCCAGACGAGAGTTCCCGCTGTGTCGTAGCAGTACAGCCCTTCGGATCCGAAGAACGCGACCACGTACTTCCCGTCCGTCGCGGGCGTCGATGCCGCGTGCGTCCCTTTCGGGTGACGCTTGATCTTCGGCACCCCCTTCCACGCGGTCTTCGTCCACAGGATCTTGCCTGTCTTCTTGTCGACGCACAGCACCTGCATCTCGTGCGGTGTGTCGTCGTCGACGGATGCGATGCTGCCGTAGCGGCCCACCTTCAGCTTCGGGTCGTCGTCGCCCTCCTTGACCGCGCTCGTCAGGTAGATGCGGTCGCCCCATATCACTGGCGAAGAATGCGACAGCCCGGGGACCCGCGTCTTCCAGCGGACGTTCTCGCCCGTCTCGACGTTCCATTTCACCGGCGTCTTCGAACCGTCGCCGTTACCCTCGGCGTTCTTGCCGCGGAATGACGGCCAGTTCACCTGCTTCTTGGGACCCTGGTCGCCTTTGCCCTCGTCGGCGGGGACGACCCGGCCGTACATCTGCCCACCGTGATCGTCACCCGACCACATCCCCGCGTACTGCCCGTCGTAGAACAACACCCGTGCAGTGAACGTCCCCAGCAAGGGGATGTTCAGCTTCGTGATCTGGATCATCGGCGTGTCGCCCGCCCAACGGACGTCCACGATGATCGGCACGGTGATCGGGATCTTCCGATACTCCACGCTCGCTTGAATGCGCCACTTGTCCCCTTTCAACTTCACGACCTTCTTGATCGTGTAGCTGTCCCGCTTCGCGGGCCCCTTCTGACCCTCGGTGGTGAAGAACCCCACCAGCCGCGATCCGGTCAACAGCTCCTTGAACTTCGCGTGCCGCGCCGCCCGCTCCGGATTGCCGGTCGGTGCAGGTCGGTTCTGCGCGAGCGCCGGTGTGGCCAAGGTCAGCGTCAGCAGGAAGAGCGGGAAGGTCACGGGTATTCGCATGGGGCTCGTCCGTTGAGGAATGCGGGTGGAAGGAGACGCGATCGTATCACTCGTCGCGGAGCCCGCTTTGCAGCGATCCCCGCGTTGCGGCGACGGCAGCGAGCTCCACCCAGATCGCGCCGCTCATGGCTAGGGCGAGCACGAGCAGACCCATCTGCAGGGCGCCGCGGCCGATCCCGGGGAGAGTGGCCACGGTCGCGGAAATGATGCCTACGAGGAGACCGAGTGCGAGGAGGCCCCCGTGCTCGTGCCACAGCAGGCGGCGGACCTGGCCGGCTCGGTAGCCGAGGGCGGCGAGCACCGCGAGCTCGCTGCGGCGCTCCAGCGCGTTGCGGAGCACGACCATCCCGAGGCCGACGCTGCCGAGCAGGAGACCCAGGCCGCCGAGCGCCTGGAAGATGAGCAGGTAGGTGTTCTGGACGGCGTTGAAAGCGTCGAGCCGAACCGAAGTGGGCGTGAGCTCGAGTCCGATGTCGGTCATCGTGTCGGTGAGGTCCGAGGCGACCTCGTCGACGCGGGCGGCGGGGGCGTCGATGAGGAACATGCGATACCCGGTGGTCGACGGGAAGCGCTGCTCGAAGCGGTGCTCCGCGACGAGGAGGCTGCCTTGGAGGATCGAGTTGGTCACCGTTGCGACGATCCGGACGCGGAACGTCCGGCCGCGTTCGTCCACGTAGCCCAGGGTGTCGCCGGTCTTCTTCTTCAACGACCACATGACGCTGGCCTGATCGCCGATGGCTGGAACCACGTCGGCGTCGGTGGCTGCGGAGAGGAGTAGCCACGGGTTGCTCGCGAGGTCGCCCGCGTCGTCGACTACCGATGCGAACGTGAACGCTCCGCGGTCGGCGAATTGCTCCGGCCGCACCCCGAGCAGGCGCGGGTTCTGCGGCTTACCGAGGTTGAGACAGCTCGCGTCATCGCCCTCTCGGACTCGCAGCGGAACGATCGCGACGTCACGAAGCGTCTCCTCGTCGAGTGCGTAGGCATCGCGGCCCTCCGGTGTCGACAGGTCGCGTGTGACGGGGAGGGTCGAGCGTCCGAACAGGGCGAAGCCGCCGGTGCCCGACGTTCGCCGGTCGGTGTCGCCGGGCGATTCGAGACGGTGCGCCTGCACCGAGACGACGAGGAACGTCCCGCTCGCGAGCAGCGCCACGGTGGCGAGGCTGCGGCCGGGCCGCCGGCCGGCGTTGCGGATTCCGAGAGCGGCGAGCGAGGCGAGACGATGGCGAGCGGTCGGACGCAGGATGAGCCGCCACGCGACGGCCAGGCCGCCGACGAGGAGCATCGAACCCGCGCCGAAGAACGCGAGCGCCGCCTGGCCCGAATCGGAATCGACGCCCACGATCAACGCGACCGCGACCGCTGGCGACAGGATCGCGCACCACTTGCTGACTCTGCCGGGACCAGAACGGTGGACCGCGGGGTCGGCGGGGATGCCGTTTCGACTGCGCAGAAGGGCGAGCGCGGGCGTCTTGAATGCGCGGCGAAGCGCGATGGCGATGCTGCCGACCGCGCAGACCACGGCGATGGCGCCGCCGCCGAAGATCGCGACGGGACCGGGGTGGAACCCGATGGTGCCGGCGGCGCCGAGTGCGTCCTTCCAGATCGTGCCGAGCTTCTCGAGGACGATGGCGGTGTAGAGGACCCCCAATGCGACTCCGGGCACGGCCCCGGTCACGGCGAGCATCGTCGCCTCCAGCAAGAACAGACGGCGTACGCGTGCCGGGCGATACCCGACCGCCAGCAGCGTCCCGATCTCACTGGCCCGTTGCTGGACGCCGAAGCCGAAGAGCATCGCCGTCAACATCAGTGCCGCGACGATGATGAAGAACGAGAGGCCGAGGAAGAGCCCGCCGAAGTCGGTTGCCGAGGTCCCGCCGGCGAGGGCGGGGCCGCGCAGATCGCGGAAGAACAACCCGATGTGTGCGGGGTCGAGCGTGCGCGGAAGACGTTCCTTCAGCACCGGCGCCAGATCGGCGGCGCCGCGGATGGCGGTCAGCGATCCGAAGCGGTTGCCCCACAGCTTCTGACCGGTCGCCAGCGGCAGGAACGCCTTCGGAGTGCCCTGGTAGTCGGTCCAATACTGCTGGTCCTGGTCGCGGAGCTTCTTCAGCTCGATCGGGACGCCGGGCTCCCAGTCGCGGCAGCTCTCGGCGCCGTGCAGACCGGGGAACTTCGGCATCAACCCCGGGTCCGAGGCCGCTCCCTCGAGCGGGACGATGCGCCGGACGCGCAGCGCGGTCGACGCGTCCTCGAGCTTCAGGTCCTGCCCCATCACCTTGTAGATCAGCGACACGGCGTCGTCGGACTTCGCGTCAAGGTCGTCGGCGAGCCACTGGTTGAGGACTACGCCGTCGTCGCCGACGCCAGGGGAGACGAGGTCGACCAGGGCCCGCAACGCCGCGTCTTCGGGCGGGGCGGACAGCGTGAGCGGGCCGATGGCGGAGACGATCGAGTACGGCGTCGAGGCCGCCCCCATGCGGAGTTCGTCGACGAACCACGTCAGCACGCCGACCTGCGCGGGCGCGATCTTGCGGACGGCGTCGGCGACCGCGTCCTCGATGAAGAGGCGATCGCTGGTCAATTCGCAGAGCGACGATTCGCGGAGGATCGCGACCTCGAGGCCGGCGTCGGCGAGCGACCAACGTGCGCGGGTGGCGGCGTCGGCGCGTGCCGCCACGTCGGCGGTCGCGCCGTCCGCCCCCGCGAGAATGACGTTCGCCCGGCCGGGCAGCTCCAGCTCGTCCTGGAGCTGCGACAAGTGCAGGAATACGTTGAACGGCGGCAGCTGGCTGGCGCGCAGATCGAAGTCAGCGAGCGCGTCGGTGGGCAGCACCGCGGTAATCGTGACGCGCAGGGCTAGCGAGTAATCGTCGACTGTCGCCATGACGGTGTCGCGGGGAAGGATGCTCGGCTTGTCGACCCGGACGAGGATCTGCTCGCCGACGCCGACCCCGAGCTGCCCCGCGAGGCGTTCGTTCACGAACGCTTCGTTCCGCGCTGGTGCGTCCCGCCGGCCCGCCGGCGAGAGCGCGAAGAACCGCGCATCGATCCCCATGACGTCGACGATGCCGGCGCGCGCTCCGCCGCCCGAGACCGAGGCGATCCCGGGCAGCCGCAGCGCTGGGGCCAGGTCGATCCCATCGAGGTCAGCCGCAATGCGATCGGCGAGGTCGGCGCGGAAGAACCGCTCATGGGCGACGAGCGTCGCGTCGACGCGGCCGATGCGCTGCAAGGCGCGGCGGCGAAGGCTCTCGCGAACGGAGTCGCCGACGGCGAGGGCACCGACCAGCACGGCCGTCGCGCACGCCGCCCCGAGCACGACGCCGACGTGCGTTCGCCGAAAGTGGCGGAGGCTGTTGAGGACGAGCGTCCGGGTGGTCATGGGTCGGAAGCGGCGCTCACCAACCGTCCGTCGCGAATCTCGACGACGCGCTGCATGCGGGCCGCCAGCCGTTCGGAGTGAGTCACCACGAGAAGCGCGACTCCCTCCTTCTCCTCCAGCTCCCGCAGCCACTCCCCGAGGTGATCGGCGGCCTTCGCATCGAGGGAGCCGGTCGGTTCGTCCGCGAGCAACAGCCGCGGCCGGTTGATGAGCGAGCGTACGACGGCGACGCGCTGGCATTCCCCTCCCGAGAGCTGCGCCGGCCGATGGTCGAGACGGTTCCCCAGCCCGACGTCGTCGAGCAGGGCACGCGCGCGGTCCTCGGCAGCGCTGCGCGTGGCGGCGTCGCGGTGGACGAGCGTCGGTACGAGCACGTTCTCCAGCGCCGTGCACTGGGGCAGCAGGTGGTGCGACTGGAAGACGAACCCGATCTTCTCGTTGCGCAGCGTGGCGAGGGCGTCGGCATCGAGCAGGGTGAGGTTGTCACCGTCGAGGAGGACGTCACCCGAGGTCGCCGGCAGCAATGCACCGATGATGTTCAGCAACGTGCTCTTGCCGGACCCGGATGGCCCCACCACGGCCACCGATTCGCCGGGCGCGATGTCGAGGTCTACTCCCGAGAGCACCTCGGCGCCGGTACCGGAGTCGTCGGTGGCGTCGAATCGCTTGACGAGTCCACGGACCTCGACGAGCCCGCTCATCACTTCGGCTTCTCGACGGCCGGCTTCGCCGGTCCCGGTGGGGGTTTGTAGAGCGTCACCAGCGTCCCGCCGGCGGCGGCGAGCAGGATGCCGGCGATGAACTGCCACTTGATGCTCGCGAGTCCGCCCGCGGGCGGGTGTACGGTGAGGGCGACGGCGGCGTTCACGATCGGTGCGCCAGCGAAGATGATCGACATCACCACGGCGGGATGACCCTTGTTGGCGAACGCGACCAGCACGCAGAACGCGCCGATGGCGCCAGCGACCCCCGCGACGAGTGACCAGGTCAGGCCCTTTACCGGCATCGACCATGAGGCCCCCGTCGCGAGGAGAATGCCTGCGGGCGCCAGGACCGCGAACAGGAAGTAGGCGACACCGACCCAGAAGAACGCCTTGTAGCGTCCGTACTGCAGATCGTTCATCGCGACGACGCCGGAGTGCAGAAGGATGCCGTACACCCCCCAGCACACGACGGTCCCGAAGGCGTAGAGCATCCACAGGCTCGAGGCCTGTCCGTTGTCGGGCATGGGGGTTTCCTAATCCTCGTGGTTGCGGGCGACCATGGTACCCACGTCTTCGAACTCGCGAGCCATGCGGTCTGCGTTGAAGTGTTGGTGGACGGTGCGACGCCCGGCGTCGGCCAGGCCTTGCGCGTGCTTTTGGTCGCGGAGAAGGGTCGCGAGGCCCTCGGCCAGCGACGCTGCGTCGTCCGGCTCACAGAGCAGTCCACCCCCCGTCGCGTCGACGATCTCGGGGAACGAAGCGCAGCGCGGCTGTACGACGGGGACGCCCCCAGCCATCGCTTCGAGAAGATACAGACCGAACGATTCGCCGTAGGTCGCGGGAACCGAGAGCACCGAGAGCGTCTGGAGGAACGCGAGCTTGTCCGTGCGTTCGACGTTCTCGAACCAGTCGACGTGGTCGGTGAGGCGGGCGTCCGCGAGGCGTCGCTTCAGCCCGTCGAGGATCTCCGCGTCCTCGGGCAGGGCAGCCCCGGCGACCCGGAGCCGGACATCAAGGAACTCGTCCGACGCTTTCAGGGCGAGAAACGCCTCGACCAGCACGGGCAGGCCTTTCTCGGCACACATGCGCGCAAGGAACCCGATCGTCCGCGGTACGCGATCCGCAAGAGGCGCCGGCTCGTTCGGGAAGTCGGTGAGGTCGATCCCGTTGTGAACCACGTGGACACGGTCCTCATCGATGCCGAGTCGGGCCTGCATCAGAGCCCCGTAGGAGCGGCTCACGGCGACCAGCGCAGCGAGGCCGCGCGTGCGCTCGCGCAACGTGTCCCAGGCTTCGTCTGCATACGGGGCCGGGAGTGCGTCCAGGAACGGGGCCTCGCCCTGCAGCGTTGCGATCACCGGTCGGTCGAGCGCGTCGGTGAGACGCCGCGCAACGCCGCTGAGCATCGCGTTCGACAGCACGATGACGTCGGGGCGGTCGATGTCCTTCGCCCAGGCAACGAGCTTGTCGAGCTCTTTCGCCTGGCGCCCGTCCTCGCCTCGCAGCATGGAGACGGTCATCGCGCCGAGGTCGGAGGCGTCGGTGAGGCTCCCTCGTCGCGCTGCCCACCTCAGCAGTCCGGGCCGATCGAGCAGGTTCGCGAGCGGACGAGGCAGCCAGCGGGCGACGCGCGACTTCTGCTGCAGGTACATGTTGATGCCGCCCATGCGGACGGTGGCGTCGTCCTCGCCGCCCTCGCGCACCAACGGGAGGTAGAGGGGCGCGATCACGACGTCGTGCCCGCGACGCCGCAGCGCTGTCCCCAGCCAGTCGTCACGCAGGCAGCTGCCGCAGTAGAAGTGCCCGGTGCCGGGCAGGAGCAGCAGGAACCTCATGAGTCGTGGGCCTCGTTGCGGGCTACATGCCCGACTTGAACGCGTATAGCCGCTTGTCGTTCGAGCCGACGATGATCATGCCGTCGACGACGGCGGCGGAGGAGAAGATGGGCTGGCCGATCTCGTAGGACCAGACTTTCTTGCCCGTCTTCAGATCGATGACGTAGAGCCGGCCATCGCCGGACCCGCAAACCACGCGATTGCCACAGATCACCGGCGAGGCGTCGACCTTGCGGCCGGTCTTGAACTTCCACTTGGGCTTGCCATCGCTTCGTCCGACGCAATGGATGTGGCGGTCTCGCCCACCGAACACGACCCGGTCCTTTCCGATTGCCGGCGACGAGAAGAACCCGTGGCGGGGGCTCGGGTAGTCCCACTCGAGCTTCGCCTCCTCGAGGTCGGCGCAGATGAACTGGTTGCCGTAGTGCCCGAAGAACACCTTGCCGCCGGCGAGCGCGACCGATCCGGCGACGTGGCAATCGGCACCGAGCTCGATCTTGTCCAGGCTGCCACCCGTTTCGGTCGACACGATGTGAAGCACGGCATCACAGCCGCCGAAGACGATCTTGCCGTCGAGCATCGCGGGCGTGCCGTTCACGAAGTTGTCGGTCGTGTAGGTCCACATCTTCTGCCCGGCGCCGTTGAAGCAGTACAGGCTTCCGTCGTGGCTCCCGACCACGACCCGCAACGTCCCGTCCTTTGCCCGAAACCCGCTCGGGCTCCCCATGATCTTCTCGCCGGTCTCGTACTTCCACTTCAGCTCGCCGGTCTTGCTGTCCAGCGCATAGAAGAAGAAGTCACACGACCCGAAGTACAGGCGTCCCTCGAACACCATCGCCGGGGCCTCGATCATGTCGTCCGTCTCGAACGACCAGATCTCCTTCCCGGTCTTCAGGTCGATCGCGTACATCTTCTGGTCGCACGACCCGACGTAGACGACTCCGTCCTGGACCACGGGTGATGCCGTCACAGCCCCCTTGGTTTCGAACGTCCACGCGATCTCGCCCTGATCCGGCAATCTCCCGGAGGCGACTCCGTTGAGCGCGGCGTTGCCGCGGTACAGCGGCCACCCGTTCGCTCCGGGCGCGGATCCAGCGGTGGGCGTCGGCTTCTGCGCGCCCGTCTTCCCTGACCGCGGCCGATCCTCGTCACACGCCCCGAGCAGGGCGATCAGGGCCAACAGGATCAGCATGCGTCCGTTCATCATCATCATGGCCCCCTATCAACGGCCCGAAGACCGGGGACATTTCCCGTGGCCGGTCATGGTATCGAACCCGGCCGCCGCGGTCATCGGAGTGTCACCTGTGAACGAATCCACTCCGTCCGTCCTCGGGGGCGGCGAAGCACCAGCTCCGCTCTGGATCCGGATCCGGCTTCGCCGCCGCAGCGGACCTGGAGGTCCGCGCTCCCGACAGAGCCGAGAGCGGACCTGGAGGTCCGCGCACCCGACAGAGCCGAGAGCGGACCTGGAGGTCCGCG
>NZBC01000211.1 GCA_002687715.1 Planctomycetota bacterium | reverse complement strand
CCGAAGCGGACGTCATCTCATGGGGTGCCGCACTTTTCGACCGGCGGGCTACGGGCGGCGGACTGCCGCACTTTTCGACCGGCGTTCACACGCATCGAGGCATTCATCGAACGGCAGTGGTTTGGTCGGGATGAAGATCTCTCCTCGGACCCTGCGCAGGTGTGTGGCAACCCTTGCGTGAACTGCCACCGCGACGGTTGCCCTGCCTGCGCAGGCAGCGCCGCAGACGAGGCCTCTGATCGAACCACCCTCGCCTGAGCCGAGGAGCCTGGCTACCCTGCTGCCGCTCGGGACACGGACGCGGTTCACGGGTCAGGTCACCGCAGGTAATAGGACGGTTCCTGGAAAGGAACCTTGGGATCAGCCAGCTCCTGGGAGGCCTTGAGAGCCGCTCGCGCGTAGGGTGATTCGCCGAACCGCCTGGCCATTTGCGCGAGATACTTGCTGTGGCTCGCAGCCTTCTTTGCCGAGCGAGGCTTCCGGCGCCGTGCCTCCGACTTGATGTACTTCTCGATGTACTTGTAGAACTTCTTCCCGTTCGCGACCTCCGCTCGCATCTCTCGTGACTTCAGCTTTGGCTCGAGGTCCTTGGAGATGTCATCGAACGCCGGGATGCCGGTCAGGGTCTTCCGCGCCTCGGTGAACGCCAGGCTCAATCCGTAGGCATCGTCGCAAGACTGGCAGTCTTCGATGTCCCGGATGGACGCGGTGACCGCGGCATCAAGAGTCCGCTTGAAGAGCCCGTAGATCGTTCGCTGGACTTCCAGCCTCTCCGCGTTGACGCCTTCTGCCGGATCTGGCTGCGCGTCCAGTTGGGCCTTGAACGCCTCCAGAGCCGAATAGGCTGCGGGGAACCGGCCCCTCAGGATCGACGAGTAGACAGGGCGCGAGTGGCGATCGAGGTGCGCTTTGACGTTCGACATCGTCATCTGGTTCAGCAGGCTGGCCATCGCCCAGCCGAGACCGTTCCCGACCTCCATGTAGGTCTCGGGGTTGCCGCCGTAGTGAGCGCCTCCACCACGCCAGAAGGGCCTGGCATCCACCGATTTGACGTTCCCTTTGAACTGCGGGTACTTCCTGGAGTTCGAAACGGAGAGTTGGGCCTCTGCGACCTTCAAGGCGTGCCCACGCATCCCCGTTCCGCCAAACGCGATGGTGGCGCAAACGAAGGGGGCGTCGGGTGACTTGAACTCCCTCCGCAGCGCCTTGATCAGCTGCACGAGGTTGATCTCGTAGCGTTCGGCCCACTCCGCCTTCTGATCCTTGTGCCCCTGCCACCAGACGAAGCCCGCGATCTCGTGCTTCTTTGCCCCGGGATAGTACGTGCCGAGGTCCGCGAGCACTTTCTTGACGGAGTCAAGGTCGTCGTCGTACTGCTTGCCGGCATACCAACCCTTGTCGGTGGGCCTTTTCGCCGGGTCCGAGGACCCTTGATAGCCAGGGATCGTCTTTCCGTTGAACTCGTAGCTCTTGCTCCCCGGCGGCAAGAGGTCCCAACCCAGAGCTCGGTTACCGATGCAGGACTTGAGGACGAGTACAGGCTTCTCGATGACGTGACCCATGATGTGCCCGAATGCGATGTCGGGCCCGAAGTTCTTCCCGTTGACGGTCAGCCACTCGTTCTTGTAGGTCTTGCCATTCATGACCCGGACGTTTCGGACGTCCTTGCGTGTGGTCCACTGTCCGTTCTCATCCATCAGATGAGTGAACCGCCGCTTGTCCTTCACCGTGTTCGTCAGCTGGCCGACCTTTCCGAATCCCAGCATGTTCGATTGGCCCATCAGGATGAACACCTGCACGGGCTTGCTCATGTCGGCTGACTGACCATCTGGCCGAGGGAGGTTCTCGGGAGTTTGACCCGCCACGGCAGCGACGGACATCGTCATCACGCACAGAATCCGGAGTTCACGCATCGTCTTGCTCTCGTCGCCGGGCTCGGGTTACCCAGATGGGGAATCATCCTACCGGGCGGCGCCAAGGAAGCCGGCGGCACGATGTTCGAGAACACGATGGTCTTCTCCTTCCCCGACGGCGGTGAGGCGCACCACAGCCACGGCCGGGAATACCCCTCCGTCGTCCTACAGCGCCCTCGACGTCGGACTGAACGGGTTCGGCATCGACCAGAAGGGCCCCGTCCACGGGCTCAAAGCCTGCCGCGTACGTCGCTCCAGGCTTCATCGCCGGCCTCCCCGCGTCGCTGCTCTCGTCGCCAGGTCGTCGGGGCCCATCCGAACGGCACCAAGCCCAGTTTCACGACCGGTGACCGGACTGCCGTGAAGACCGCTGACGGCGCTCCTGTCTCCAACCATGCGCGGCCGAGGGCATCGCCACCCGCAGGTAGGTCTCGGCATCCCGGTTGTAGTTGATCTACGACTTCCACGACAACTCCGCCGGCCCCAGCCTGCCATCTTCCCTCATCCCTCATCCCGTCGCCGCGATCCAGTTCACGCCATGGGGATCGGTCTACTCCTGGCTGGGATTCTGATCCGAGAACGGCCGGGGCACCGATACCGGGCGCGGGTCACTCTCAGCGCGCATGACTTCAGACCGTACGAGGCGCCGTGGCGGTGCACAGACGAGAGTCGCTCCCCTTCGCGTCAACGACGCTTGTTCTCCCGGAGCGGCTTGCCAGTGATGTGGAGACCGCGATTGGGGATGGAGTAGATGAAGGCCGTCACCGCGGTCGCCGAGAGTCGCGAATCGGCGCCGTAGCCCGCGTTGTCGCGGTTGGGCTGGTAGTAGAAGGTCCCGTCCGGGCACCGCGAGAGGACGAACCACCAGCGATTGGCGTCCATGAGCTTGCGGAAGCTCTTCTTGTCGACGCTCGCAGCGAGCGCGGCGTAGCCCATGCCCAGGATCGGCGAGCCATGGGTGTCGGGGAACGACTCGGGATGCTCCCCGATGCAGCGCGCGTGAGCGAGGGCCCGCTCCCTGTAGTGCTTGCCCTTCCAGGGGCTCAGCCAGTTCGCGATGCCCGACGCCCCCGTACGGCCCATGTCGGCCCAGTTGTGCATGCCCGCGGCCTCGTCGGCGTACCAGAGGTAGCCGTTCTTGCCCGTGCCCCGGGCGAGGAACTCGTAGGCGTGATCGTGCAGGCGACGGTCGATCTCGATGCCGCAGGTCTTCATGAGCGCGAACGCGAGCGCGCCCTGGCCAGTGATCATGCTGATCGGACCGTAGCCCTCGAAGCCCGGGTTGTGACCCCACCCGCCGTGAGCACGCCGCTCGGTCTTCGGCACGGCGTCCGGGTGACTCTTGCGGGCCCGCGGGTTGATCTGCCGCATCGATGTGTACTGGGACCACTTCAGGAACTGGTAGATCTCCTCGAGCTCCGGTAACACCCACTTCTCACGGGTCGCCAGGTAGTACTCCGAGAGGACGATGGCCGCCGCCATGTAGCGCCAGTTGATGAGGCCGCCCCCCCGGTCGTTGGCCGTGGTCTGGCGCGCGTACTGCCGCGCGGCGCGCTTGACCGCCTTCACGTGCTTCGGCTTGCCCGTCGACAGCAGCGCGAGAGCAGCGAAGGGCCCGTACGCCGGGTTGCCGAACGAACCGTTGGCCTGCTGGTGTTCGAGCAGGTACCCGAGGCACTCCGCGAGGATCTCGGCGCTCTTCTTGCACCGCGCCGGATAGGTCTGTGCGTAGCTCCGCTTGTCCTTGATCTTCAACGTAACCTCGCGCTCGTCACCGTCGCGGTCGATCAACAGGACCAGCTTGCCCTTGCCCGTCTTCGTCATGGCGTGTTCGAGCGCGGCGGCAAACTCGCTGACGGGACCCTGCGCGCCGAATACCCGCATGCCGTATCCGTTCTGGTGCTCCTCCTTGAACCGCCTGCGGCGCACACCGGTGATGATGTCGCCGGGCTCGATGAGCTTGGACGCAGGCGTGCGGGCGAAGACGTGCCGGACGAGCATCGCCTTGGGGTCGTCCTTGATCAGCTCGATCCGGATCCCCGAGATCCCGAGGTTGTAGTACCAGCCCGGCACCTCGGCGTCAGGGCCGCGCCGGGCGCGCTGCTTCCACGGCTGCCCGTGATCGTGGTAGTGGACCTGGGCGGTGACGGCCACGGCGCTCGTGAGGAGGACGAGGAGAAGACGAGGGATCATGCAGGCGATTCCTATCCGGCCGCAGCCGTGAGGGGATTGCCGTCAGCATAGCGACCGAAGATCGTCATTGGGAGACACCGTTCCGCGAGACTTCGGGCCGAGGGTGTGGGCCGAGCCCTCCTCCAGACGACCAGAGTCCGCTCGTTCCTCGGACCCGACGTTCCCGGCTACCATCTACGCGATAACCATCCCTCCTCAGACAAGTCGTCCCTCGGTGCGTTTCTCGCGCAGTGCGGGCAACCAACCCTTCGAGGAAGCTACCAATGAGCACCTCGCGGATCGTCCTCTCACTTGCGGCGCTTGCCCTGCTCCCGTGCCCAGGCCTGTGGGCCCAGGAACGGCCGCCGGCCTCGCGATCCTCGGAAGACGGATCGGACGTCGATGCGACCTCCCCCCGCATCGTGAACATCATCAACTTCGTCCGGCGTTGCGAACCCCGCATCGAGTGGATCACCGAGGACGTCCTCTACTCGACGGTGGTCGAACAGATCGCGTGCATGAAGCGTCATCGACTGACAGGGACCTTTCTCCTTCAGTACGACGCGCTGATGGACGCCCGCTACCAGAAGCTGCTCGAGGACCTTGCCGCGGAGGGATTCGAGATCGGCGCCTGGTGGGAGATCCCGCAACCGCTCGTGGAGGACAGCGGTTTCAAGTGGCGTGGGCGCTACCCGTGGGACTGGCACGCGGACATCGGATTCTCCACCGGATACTCGCCGAAGGAGCGGGAGAAGCTGGCCGACACCTACATGGCCGCGTTCAAGAAGGTCTTCGGCCACTACCCGAAGTCGGTCGGGTCCTGGTTCATCGACGCCCACACCTTGAAGTACATGCATGACCGCTACGGCATCACGAGCTCGTGCAACTGCAAGGACCAGATCGGAACCGACGGGTACACCCTGTGGGGCGGGTACTGGAACCAGGGCTACTACCCGAGCAAGAAGAACGCCTACATGCCCGCCCAGAACGCGGCCAACCAGATCCCGGTCCCCGTGTTCCGGATGCTGGGGAGCGACCCCATCCATCAGTACGACAACGGACTGGGCGAGAATCACCAACGCGTCATCTCTCTCGAGCCGATCTACGATCCCGGCGGAGCGAATGCCGCGTGGTGCAAGTGGTACTTCGATGCGTTCGTGGACGGCGAACCCATGGACTTCGCCTACACCCAGGCCGGTCAGGAGAACTCGTTCACCTGGAAGCGCATGGGCCGCGGCTTCGCGATGCAGATGGAGTTGATCGCTCGCTTCCGTCGTGAGGGGAAGATCACGCTGCAGACCCTCGGCGAGACGGGGCGGTGGTTCAAGGACCGCTACCAGGTCACTCCGGCGACCTCCGTCACCGTCCTGAACGACCACTCGAAGAAGAAGCAGAAGACCGTCTGGTTCAACTCGCGCTACTACCGCGCGAACCTGCTGTGGGACGAGGACACGCTGCGCTTCCGGGACATCCACCTCTTCGACGAAAGGGTGGCGTCCGACTACCTCACCGAGCGAGGCACCTCGAACCGGTGCCTCTTCCACACCCTGCCGATGGTCGACGGCTTCCGCTGGAGCTCCTCACGGACCGTCGCCGGACTCCGGCTGAGGTCTCTCGAGGGCTCCGCGATCGTCGGCGGCACCCCCACCGTGAAGAGCGCCGAAGGCCGGTTGACGGTCCGATGGCCGACCCGCTCCCCCGCCGGCGAGCTGATCATCACTTTCGATGAATCCACCCTGAGTCTCTCGGCCGTGGGCGAGGTGAAGGACCGATGGCTGCTGGAGCTCACCCATGACAAGAAGGCGAAGCTGCCGTTCGAGGAGATCGGCCGCCAACTGCTGTCGTGTCGCTTCGGGAACGCTCCCTACTTCATCTCCGCGACGCACGGCGTCTTCGCGAAGGGGCCCGCCTCGACCTTGCGGGTGCTCCCGATAGATCAACGAGTCGTCCTGGACTTCTCGAGGAGATAGGCGAGCGCGCTCAGGGAACGTGATGCGTATGATGGCCTCGCGCAACGTCGCCGGGCGGATCCTGCAGATTCTCCATCACCGCAGCGAGGCCACGAATCGGATGCGAATCGTCGGTACAGCAAACGTCGGCAAAGTCATCGTCGGTAGAGTAATCGTCGCCGCAGTAGCGGGCCTGATCGTGTTGACGCTTCTCCCTCGGGCCAGGGGGCAAGACGCGCTCCCGATGCCCGAGCGCGTCTCCTTCACCGAACACATCCGCCCCATTCTCTCGAAGGCCTGCTACGCCTGCCACGGCCCCGACGCCGGCCAGGTCAAGGGCGGGCTGCAGCTTCACCGCGAGAGCGCGGCCAAGAGTCCGCTCGGCCCGGGGGGTGGCCGCGCGATCGTCCCTGGGCACCCCGAGGAGTCCACGCTGATCGAGCGGATCAACGCGCGGGACGACCTCGACCGCATGCCGCCGGCGGGGTCGGGCAAGAAGCTGAGCGATCGTCAGAAGAAACTCCTCTCACGGTGGATCGAACAAGGCGCGACGTGGGAACGACATTGGTCATTGAGTCCGCCGCGACGCTCGGCCCCACCGGACGTTCGCGACGAGTCACGAATCCGGAACGACTACGACCGCTTCGTGCAGCGCCGCCTGGAAGACCTCGGCGTGGCGCCTGCGCCGCCCGCCGATCCTGCCCACTGGCTGCGGCGCGTCACGCTGGACCTCACCGGTCTGCCGCCGACGATCGAAGAGCTCGACGCCTTCCTCGACGACAAGACGCCCGGGGCGCGGAGCCGGGTGGTCGATCGCCTGCTGGCCAGCGAAGCCAGCGCCGAGCGGCTTACGCTGGAATGGCTGGACTGCGCACGCTTCGCCGACAGCAACGGCTACCAGTACGACGGACCGAACAACCAGTGGCCGTGGCGGGACTGGGTGATCGATGCGTTCAAGAAGAACATGCCGTTCGACGAGTTCGTCACGCAGCAGCTCTCGGGAGATCTCCTGCCCGATGCGACGCTCGACCAGCGAATCGCGACCGCCTTCAATCGCAATCACGGCTTCACCATCGAGGGCGGCGTCACGCCGGAGGAGTACCGCGTCCAGTACGTGAACGACCGGGTGGTCACCTTCGGCACCGTGTTCCTCGGCATGACGCTCGAGTGTGCGCGCTGCCACGATCACAAGTTCGACGACATCTCGATGCGCGACTTCTACTCGCTGTCGTCGTTCTTCGACAACATCCCCGGCTCGGGCTACTGGGGTGGCGGGCTGAACACCGTCGCCACGCCCGTCGAGAACTACTCCACCACCGACCCGGAGCGCCTCGCGACGCTGAAGGCCGACCTGGACCGGGTGACCGCCCGTGTCGACGAGCTCGTGGCGAGCGACGTCCCCGAGTACGTGAGCTGGAAGCAGGAGGTCTTCGACACGGAACGGGCCACGCGCATCGTCGCGATGAGCGCGTCGAAGGATGGAGTCGTCTTCGAGGAACAGAAGGACCGCTCCTGGCAGGTCGGCGGCAAAGTCAAACCCGATCGACTCAGCATCAGCATCGAGCTCGAGACCGACGCCGTCGATCTTCGGAGCGTCATCCTCGAGCCCGTCGTCGACCGAGGCAAGCTCGGCCGATCGAGGAAGGGCACGGCGGTCCTGAGCCACATCGATGCGCGTGTCCGGTCGACGGTGGACCCGAAACTCGGGCGAGAGCTCGTCTTCGATTCGGCCGTCGGCAAGAACCACCGCGAGAAGGAGGGCGTGGAGCTGGCGCTCGGCAAGTCTCCGGGCGGCTGGTGGCTCCCGCGCCGTCCCTCGCGCGAGGACCGCATCGCGGTCTTCTCGTCTCCCGCGCCCTTCGGTTACGAAGGAGGCAGCCGCATCACGGTGACGCTCCACTTCGAGTCCGGCCGGCAGTCATTCGCGCGAGTGCGCGTGCGCCTCTCGGCCAGCCGTGCAGCGGGGCGGCGGGCCTGTGACTTCGCCTTCGACCCGGACGTCGGCGATCCGAAACGGCACTTCGTCGAGCGACATTACCGTGACTTCCGCCAGCGCCGCGGCGACGCCCGCCGCAAGTACGAGGCGGAGAAGAACCGGTCGGTCCCGGTCATGGTGATGGTGGAGCAGAAGAAGAAGCGCCAGACCCGGATTCTCTTGCGGGGGCAATACGATGCTCCCAGCGACGACGTCTCGCCCGACGTCCCCGGCCTCATCGGCGGGTGGAGAGACGGCTACCCGCGGAACCGGCTCGGGCTCGCGCGCTGGCTCACGTCCTCCGAGAACCCCCTCTTCGCGCGGGTGACGGTCAATCGCTACTGGCAGATGCTCTTCGGCACCGGCCTTGTCCGCACGGCCGAGGACTTCGGCGCTCAGGGCGAGCCCCCCACCCACCCGCAGCTCCTCGACCAGCTCGCCCTGGACTTCATCGAGAGCGGCTGGGACCTGCGCTCCACCCTCAAGAAGATCGTCCTTTCGGCCACCTACTGCCAGTCATCGGCTGAGCGCGAGGACACCGAAGACCCCCGCAATCGACTCCTCGCTCGCGGCCCGAGGTTCCGACTGGCCGCCGAGACCATTCGCGACCAGGCGCTGTTCGTGTCAGGCCTGCTCGTCCGCAAGAAGGGCGGTCCGTCCGTCATGGTGTATCAGCCCGAGGGCCTCTGGCTCGACCTCGGTGACCGTCGCGGATTCACGAGGGCCCACGTCGTCGGCAGCCATGAGGACGTCCACCGGAGGAGCATGTACATCTACGCCAAACGCGCCATGCCGAACCCCGTCCTCAGCACCTTCGATACTCCGACCCGCGACGTCTGCGTGCTGAACCGTCAGGTCACCAACACGCCGCTACAAGCCCTCGTGCTGCGGCACGAGAAGGGCTATGTCGAGGCGGCGCGTTCGTTCGCCGAGCGCCTGATGAAGCGGGAGGGGACCTTGGAGGCCCGGCTCGGTCGAGCGTGGCGCATGCTGCTCGCCCGCCGCCCTGAAGCCACCGAGATCGCAGCGATGGCGAAGCTCCACGCCGATCGGCTGGAGTTCTACCGCGAGCACCCGAAGGTCCGGAGCAACTTGCTCGGCCTGGGCAAGGAACCGCGGGACGAGGCCCTGGACGGGGTCGAGGTGGCGGCGCTCACCGAGGTCTGCCGGGTGCTGTTCAACCTCGGCGAGACGGTGACGAGGGAGTAAGCGATGAGGATGGACCGCCGGCACTTTCTAGTGAACAGTGGCGTGGGCCTCGGCGCCCTGGCCCTCGGCACGATGACCGCTCCGGCAGGTGCAGCCACGCCGCGCTTGCGCCGCCCCCCAGCGAAACGCGTCATCTACCTGTTCCAAGCGGGTGCGCCGTCGCAGATCGACCTCTTCGAGGACAAACCGAAGGTCCGAAAGCACGCGGGCGAGGACCTGCGAAAGCACGTCCGGATGAAGCGCGTGACCGGCATGACGTCGGGGCAGTCGACATACCCGATCAGCCCCGGATACTTCAAGTACCGCCGCCATGGGGAGTCCGGTTTCGCATTCTCGAGCCTCCTTCCCGAGACTGCGAAGATCGCCGACCGGCTCACCTTCGTACGTTCCCTGTACTCCGATCACGTCAACCACGACCCGGCACTGACCTTCTTCCAAACCGGGCACCAGTTCCCCGGCCGGCCGTCGTTCGGGTCGTGGCTGAGCTACGGCCTCGGCACGCTCAACCGCAACCTGCCGGACTTCATGGTGCTGGTTTCCAAGGGCGACATGGACGCGGCCCAACCGCTGCTCGCGCGACACTGGGGCGCCGGCTTTCTCCCCGGACGCCACGCCGGTGTGAAGTTGCGCGCAGGGCGCGAGGCCGTCCTGTTCCTCGACGAGCCCTCGGGGCAGACGGTCGAGGACGAGGCGGCGTCCCTGGAGGCGATCCGCGCTCTCAACGCCCGGCATCACGCGCGAACGGGCAACCCCGAGGTCCTGACCCGCATGGCGCAGTACGAGATGTCGGCGCGCATGCAGGCGTCGGTCCCTGACCTCCTCGATTTCGCCGACGAGCCGGAAAGCACCTGGAAGCTCTACGGCAAGGAAGCCAGCAAGCCCGGGACCTACGCCTACAACTGCCTCCTCGCGCGGCGCATGGCGGAGCGCGATGTCCGCTTCGTCCAGCTCTACCACATGGGCTGGGACCACCACAGCAGCCTGAAGCGTGACATCGCCAAGCAGTGTCGGGAGACCGACCGCGGCAGCGCCGCGCTGGTCGTCGATCTCCAGCGTCGCGGACTGCTCGACGACACGATCGTGATCTGGGGCAGCGAGTTCGGCCGCACCGTCTACTCACAGGGATTGAAGCGCGAGTCGGCCGGCCGCGACCACCATCCCTACTGCTTCACCTACTGGCTGGCGGGTGGCGGCCTGAAGCCCGGCACGAGTTTCGGAGAGACGGATGACTTCGGCTACCACATCACCGAGGACAAGACCGACGTCCACGACCTCCACGCCACCCTGCTCCACCAGCTCGGCATCGACCACGAACGACTGACCTTCCGCTACCAGGGTCGCGACTACCGCTTGACCGACGTCCACGGCAAGGTGATCCGGCCCATCCTCGCTTGACGGTCGGTCGAGGAACGGCTCGGGTGGCCTCTGCGCTCGGACCGCAAGGCGCATTCATGGGGAGATGCGCCGACGAAAGCAGATCTGCGACTAACATGGGACCAGCACCGGGGGCAGGTCAAGCGTCCCGAGATCGACCCTCCTACGAAAGCCGTCTGCGCCCGCAGGAGGATCGAGTTGACCGCGGTCAGGTTGACATCCGATTCGAGCGGCAGGAGATTCGCGTCACTGTCGGACAGCCCGATCCGCGCCGGCAGGCCGGCGAGTACGATCAACTGGAGAGCAGGAGTGTGTGCGATGAGAAGCGACCATGCGACAGGACGACCGCTCTTCGCAGGGGCCGTGGCGATCGGGGTGCTTCTCGCGGCCGGGACGCCGATCGCGGCTCAGGTCAATCTCGATTGGGGGCCGATCAAGTACTCGTCCTGCACGCCCAATGATCCGGTCTCCAAGCTGCAGAAACGAATCGACACCGGCATCCTGAAGCTCCAGTTCGACGAAAAACACGGCTACCTGAGGTCCGTGCTCTCAGCGCTCGACATCTCCGAGTCCTCGCAGATGCTCGTGTTCTCGAAGACGAGCCACCAGCTGCATCGCATTTCCCCATGGTCGGCGCGAGCTCTCTACTTCAACGATCACACCTACGTCGGCTGGGTCGACAATGGCGATGTGATCGAGGCCTCTTCGATGGATCCGGAGCGGGGCGCGATGTTCTTCACGTTGCGACAGGAGAAGACAGCACGGCCGAAGTTCGTTCGCGACAAAGGGCAATGCCTGAGTTGTCATGCATCGGCGCACACCCAGGGCGTCCCGGGGTACATCGTCCGCTCCGTCTATCCGTCCCCCAGCGGGCAGCCGCACTACGGCGCCGGGACCTTCAATACGGATCATTCCAGTCCGCTCCGCGAACGCTGGGGCGGCTGGTATGTGACCGGCACCCATGGCAAGCAGAGGCACATGGGAAACGAGGTGGCCACCGACAGAGACAATCCCAAACTGGATGTGGAATCGGGCGCCAACGTGACGGACCTGAGCAAGCGGACTCGCACTCAGTCGCACTTGACCAAACACAGTGACATCGTGGCCTTGATGGTCCTCGAACATCAGGCCGCCATGCACAACTTCATCACCTACGCCAGCTACGAGACCCGAGTATCCCTGTTTCAGTGCGCCGAGATGAATCGGGTGTTCGAACGACCGGCCGATCATGTCAGCGACTCGACGAAGAGGCGCATCCGGCGTGCGTCGGACAAACTACTGAAGTACCTGCTGTTCTCGGATGAAGAGCCGCTGAGCGATCGAATCCAGGGGACTTCGTCGTTTGCGAAGGAGTTCTCCGCCCGCGGCCTCCGCGATCGAAAAGGCCGCTCCTTGCGAGACTTCGATCTCGAGCGCAGGTTGTTCAAGTACCCCTGCAGCTACCTGATCAACTCCGATGCCTTTCGCCTTCTCCCGGCTCAGGTCAAGGACCACGTGTACAAGCGACTATGGGAGATCCTCACGGGTCGAGACGACAGCGGCGATTTCGCTCTCCTCTCGAGAGCCGACCGCGAGGCGATCTTGGCGATCCTCACCGACACCCACGAGGGGCTCCCGGGCTACTGGAAGTCGGGCAAGTAAGGCTGAGCAGCGCCTGAATCCCCCGGGACGAACCGCGGACACGCGGCCCGAAACCCGGTGGACCGAGACACCGCTCCTTCATTCCTTCAGAAGCACGACCGCGGTCTCGTTCGCCGTGCTCTCTCTCAGGACATTCTGAGCTTTGCCGACGAGTACTCGTCCCCCCCGGCCGCGCCGGAGACTGGCTCCGAACCGGCGGCGACCAGCCGAGACGAGGCGCTGCAAGCCCCGCACGGGCCGAAGACTCTCCTTTCCCGACCCGGGGCGGACCGTCTACCTCAAGGTCAGATCACCACGCAGGGTGCCGTGCCGGACGACGATCGCGACGAAGGCCCAGAGCCCGGTCAGCAGCAGCGACACCGCGAGGGGGCGCATGCGGGTGAGAGCATCGGCCTGGTTCATGAGAATCACCGCCGCGACGATGTACAGCATGACGAGCGGCAACAGCGAGCGGTCACGGAACACGAGCTGGATGACCTGGGCCAGCGGAAGCAGGGCGAGGGGGAAGAGGATCAGCCTCGGGTCCGGGGGCCGGAGGTCGCAGTCGTATCCGCCCACGGTGAGCGTGGGAGCCACCTCCCCCAGGCCCCACAGGACGAGGAACAGCACCCCGGAAACCACGGTGACGAGCAGGCCCGAGAAGGCCCACATGAAGAGCGCGGCCAGGTATCGCTCCCGACGGCCCACCGCCAGGAGCAGCGGCGAGAGGACGGGGAGACGCACCATCGAGCCCACGATGCACGCGGCGAAGTAGACGGCGTTGGCGACGGGCTGATCCTGTCCCTCTTTCGGCGGCGCGTAGCCAACGAGGAGGAGGAGAGCCAGGATGAACAGCGTGCCGGTGACGACAGCGAACGGCGAGGATGGCAATCGACTGCCCACGTTCTCGTGCAACGAGGCGATCAGGAATCGCCGCAACGGCGACGACCCGGGCCGTCTCATGCGGGCGAGTGCCCGCGTCGTCAGCCAACGCTGCAGGACCCAAGGTCGCTTCTCGAGAGACGCGACCCTGCCCCTGGCGGCGAACTCCTCCGTGGCCGAGGTGCTCCAGACCGCGTGGAGCCCCAGGAAGCTCTCACCGCACACCTTCCGGGCCAGGTCGGTTGTGTCGATCCAACGCCACAACGCAATCCCGCATGCGGCCAGGATCGCGACGTTGACCACCGGGAGGAACAAGGCAACGTCCTGGACGAGCACGCGCACGGCGGAGACCTCGAGAAGGCCGACTGCGACGATCATGAGCGGCCCGAGCAGGGAGTTCGTGTTGCGAGAACGCAGGACCGTGTAGGCCGTCGCGAGGTAGACGATCATCCCGAAGCAGGTAGCAGACCCGAAGGCGCCTGCTCGCTCCCACGGGTCGAGGTCGGGATAGACGAGCGCGGTCGTCGCCGCGGTCGCCGCAGTGATCGCCCCGAGCACGAGCAGCGTGCGACGAAAGGCCCGCCGGTAGTCGGGCACACAGAACGTGAAGGGACAGCGCAAGAGGTCCTTCAGCATCGACGTGCCAACGAAGCCCGACCAGACGGGGATGATGAGCGCGGCCGCGAATCCCCCGCTCGACGGCTCTGTCGATGAGAGCGCGTGAGTGAATCCGTAGAGGCAGACGAGCGCACCGACTGCGTGCCAGAACAAGAAGACGGGGCAGCCCAGGGGAGCCAGGTTGCGGACGACGGCCCTCATGACCTGGCCTCACACGCAGTCGGCTCGAGCACGAGTCGGTAGATCTCATCGAGGGCGAGCGGCAGGAACTCGATCGTGACACCGACCTCGCGGCCCGCGTGCTCGAGCTCCTCCCGGGGACGCGAGGGCACCACCAAGACCGCCTCGGCATCGCTGCGCCGGCACGAGAGCGCGTCCACGAACGGAAGTTGCTCGGGGAGTGATCCGTCGAACGTCGAGATGCGCATCTTGGTGAACTCCTCCCGGAGGTCGTCGAAGCTCACGTCTCGCCGGACCGCACCGCGGTCGAGGATGACGACGTGGTCGATCACCTTCTCGACGTCACTGAGAATGTGCGACGAAATGACCACTGTGCGGGACGGATCCTGGATGATGCCGAGAAGCAGCTCGAGGAAGTCCTGCCGGGCGAGAGGGTCGAGAGCCGCGGCCGGCTCGTCGAGGATGAGCAGGGTGGGCTCGTGGCCGATCGCGAGCAGGATGGCCAGCTTCTGCCGCTGCCCGGGAGACAGCGTCCCTACGAATGCGTCGTCGTCCAGATCGAAGCGCGATACGTAGTCCTGCGCGAGCTCCTTGTTCCACCTCGTGTAGTAGGACGACACGTACTCGACGAGATGCGACACCCTCATCCAATCGGTGAGGTGCCCCTCCTGATGGACGTATCCGATGCGTGCAAGCTCGTCGGGCCCGAGGCGCGCAGCGTCGCGGCCGAGGGTGGTGCAGGTTCCGGTGTCAGGAAGGTAGAGGCCGACGAAGTGGCGCATCAGCGTGCTCTTGCCGCTTCCGTTCGCACCCAGGAGTCCCACGATGTGCCCCGGCTGGATCTCCAGGCTCACCTCGTCGAGTGCCGGAGCTCCGCCGAACCGCTTGCCCAGACCTTCGACCGTGATGACTGAGTGGTTGCTCATGATGATTGATCCGTCTTCGATTGGGCCTGCAGCCGTTGGTAGTGCGCTGAAAGCTGACGCAGCGCCTCGTCCTCCGGAATCTGCAGCTGCACGGCCAGTACGGCGGCCTGGTGCAGCACGCTTCCGAGCAGTCGGTCCTGCTTTCGTCGCCGTGTGTCGGCGCGCATCGCGCTGACGAACAGACCGACGCCGCGTTGTCGCTCGAGGACGCCCTCCTCGACGAGGAACCCGTACGCCTTGCTCACGGTCATCGGGTTCACCTTCAGTCGCGCGGCGAGACTCTTGACCGACTCCATGCGGTGGCCCGCGGGGAGCTGGTCGGTGAGGACGTGCCGCCTGATCTGCTCCATGATCTGCCGGTAGATGGGCGCGCCGCCGTGGGTGTCGAGCTCGAGGATCATCGCGGAGTGGGTCTCCCAGAGGCATACCGTATTAGTTGACTAATATAGCAGACCTACCGACCCCCCCCACCTGACCAGAGTCATGAAGGAGAGGGCGAGATGGGAGCCGTATATGTCGTATATATACAGGCAGACGATGCAGATCATCATCTCCAATGCGTCGCCGGACCCGATCTACGAGCAGATCGCCCGGCAGATGAAGCGACAGATCATCGACGGGGCGCTGCCCGAGGGCGCGCCCCTTCCGTCGATCCGTCGCCTCGCGAAAGACCTCGAGGTCAGCGTGATCACGACGAAGCGCGTCTACGAGGAGCTCGAGAAGGACGGCTTCATCGACGCGGTCGCTGGCAAGGGAACGTTCGTGGCGGCGCGGAGCGAGGAGTTCTTGCACGAGATGAAGCGCAAGCTCGTGGAGGAGACGCTCGCGGACGCGGTCATGAACGCTCGCATGCTGGGCATCCCCGCCGAAGAGGTCCACGAGATGATCCGCTTGCTCTGGGAGGACGAACCATGAACGACAACGCCATCGAGATCCAGGGACTTGGAAAACGCTTCGGAGACTTCGCGCTCAAGGACGTCTCCTTCTCCCTCCCACGCGGTTACGTGATGGGACTCATCGGTCCCAACGGCGCCGGCAAGACGACCATCGCCAAGCTCGTGATGAACCTGATCCGACGGGATACGGGGACCATCCGGGTCTTTGGCAAGGACAACGTGGCGGCGGAGGTCGAGGTGCGCGCGCGAATCGGGTTCGTGTACGACGAGCCCTGCTTCTACGACGACGCAAACCTCGAGCAGCACGCACGCGCCATCGCCCCCCTCTACCCGGGCTGGAAGCAATCCAGGTGTGAGCGGCTCGCTGATCGCTTCGGCGTACCACCGCGCAAGAAGTTCAAGGCCCTGTCGCACGGCATGAAAAGGAAGCTCGCGCTCGTGCTGGCGCTCTCGCACGACGCCGACCTGCTCATTCTCGACGAGCCGACGAGCGGACTCGACCCCCTCTTCCGTCGCGATCTGCTCGATTGCCTCGCGGACGTCCTGCAGGACGAGGGCAAGTCGGTGCTCTTCTCGACCCATATCGTGAGCGACCTCGAGCGGGTCGCCGACTACGTCACCTTCTTGAACCAGGGCCAGATCCTCTTCTCCCTCGACAAAGAGGAGCTCGCCGAGAACTGGGCCATCATCAAGGGTGACGAGAGCGTCGTCGCAGCCGTAGAGGAGTGCGACCGCCGGGGCATCCGCAAGAGTCGATACGGCGTCGAGGTGCTCACCTGCAACGTCGGCTCGGCACGCAAGCTCCTCGGCGCGGACGCGGTCGTCGAACGAGCTTCGCTCGAGGACATCATGGTTCTCATGACGCAGCAGGAGGACCGGCATGCTGCGTGAGCTCATCCACAAGGACCTGGTGCTGAACCGCAATGCCCTGCTGCTGAACAACGGCCTGTTCGCCGTGATGGTGACCGCCCTCGCACACCAGGGAATCGGCGGCCAGGAGTACGGGTTCTTCAGCAGCCTCTTCTTCAGCTTCACCGCGATCACCGTCCTGGTGCGCGAAGACAAGTTCAAGGCGAGGGCGCTTGGCTGCAGCCTCCCCGTCACAGCGCGCGGAATCGTGATCGGCCGCTATGTCCTGGGCCCCGCCGCAGGCGGGGCCGGAGCCCTGTTCGCCCTGTCCTTACCTCTCGTCCTGCCCACGTCGTCGATTCCCGGAGACCAGATCCTGGCCGCGGAGACGGCACTCACCTGCATCTCGACCATCACGATCACGCTTGCGCTCCTCGTGCCTGTCACCATCCGGTTCGGGATGTTCGGGATCCTGGCCCTCCTCGTGGGCCTGCAGGTGCTCGGCGTCGCGGCATTCGCGCTCGCCCGCCGCTTCGAAGACGTTGCCCTGGGGCCAGGGCACGCGGTTCGGTGGATTGCAAGCGCCCTGGGCGACGCCCACGCTGCGCTCGGCGGACTCGGATTCTCGCTGGCGACGCTCGCCTGCCTTGCCATCGTCTCGATGCTCTCGTGCCAGGCGTCGGTCGCGATCTTCGAGCGGCGCCGCACGGGCTGACGCTCTTGCCGTGGGAGACGACGCTCATGGAGGCGGCTGGGTTCGGCTCCCGCCGCTCCGCGTCGGATCTCGTTTCCGGAGGGCGCAGGCCGTCGGGACGACGCTCCCGAGGAGAATGAGCGGCGCGCGGATGGTGTTCACTGCGTCAAGCGGCCAGGGAGGTGACCACCGTGCTCCGGGCCCTGCCGACACTCCCGGAATCGCGAAGATAGGATGAAACGCTCGCGTCCACGCGCGAACCAGGCCGCAGGAGTCACGTCATGAATCGCATCGTTGCCGTTGTTCTCGCCCTCTCCGTCGCGGTGGTGGCTCAGGATGGGGCGTCCTCCGACATCAAGAAGCTGCTCGGGAAGCACGCCAGTTCCGTCGTGCGGGTCGAGACCGTGATCGAGATCGATCTCGGACAGATCGCCGACATGATGGGCGTCGACGCGATCCAGAAGAAGACCCAGGAAGGCGTCGGGGTCGTCGTTGCGAACGGTTTGATCGCGGTGCCGTCTTCCGTGATCGCTGCGGAGCCGCCTTCGTTCATGATGGGACCCGGCGGTTCGGAGATGGAGGCGGAGCGCAAGTCGGTGCACGTCATCTCGGCGGACGGCAAGAAGGTCGCCGCGAAGGTGTCGTCGGAGTCGAAGGATCTCGGCCTGAGCTTCCTCAGCGTCGAGGGCGCGTCCGGGATGAGCGTGATCAACCTGGGTGGCAAGTCATCCGCCCAGGTCGGCGATCAACTGATTGCGATCGCGCGCGCCGGCAAGCGCTTCGAGCATGTCGTGCGCATCGAGAAGGGTTACCTCTCGGGTGAACGTGCCACCAAGGTCGGTGCGCTGCAGCAGGGCCTGCGCACCGCCGGCTGCGCCGTGTTCGACACGTCGGGTTCGTTTGTCGGCGTCACGCGTCGGGTTGCACCGCAGCGCTCCGAGGGCATGCAGCTCCCGATGCTGATGGCCGCGTCGTCAAACCTGCCTGTCGTCGTCGTGCCCGCGAGCAGCATCGTCAAGGCGCTGCCGGAAGGCGCGCGCCGCGCGGCGCCGACGGGACCGGTCAGCGAAGCGTTCGAGTCGGCCGACGCGAACGAAGACGGCAGCGTTTCCGACAAGGAGTTCAAGGCTTACGCATCCGGCCGCCTCCAGGGGCAAGATGACGCGTTCTTCGCGCGCTTCTTCAAGCTCATCGACGCCGACAAGAACGGGAAGCTCGACTCCGCGGAGTTCGAGAAGCGAATGGAAGCCCTCGGTCGAATGCGCAATGGCGGTGGCGGCGAAGGACCGGAGCCTCCCAGCAAGCCCGACCCCAAGCCCGAGAGGCCGCGTCGGGGCGGGAGGCGCAGGCGCCCCGATCCGGGGCCCCGCGACCTCGAAGACAAGGAAGGCGACTACGACAAACACGCGCGGCGCGCCGTCAAGCGCGATTCGTTTCCCGTGCTCGACGAGCCGGAGATGACGTCGGCGGACAAGACCGAGATCGAAGACGACGAGGCCGTGATCGGCGTCGTTTGCGACGGCGAAGCGCGCGCCTATCCCATCGCGGTCATGGGCAAGCACGAACTCGCCAACGACATCTGCGGGCATACGCCCATCGCGGTCTCGTGGTGACCACTCTGCCAAACGGCCATCGTGTATGGCCGCAACATCGGTAGGCGCACCCTCGACTTCGGGCACGAAGGCATCCTGTATCGCAACTCCTTCATCATGTACGACCGCGACACGGAGTCGCTCTGGGTCCACACCACCGGGGAGTGCATCAAGGGCAAGCTGAAGGGACGTCAGCTCCAGTTCATTCCGAGCAGCGTCACCTCGTGGGGTGCCTGGAAGAAGAGCCACCCGAAGAGCCTCGTCCTCGAAGGCAAGAAGGCCAGGGGTTTCATGGGCACGTTCTCGCTCTCGCCGGAGCGCGCCGCCCGGTTCGGCCTCTCGATCGGCCAGGGCGATGACGTGAAGCTCTATCCGGTTTCCGAGCTGACGAAGCGTCGGGTCATCCACGACCGGTTCGGAAAGGAAGGCGTCGTCGTGTTCTTCGACAAGGACGACCTCCACGGCACGGCGTGGCGCTCGGGTGACCACAGGTTCAGCTGGAATGGCAAGCAGATCGTCGACGCCAAGGGGCGCGCCTGGGACATGATGATCGGCCTCCCGGTCGGCGCTGACGACGATTCAGAGAAGCTCGACCCGCTCGCGGCCACGATGTGGTTGACCAAGAGGTGGACGGGTTTCTATCCCAGGTCCACGGTCTGGGCTCCCAAGGAGCGCTGACACCGGGACGTACGCCGTCGCGCAGAATGCCGCCGTAGCAGCGTTTCCCCTCCCCCTAAGCGTCGACTCCAGCGACGGCAACATCATCAGCCCGCCAGTCCTTGACGCCCCCGGCCAGCGTCCGCCTTCATCCATCTGGACAGCGGCAACGCGCCCGCCTACGCTCGGTCGTCGACTACGGTCCCGGTGTGCGCAGGGTCCTCGGGACCCACCTGGCGCTCACTCCTCGAACCGCTACGGTACCCGGTGGCCAAGATGGCAATTGGTCCGCGTATCCCCCCACTGCCACCTGGCGCCCGTAGTTGCCTGACGGTCAGAAAGGCGAATGTCATGCATGGAACAACTCCGATTCGTACTGCATGGGTCGTGGCGGCAGTATCGATGTGCGTGGGCGGCGCGCTCGCGCCCGAGGAGTCGCCGCTCACCGAGGCGGGACGGAGTCTCGAGACGCGATACTCCGAGGAGCTCGAGAAGCTGAAGGCGACGATCCTCAAGTCCGTACCGAAGGTGAACGAGCGGAAGAAGGCCGCGTACCTGAAGGCCCGTGAAATCGAAAAGGCCGCGGTAGCGGATGTGAAACAAGAGCAGGAGGCCCTGAACAAGAGTCGGGGAGCGGTCGGGCTGTTGAACCACCGGAAGGCCTGGATCGGGAGAGCGACGAAAGGCGTGGCGGAGGCGGAAGAGAAGCTGAAGCAGGCCGAGGCGATGAGGGGCGACGGGAAACAGAAGGCCGTGGCCGTGAGGGAGGCCCGGAGTGCCCTCGCCAAGATCCAAGAAAACTACGGCATGGCGGCCAGCGAGCTGAAGAAGTCCCAGAAGGCGGTGGCCAAGGCGAACGCCGAAGAGCCGAAGCTGACCAAGGCCCTCGCGTCGGCCCAGAAGGCGCTAACCGTGGCCCAGGCCAGAACGATGACGGCGGTCAACGCCCTGGGTCTGGGACCTTTCCTGGCAGGCAACAGGCTGGACGCGAAGCTGGCGAAGTACGTCGTCCTGACCGAAGCCACGCCCCGCGGCCTGGCGGAGTTCGCACAGCAAAGCAGCAAGCAGAGGAAGCTGGTCGACAAGCTGCTGGCGGATGGTGATCTGATGATTCAGATGGCGGTCGCGGATGGCGCCGCTGGCGGCAAGTATGGCCGGGCAATGGAAATCTACGCGGCCATCCAGAAGACCAGCACGAAGGCCAGGAGAGGCACCCTGCAGCGGCTGGCACTGGCTATCGCCCTGGAACATGCGGTGCCGGTCAAGCAGAGGAACGCCAAGAGCCGTACCGATGCGCCGGCGACCGTGGATCCGGTGAAGCGACACCTGCACTTCGAGAGGGCATTCCGGGATGGCGCGCTGGATCCCGCGTTCAAGGACCTGAGCGTTTGGAACTACCGGATGGTCGTCAACGGGGAGGAGCCGGATGAGATCCTCGCCTGGGGTCGAAAGATGCTCCGGAGCTACCGGCCGGACCATGTCTCGACGCCCGACTACCGGTGGCGCTACGTCGAAGCGGTCAGGACCGAAGTCCGGTACGGGTCGCAGGACAACAAGTACGACAAGCCCGAGCTACAGTTCTTCCAGAACATCCTCATGAACGGCGGGGTCTGCGGTCGGCGCGCCTTCTTCGGGCGCTTCATTCTGCGCGCCTTCGGGATCCCCACCACGGCACGTCCCCAGCGCGGCCATGCCGCCCTGGCGCACTGGACACCAGATGGCTGGGTGGTCTGTCTTGGCGCGGGCTGGGGGCACGGATGGACGAAGACCCGTTACAAGAACGACCTCGACTTCCTGGCAAACACGCAAGCTCGGGCGGTGGCGAAGCCATTCCTGCAGGTCAAGCGAGCGCAGTGGATTGGCCGTCTCCTCGGCGAGAAGCAGACCCTGGGATTGCACTCCGGCGATCCCGCCCTCTGGCACGGCGTGGCACTCTACCGGCAGAAGGCGATCATCGAGAAGGCCAAGGCCGTGACGCTGGACGCGGTGGGTACGGACATTGCCGAGGCCAATGAATCGAAGGTCAAGAGGGCCATCAGGAAGACGACCGTCACGGACGAGGACCGGCAGATCGTCACCCGCACCGACGGAGTCATCACGATTCCCGCCGTGGCTTGCACAAAGCCCCGGAGCAGCACCCGGAAGATCCGGTTCATGGAGAGCTCCCTGGGCGGGATGCAGCTGCACTACGGTCGGCAGGGAAGAAACGGGGAGTTCGAATACACCTTCGATGCACCGAAGGCGGGGAGATACGCGCTCACAGCGCGGGTCGTGACTCCCAGCTGGAAGCAACATCTCCTGGTCGCCGCGAACGGTGCCAAGGAGCCGACGGACATCGCACTGCCGTTCACCGTGGGCATGTGGGATAGGACGGAGCCGGTCGAGGTGAGCCTGGTCAAGGGCACCAACGTCCTGACGTTCTCGCGCAACCACGGGGGGCTCAAGGGCGTGACCATCAAGGACTTCACGCTGACGCCGATTCGATGATCTGCGAACGGGGGGCGATGCCCACATGATCCCTCCTCGCTCAACGGATGAGGGGTGAGAGAAGACCGAGCGCTGAATAAGGATCAGAAACGAAAAATGGAAGAACGAAGCACATCTGAGTCGGCCCTCACCTACGCCTTCGGGGCGATGATGTGGCTCGCGCTGTCAGCGACCGCGGTGGCCCAACTTCCCGACCCCGACGGGAAGTCCGCAGACATGAGCAAGCCCGTGCAGGTCTACATCCTGCTGGGCCAGTCCAACATGCTGGGCTTCGGCAAGATCAAGGGCGGAGACGGCTCACTCGATCACGCGGTGAAAGAGAAGGGCCTCTACCCGTATCTGATCGACGACGCGGGCAAGTGGACCGGGCGCAAGGATGTCCGCAACGTCCGCGTCATGGGGAGCGGGACCGGTGCCATGCGCCGCTTCAACAACGAGTGGATGACCATCACCCGTGGCAAGATCGGTCCGGAGATGGGCATCGGACATCATGTGGGGGAAGCCACCGACGCGCCGGTGATGATCCTCAAGAGTTGCATCGGCAATCGCGCCCTGGGCTGGGACTTGCTGCCGCCGGGCAGCGAGGGCTTCGAGTTCACCGATGGCAAGGGCGTCACCTGGGTTCATCCGGGATACAAGGGATCGCCTGAGCGATGGAAAAAAGGGACCGAGCCGAAGAAGATCGGCTGGTACGCCGGCATGCAGTACGACGGCGACATCACCAGGGCGAAGCAGGTGCTGGCCGAACTCGACAAGCATTATCCCGGCGCGAAGAAATACGAGGTCGCTGGCTTCTTCTGGTGGCAGGGTGATCGAGACAGCCGAAGTGCTGCACTTGCCAGCCGATACGAGAAGAACCTCGTGCATCTCATCAAGCAGCTTCGCAAGGAGTTCAATGCGCCCAACGCGAAGTTCGTCTGTGCCACGCTCGGCCAGACCAAGAAGGGCGCTACCGACAATGGCGGCAGGCTCCTCGACGCCGTGCTGGCGGTCGACGGCAAGTCCGGCAAGCACCCGGAGTTCAAGGGCAACGTCGCCTCCGTCTACACTCACCCGCTGTCCAAGGGAGGCAGCTCCGGCGGCCACTACGGCGGCAACGCGGAGACCTACATGAACGTCGGCGAGGCAATGGGCAAGGCGATGGTGAAGCTGCTCAAGGGCAAGTGATTCGTAGCCGGAGCGCCCACCGGCCACTGGCGGAGCGAGCCGTGTCGTCCCTGAACGCGCTCGAGCCGACGCCCGGCATGCCCCGACCACCTCAACGCGATCTCTCCTTCCGGGTGACCGAGCGGAGGAAGGCGGCCTCCTTTTCGTCGAAGGGCGTCCCGTCGGCACGCAGGATGTCGTGGTGCCACACCTTGGGCCGGGCCTCGCCGGGGGTATCCCAGGAGGACCAGCCGTAGGCGGTGTTCGTCTTGCCGGTGACGAGGCCCCAGTTGATCGCACCGATGCCGTGCTTTCGCAACACCGGAAGGGTCAACTGGAACGTGTCCTTTCGACTGCGGACGAGGTACTCCGTGCAGAGGAGAGGTCGCTCGGGTGCGCCTTCCCCGAGCTTGGCGATGAGCCTCTCGAGTGAGTCCGGGTTGCCGTAGTGGTGAAAGGTGACGATGTCGGCCCACTCCAGCGCCGCCTCGACCTCGAAGTCCCCGCGATTCCAGCAGCTGGTCAGCGGCTGGGACGGAGCGACCACGCGCGCCCACCGCCAGACGTCTTTCATCAACGGCACGCAGAGGGCGCCAGTCAGCCCCTTGGTGTACTCGCCGGGCCTTTCGCCGCGGCGGTACCACCACCCGCCGGGCTCGTTGTAGAGGTCCCACATCAAGACCCGCCCGTCATCCCGGAACCGCTTCAGCACGGCCTCGACATACTGTCGGAGGCGCTGGCGGAGCACCGGATCGGTGGGGTACCGCTCCAGTTGCGGCAGGCCCGGACTTTCCAGCCAAGCTGAGTTGTGCACGCCCGGCCAGGGACTGGGTTGCTTGCCGGCCTTCGGCTCGGCGAGCCAGCAGTCGTCGAAGATCACGAGCAGCACCCTGATGTGGTGCGAGGCGGCGATGTCGAGAAACCGGTCGACGCGCTGCAGGAAGCCGCCGGGGTCCTGGTCATAGGCCAGGTCGTGCAGGTACACGCGCACGACGTTCATTCCGAGATCGGAAGCCCAGCCGAGCTCCCGGTCGATCGTCTCGGGATCGAAGGTGTCCTCCTGCCACATCTCGAGCTGGTTCACAGCACTACTGGGGATGAAGTTGCACCCGACCAGCCATGGTTGCCGGGCATACCACGCCCGCGCCCGCTCGGTGGTCCAGCGACCCTTCTGCTGGTCCGGTACCTCCACCTTCGCCAGCTCCAGCTTCACCACCTCCAGCGTGCTCGCCGGCGGAAGGGGTGGCCTGCGGGGGCGGTCATGGTGGGCGGGCAGGGTCTCCCAGCGCAGCAGGTACTTCACGCCGGGCCGGCTTGAGCCTCCGCGATCACCGGACATCTTGGCGCGAATACCGTCGAACGTTATCCGAGGGCGGTGAAGTTCCGGCGGGATCTCAGCCGGCACGGACACACCTTCCTGCACAGGCTTCAACGTCTTGTCACGGAGGACGAGGCGGCCCGAGCCGAAATCGCGATGCCGATAGCTGAGGGTCCACATGTCGGGCTCCACTCGCCGGAGTCCGGAGATCCGGATCCCGATGAACGGCATCGCCCCACCGCCACTGAAGGAGACCTCTCGATCCCAGCTGGTGACCGCGCGTGATCGCCAGCCCCCGTCCTCGAACCGGGCCACGAACACCTGCATGTGGCCGGCCTCGTCAGCCTTGTGGTAGGAGATGATCGGGCGGTTCTGCCGGTCGAAGGCCAGGCGCTCACACCCGTTGATGATCCCTCCGTGGGATGGAATCGGATCGACGCATAGCTCCTTCTGCCCCAGAGTGAGCGGGACCTTCACCGGCGTTCCAGCTGCCGTCTCCCAGTGCTTCAGATCTCGACTCCGAGCATAGGAGAGGTGGTGGTTCGTGGCGCAGTCCGGAGTGTCGCGCCAGACCCAGACGACATGAAAGAGACCGTCCGGCCCCCGCTCCGGTCCATGGGGATAGGCGTTTCGCTCGCCCTCGCCATCGAACAGCGGCGCGCTCAGAAAGCGTGACCAGCGCCGGGTCTCGGTGTCGTACTTGTTGTAGATGTTGCTCCCGTTTCCGCTGCCCCCTGAGCGATACGTGAACAGGAGTTCGCCGTCAGCCCCGGTCAGGAAACGGGGATAGGTGCAGCGCGCCTCATCCACCCCTGTCATCCGCATGCGCTCGAAGCTGTTGATGTCCCCCGCTTCCGTCGTCCGGAAGTAGATCAGCGGCACACAGTGCATGTTCCCGGCAAGGTGGATTTCGCCACGGTCATCCACGGCCAGGGTCACGTAGTTGTGGCTGTCCCACCCGACCTTGCTCGGGAGCGCGACCTTCTGCCAGACCTTGGAGTCGAGATCCCGTGCAGCCACGGTCATCCGGTGCTCGGCATCGTAGTACGCCACATACTGCCGGCTCCCCTGGGTCAGCAGGGAGAACCCCACCGGGAACCAGGAAGGCACCGAGTCGATGGTCAGTGTTTCGGTGGCCCGGTAGGTTTGCGCGAATCCAGCAGGGGCGAAGCCCCACCAGGCACAGAGGAGGATGGCAGCGAGTCTCATGGCGTCGGTGCAGCGATCCTACCGTTCCGGGCGCACCTCCGTCGATATCGCGACGACGTCGGCAGGAGGCCGAGCGATGGCCAGCATACGATCCCGGATTCACCCGAAGTACAAGACGAAGTGCCGCGGCGCTGACTGGGCCGAGCGCGACCGTTCGCTCGTCCTGCGCGACGACATCACGTTCTGGCTCTCGCCTGATGCCATCGCAGAATGGGACGCCACGCCGTT
>NZBC01000210.1 GCA_002687715.1 Planctomycetota bacterium | reverse complement strand
GCTCTGGCCTGGCGGCGGAGCCGGATCCGGAACCCAGAGCGGACCTGGAGGTCCGCGCTCCCACCAGTGCAGTTTGCTTCATCCGCGCAAGCCCATCCTTCGTTCGTTGCGGCCAACGCGACACCCGACTGAGCCGGGTCCCCAGGCAGGTGCGGGCTAGACGGCCAACGCGAAGATCACCGCACCGATCGCAGCGAGGATCGCAAACAGGGCAGCGAGCAAGACCAGGTGGTCCCGACTCTGGGAGCGCGGCGCGGGCGGAGCTCCCCCCGGGAGCACGAATCGGCGAGCCACGGCCTCGCGCGCTCCTTCCTCGCCGAGATCCCGTTCGAGCCCCTCGACTCGGACCCGCACGGCCTCGCGCGCCGCGTCGAAGACGAGGCGCACACAGTCCTGGGTATCGCCCTGCACGGCCATGAACCGGGGCGCCCAGGCGTTCACCTCGTCCGAAATGTGGCGGGGCTGCAGACGCGGATTGCCGTCGACGTAGTCCTGGATCAGGAGGGGGACCTCGCCCGGTTGGCGTCCACATGCCGTCAGCTCGGCGACCAGTTCTTCGAGCGCCGTGCGGCTCGTCCGGCCAGCGGGCGCAGCGCGCTCCGGGAGGAACACGACGGCGTCGGCTGCGAGCAACAGGAGTCGTTCGACTGCCGACGCATGCACCCTGCCCGGTGCCGCGATGGCCTGGAATCGCACCTTCAATCCGAGCAACGGCAGCTCGTCCGGCGCCGTCAGCGGGAAGGTGACGATCGTGTCTTCCTCCGTACGCATCACGGAAAGGCAGTCCCGCTCGGAGGGGTCCGAGCTCGCGTGCAGACCGCGCAGGTTGAGGAACTTCGTCGCCCCTTCCGGCCCGCGATACAGGACGCGCAACGTGACGAGGCCAGCCTTGAGGTCGATGTCCACGGCGTGAGCTCTCTCTACTCCATCGAGACGGTGACGATGCGACCGTCATCGAAGCCGACGACGAGGTGGGCCCCGGTGACGACCTGAAGGGCGTCGCTGGTCGGTGAGCCGCGGACGCCAAAGCGGAACGAGCGCGATTCGGTGTCGAGAACGAGGATGCGGCCACTCTTCAAACGAACCGCGCAGACGGCGCCCGGGCCCGTGATGACGTTGGTGACGGGCTCCCCGACCCGCAGCGAGGTGACGTCGCCGGCCTTCCCGATCACGAGGTCGCCGCCTTCCCACCCTGCAATGAGGACGCCTCCGATGACGACCGGGGCACAGGTCAGTCCACCAGTTCGTTCGATGACGGTCTTCTGCGCACCGGAGGCGGGATCGATGGCGACGACGCCGAGGTCGCGACGATGAGCCAGGATTCTGCCCGCTCCGTCGACCCCGAGGAACGGCGAGAACGTCCCGGAGACCTCCCGCGTCTTGGCGGGGTCGACCGGATCGAACAGGCTCAGTCGGCCACCCTTGGCCACGATCCCGATGCCGGTCGACGTCGCGGCAAGCGCGAGCGGATGGTCCGGCACGCCGACGGCCCAGAGCGGCGGACCGTCGCGCGGTCCGAATCGACCCATGTGGGCGTTCTTGCCGTCTTTGTCCATCGCCACGACGACGAACCCGTCGCCAAGCGGAACCGGAGCCAGCACGCGGTCCCATCGCACCTTGGCCTCCAACGACCGGCGCCAGCGCGTCCGCAAGGTGACGGGGTCCAGGAACCGGAACAGACCGTTCTCCGACGCGACCAGGACGCCCGACGCCGATCGGGCGGGTTGGACGCGAACCGTGTTCATGGCAGTGGGATCGTGCCAGTCGCGGATCGGGCCGGTGGAGCCCGGGTCGAGACGCGCGGACTTTCCGTTGCGGGCAAAGAGCGCAACGCTTCCGTCCGCCAGCCGCCGCAACGCCGCCAGCGGCTCACCGACCCGCCTCGGCTGGGGGGGCTTCTTGTCCAGGACGAACGTGACGAGCCACCTCCCTTCGCGAGGGTCGAGCTCGCGTTCCCCGTCCAGATACCCGGGCTTGCCGTACCGCACGGGTGTCGTGATGGGCCCGCTTCCGTGCGGGACCCGAACGTCGAGGGATCCGGTCCCGCTGATCCACTTGCCGCCCAGCTGGACCTCGATGCGCGCATCCGCCGGAACCGTCCTCACCCGCATGGGCACGGTCACGGTCTTCCCGCCGAGCTCGGGGAGGTTGTACCACTCCGTCGCGACCAGCGACCACGCGCGGAACGCGACCTCGAGGTCCGGGTCGTCGAGAGCTTCCGTCCCCTTCTTGAGGGCGGCGCGTCCGTGCTCGAGGTACTGGACGATCGACGCCTCCTTCTCCTCGGCGTCCGCGCGAGGTTTCCACTCCCCGCCGACCCGGTCCGCGGCCTCGATAGCAGCCCCGAATTCGGCGAGCGCAGTCTCGAGGTTGACTTTGTGGGGCGGCATGAACGTCAGCGCGCGCACGTAGCACCGATTGGCTTCAGCGATGCCCTCATCGTGAATCCGCGTACGCTCGACACCGGCGAGCCTCCTCTTCTCGCACAGCGTCTCCGCCCGGACGCGCAGCTTGTCGGCGTCGGACACCGCTGTCGTGGCCGCCGGCGTCAACGGCCAATTCGCAGCGGCCGCCTCGATCGCGTCCGCTCGGCTGAACAACGTCTCGGCGTCCGTACCGCCCCCCGGATCCGCCGACGCCAGCGCTTGCCCCGCCAGCCATGCGAAGGCGCCGTACCCGCCGACCAGCGCGATGACCGAAGCCGTCGTGACGGACAACCAGAGGCGGCGACGGCGGCGCCCTTGCTTCGATTCCTTCGCGCGTTGCAGGTCCGCGATCCGCGCCTGGAAGATGTGCCGGTTGGCCGGATCGATGCCACTGAGTGAGCGGTAGATCTCGATCGCACCCGGGACGTCGTCCGCCTCCTGTCGGCGCTCGGCCTGCTTGAAGTACGCGGCTACCGCCTTCTCGGTGTGCTGCAGCCGCAGATGCAGCCGCGCAACGGTCGCGAGGAGGTCTTCGTCGTCCGGCAGGAGCGACAACATGCGCTCTGCCAAGGCGACTGCGCGCTCATGGGCGGCCGTGTCGAGGAAGTAGTTGAGCAGCTTGCGGCCGTCCTCCAGCACCTCCCCGTCGTCCCGCTCCGGGTCGGACCCGTCGGCCGGCCCCTCGAGGCTGAGCAGCTCGAGACAACGCTCGAGCGTCCGGAAGTCGGTCGGAATCAACTTCAGGACGTTCTGGTAGATGGCGATCGAATCGCGGCGCTTGCCCGCCGCCAGGAGACTCATCGCGCAGAACCGATAGTGCGCACACGCCTTCGCGATACGCCCGGTCTGAAGCCATGCCCCCGCGATTCGTTTGTGGAGGGTCAGGTTACGACGATCGAACCGCAGCGCCGTGCGATACAGACGCAACCCGGCCGCGACGTGGCCTTCCGCGACGAGCCGATCTCCCGTCGTGATGAGCTCCGACAACCCGAGGGATTCGATGTGACCCGCGTCCTGCAACGAGCGCAGCGACAGGTCTACGAAGTACCGCGGCAGCCCCGTGTCCTCGACGATCTCGCTGCTCCCACGGACCCCATCGACGTGGTCGAGCACGATGTTCTGGATCGCCGGAAGCTCGAGGGTCCCCGTATCGTTGCTGGAGCCCGCGAGGATGAAGATCTGGCGGTTGACCTCCGCCGTCTCGACGAACTGGCACCACTCATCGCCACGGCGCGCGGCCTCCATGATGAGAGGATCGATGCAGAAGCCCTTCTCCGCATCGGCGGGGGGCACTGCGTCCTCGTCGAGTTCGAAGGAGATGTTCCGCCACAGGAACACCTCGAGGATGCCCTCCTCCTCGATCCGCGCGCGCACCCGCTCGAGGTGGTCGGGCTCGAGCACGCCCTGCTGGCTCAACAGCTTGATCGGGTCCGTGCTGTAGCGGTCGCTCTTGTCCAGGACTTCGCGGTACTGCGGATAGGTCAGGATCCCCATCTCGACCAGGAGCGCCACCACCGGTCGGTCGGGCGGGGGTTCATGCAGGGAGACCCGGTCCTCGAAGATGTAGAGCCGCCGGCGATTCAGCAGGTTGCCCTGCTCCTGGACGTTCAGCCCGCCGCGTTGGCGGTTCAGCGCCAACATCTGGAAGACGTTGCTCAGATCGGCCGAGAGGAGCTCGCCCCGGATCGCCATCAAGACTCCATGCCATCGGACGGAAATGGCCCGTTCTCCCCTATCGGCAGCCAGGGGCGCTGGGCCGAGGAGTGACCGCGGAGGTCGGGGCGAAAGGGCGATTGGCGTCGTTTTCGTCCACAAGTCGTTACGGTGACGGGTTGGGACGATCGCCGGGACCGCCAGCTCAGCCTCTTGGCGTCAGGGGGCTCCCAGGTAGAATCGGGGGTGTTCCCCCGCGGTTCTCGCTCGTGATCCAGAAGACGCGTCCAGAAGACGCAATTCCCGCATGCGCAGCATCCTTGGCGTCATTCGCAGGTCCCTCAAGACCCGGTGGCTCTACGTCCGCGCCCGCTTCCTCATCATGGTGAGGCGGTCGGACGTGGCGCACGATGTCCTGCTGCATCTCGTGACGCTCGATCCGGCGTCGTTCCGCGCCCATTTCCTGCTCGGCCGTACCGCTTTGCACGACGGACGACGGCACGAGGCGGTCCAGGAACTCGCGATCTGCCACCGACTGGATCCCGATCGTTTCCTGCGGCAACCGCTCCCGGCGGGTCTCGTCGACGAGGTGACGACACGGTGCCTCGCATTCCCGGAGTCGCCCATGTTCGGCCTGCCGCCAGCGGACGCGGGTCCGTTGCCGGGAGAGTGGGACGACCTGTTCGATTCCGGCTGGAACGACGACCTCATCACCACCGACTCCGCGCCCGAAGGAACGGACTTCGTCAACGGCGAGGAGTATCGCCGGTTCCGCGACCTGCCTCCGATCGACGCCAGTGACCTGGAAGAAGTGAACCTCGACGAATTGCTCATGCGGCTGGTCGAGGACCCGCACCCCGGCGGCGCTCGCGATCAGTCCTAGTGCCGAGTCCAGGTGGGGTGCCGACGACCGACGGAGTTCGAGCGGATTCGCGAGTTCCCGTCCCACGCCAATGTTCGTACAAGAAGGGCCGTGAAGAGGTGCCATGCGACAGACGCCCCTCATTGATGCCCATCGTGCCCTGAGTGCGACCCTGGTTCCCTTCGGCGGTTGGGAGATGCCCGTGATGTACACGGACATCCGTGCGGAGCACGAGGCCGTACGGACCCGGGCCGGGCTCTTCGACATCTCGCACATGGGGCGGGTTCGGATCCAGGGTCCCGACGCCGACGCGGTCGTCGGGCACGCGACCACGCTCGACGTCGCCGACCTCGAGATCGGACGTACCCGCTACGCCCTGATCTGCAACGAGGCGGGCGGGGTCGTCGACGACATCCTCGTGAGCCGCGAGCCCGACGGGCTGCTCCTGGTCGTCAACGCCGGCAATCGAGAGCAGGACCTCGAGGTCCTGCAGGCAAGCGTCGGCGGACGAGATGCGAACATCATCGACGAGTCGGAACGGCTCGCCATGATCGCCGTGCAGGGTCCGACGTCGCCGGACGCGCTGGCCGCCGTCGGGCTGCCGATCGCCACCGACCTGAAGTACTATCGGTTCGCCTCGGTGCCCTCCGGGTACGGAGACGTGCTCGTCTCCCGCACCGGGTACACAGGCGAGATCGGGTTCGAGCTCCTCGTCGAGGCCGGCGAAGTCTGCCGTCTGTGGAGCGACGTCCTCGAGACCGGGGCCGCCTTCGGTGTGCGGCCGTGTGGACTCGGCGCGCGTGACACGCTGCGGCTGGAAGCGGGCATGCCGCTGCACGGACACGAGATCGGACCCGAGGTCAACCCATACGAGGCGGGGCTCGACTTCGCAGTCCGCTCCGAGCTGCCCCACATCGGGTCAGAAGCACTCGCGCGCATTCACGCCGACGGGCCGCGCCGACGCCTCATCGGCGTCACCGTCGAGGGTCGGCGCATCCCGCGCGAGGAATCCGTCGTAGTCCTCGAGGGGCGCGAGGTCGGCCGCGTTTGCAGCGGTACCCTCTCCCCCACCCTCGGCGTGAATATCGCCACGGCGCTCGTCGATGCCGACGCGGCGCAGGCTGAGACATTCACGATCCAGATCAGACGCCACGAAGCGTCCGCGACCCGGACACCGTTGCCGTTCTACCGGAGACGAAAGGAACAGGAATCCGATGGCACGTCCTGATGGCTACCGCTACCTCAAGACCCACGAATGGGCGCGCCTGGACGGCGAGCACTGCTGGATCGGCATCTCCGACCACGCGGTCGGGCACCTGAGCGACCTCGTGTTCCTCGACCTGCCCGAGTGCGGGCAGGACATCATGCAGAACGAGCCGTTCGGTGAGATCGAGTCGGTCAAGGCCGTCTCCGATCTCTACGCGCCGATGACGGGCGAGGTCGTGGAACGCAATGACCGCCTCATCGAAGAGCTCGACATGCTCAAGCGTGATCCGTGGAACGACGCGTGGATGCTCAAAGTCCGCATGGAGAAGCCGTCGGAATTCGAGAACCTCCTGGAGGATGGGAGCTACCAGAGGATGATCGACTCCGAGGACCACTGATCCCGGGCAGGAGGCTCCCCATGCGCTACTCCGGCATCACGAAACGGGACCGCGAGCTCATGCTCGACGAGGTCGGCGTCGGCCACGTCGACGATCTCTTCTCCAGCGTGCCGGACGCGGTCCGCATGAAGGAGCCCCTCGCGGTGAAGGGCCCGCTCCCCGAAGCGACCCTCAAGGCCGAGCTGGACGCGATGAAGTCAGGGGCGCCCCGTGTCTCGCTCGTCGGAGGCGGCCTGTATCACCACTACCTTCCCGAGCCCGTGAGCTCGCTCGCGGGACGCAGCGAGTGGGTCACCGCGTACACGCCCTACCAGCCCGAGCTGTCCCAGGGCACGCTGATCATGTACTACGAGTTCCAGACCTACGTCTGCATGCTCACCGGCCAGGAGATCGCCAACGGCGGTATGTACGACGGCAGCACGGCGCTCGCCGAGGCCGTCATGATGGCCCGCCGTGTCCGCAAGGACGCGCTCCGTCTCTACGTCAGCGAGGCGGTGCACCCGGAATACCGCCAGGTGCTGCGGACCTATCTCCAGTTCCAGGACGTCGAGCTGCTGCTCCTGGCGGTCGATCCGGAGACCGGACGCACCCAGATCGACCTCACTGCGGATCAGCAAAAGGACGCCCTCGCCATCGTCGTTCAAAGCCCGAACTTCTTCGGCGTCATCGAAGACGTCGGCGGGCTCGAGGACGACGCGTTCGTGATCTCCGTGTGCGCGGAGGCCCAGTCGCTGGCGTTGGTGGAACCGCCGCGCGCGGACATCGCCGTCGGCGAGATGCAGAGCCTGGGCATCCCCGTCCAGCTGGGAGGCCCGACCGCGGGCTTCTTCGCGACCAGCAAGGCGCACGTCCGCAACCTCCCGGGTCGTCTCGTCGGCAAGAGCGTCGACGCGGCCGGACGCGAGGCATACTGCATCACGCTCGCGACCCGCGAGCAGTTCATCCGTCGCGAGAAGGCGACCAGCAACATCTGCACGTCATCCGGCCTCATGTGCCTGCGTTCGGTGATCTACTTGTCGCTGCTGGGCCGAGAGGGGCTGCAGACGGCGGCGCGCCAGAGCGCCCGGGCAGCACATGCCTTTGCCGAGGGCATCGAGGACGTCGGACTCAAGCGGCTCCACTCGGGTCCGTTCTTCAACGAGTTCGTCGTGGACGCGGCGGCGCGCCCGGGTCTGTTCGAGACCTTGCAAGCCCACGGTTTCGTGATGGGTATCCCGCTCGCGAAGTGGTGGCCCAAGCGCAAGGATCAATACCTGGTCGCGCTCACGGAGCTGCACTACCCGAAGGTCTTGGAGCTCGTTCAGGAGGTGAAGGCCCGTGCGCACGATTCATGAGAGCCCGATCTTCAACCTCGCCCGCGCGGACAAGCACGGGTTCGAGGTCAACCACCCGGACGCCGAACTCGATCAGCGGCCGTTGGGGTTCGAGGAGCGCAGCGACATCGGCGGCATGGAGCAGACGACCGAGATCGAGGTCGTCCGACACTACACCCGCCTGTCCACCGTCAACTACGACATCGATCGCGGTATCTACCCGCTCGGCAGCTGCACGATGAAGCACAACCCACGGCTCAACGAAGCCGTGGCTGCCGACCCGACATGGCGCGACCCGCACCCCTACTGGCCCGAGTCGTCGCTCGAAGGCCACCGCCGGGTGATGGAGGAGCTCGCGTCGGACCTGGGGGAGATCTCCGGGTTCGACCATGTCTCGTTGCTGCCGGCCGCGGGAGCGCACGGCGAACTCACCGCAGTGTTCATGATCCGCGCCTACCACCTGCGCAGCGGGAATCCCGACAAGCGGACGTTCCTGATCCCCGACTCCGCGCATGGCACCAACCCTGCATCCGCAGCAATGGCGGGCTTCAAGTGCAAGCAGGTGAAGAGCGGCCCGGACGGCTACCTCCGGCTCGAAGACCTCGAACCGCACTTCAACGATGACGTCGCCGCGATCATGATCACCAATCCGAACACGCTCGGCATCTACGAGCGTCAGTTCGAGGAGATCGCTCAAGCCCTGCACGACCTGGACGCGCTCGTCTACATGGACGGAGCCAACCTCAACGCGATGATGGGCTACTTCCGTCCCGGCCGCATCGGCGCGGACGTGATGCACTTCAACCTGCACAAGACGTTCACGACCCCCCACGGCGGCGGGGGCCCCGGCTCCGGCCCCATCGGCTTCAACGATAAGCTCGCCCCCTTCGCCCCTGAAGCCGAAAACGGCATCGGCCCGGTCAAGGCCTACCTCGGCCAGTGGGGCATGTTCATCCGAGCCTGGACCTATATCCGCAGCCTTGGCGGCACCGGCCTCAAGCAGGCCAGCGAAGAAGCCGTACTCAACGCCAACTACCTCCGCAAACGCCTCGGCGACGTCCTGGACATCCCCTACGACACACCGACCCTCCACGAGGTCGTCTTCTCCGACAAGAACCTCCCCAACGACGTCACCACCGCGGACCTCGCGAAGCGCCTCATCGACTACGGGATCCACCCCCCGACCGTCTACTTCCCCATCCACGTCAAGGGCGCGCTGATGGTGGAGCCCACCGAGACCGAGACCTTGGAAGAGCTCGACCGCTTCGTCGCCTCCATCCGCTCCATCATCCTGGAAGCCCTCGACGAACCCGACCGCCTCAAGACCGCGCCCCATACCACCCCGGTGTCCCGCGTCGACGAGGTCAAGGCGGCGCGAGAGCTCAACCTGCGGTGGACCCCCGATCCCAGGCGGATCTAGATTCAATCTGCTCTGCCGGGAGCGCGGACCTCCAGGTCCGCTCTGGGTTCCGGATCCGGCTTCGCCGTCAGAGCGGGTCCGCGCTCCCGTCCAGAAGCAGACCCTTCGCTCACTCTGGAGGCGCTACGATCCCCGTATGGGCCGCCTGCTCGCGTACGCACGTCACGAACCCGCATGGAACATGGCCGTCGACGAGGCGGTCCTGCGGCACGGGACCGTGCCGACGCTGCGCCTGTACGGGTGGTCCCCGCCGGGGATCTCGCTCGGACGGTTCCAGCCCGGGCGCATGGACATCGGCGCGCTGGCGGACGCGGGGCTGCCGCTGGTGCGCCGCATGACCGGCGGCGGAGCCATCGTCCACTGGCACGAGGTCACGTACTCGATGACGGTCGCCCTGGACGACCCCCGACTCGATGGCTGCGACACCGAGGAGAGCTACGCGGTGATCCACGCGCCGATCCGCGAGGCGCTGCAGGCGCTCGGTGTCGCCACGACCGGCCGCGGCGACGGCGGACACGGTCGCGACGGGCCGGTGCTCTGCTTCGACCGCGCGACCCCACTGGACCTCGTCGTCGCGGGGAGGAAGCTCGTCGGCTCCGCGCAGCGGCGAGTCGCGGGGCGCGTCTTGCAGCATGGGTCCATCGTCTTGTCCACCAACCCGCTCCAGCCCGGGACGGCCGCCCTCGACGACCTCCTCTCGCGGACGGTTCCCGCCGATGAGGTTGCGCGGGGCGTAGCGGAGTGCTTCGACCTCGCCTTCGGCCCCTTGGCGAAAGGGGACCTCACGCCTGTCGAACGGTCCTTCGCCGAAAAGATGGCCCCCTCCTACCGGTTTTCCTGAAGCCTGACCCGACCCGTCACCGATCAAGGTGACATGGTCTGTGCCGAGAGCGGAAACGTCCAGCGTCTGCTCCAGGGCGAACTCGACGCCAAGCGGACGGAGCGCGTCCTCGATCACGTACGAGATTGCCCTCCATGCCGCGAGCGGCTGACGTCGGTGAGCAGCATGGCGCCGACCGCCACCCGCGAGCCCGGTGAACCTCGCTACCAGCGGTACACGATCGACGAGGTGATGGCTGCCAAGTCGGCTCCCCCGCCCGGCCGCCGGCGGGGATTCATCGCCCTCGTGATGGTGGTTCTGCTGACCTGGGTCGCGGTCGTGTCGAACGACAGCAAGGACACGAGCGACACCAACAGCGACCACGAGTGCAAGGAGGCGATCGACACCGGCCGCCCCTGGCCCGTCTACCCCAAAGGTCCCGGACGCCGTCCCCGCCAGTTCCGCGCGGTCCTTCCGCACGGCACGACGTCCCTGACCATCCGCATCAGCCTCGAAGGCGAGGCCGTATGGAGCCACACCTGGACGCGCGGCGATCGCGGCGCCCAGATCTACGACACCAACGGCGGTGAAGAGCCAGACACCTTTCCCGCCACCGCGGCGATCGTCCCTTTCCCGAACCCGGACGCGCTCGTCCTCGCACCCGGCAAGGACTACGAGTACCGCATCCTGGTCCCCGGCGGCGGCGTCAGTGGGGCGATCGGGATCAAGCTCAGCGAGTAGCGCCCGCGCGACTGCTCGGATCAAAGAAGAGCGAGTAGGCGCAGCGCCGTCTCGCGACGGGTGAGCGGCCCCCGCGGCGTGGGCATCTCGAGCGTCCCCTCGACGACGCGACGAAGAAGGTCGCGGAGCGCCTCGGAGTCCGCAGGTCGAAACAGGACCGCGTCCGGCAAGAGATCCGGCAGCCCGCCCGTACGCGACGCGAGCACGGGCTTGCCGACGGCGAGCGCCTCGACCGCGACGACCGGGCACCCTTCGACGCGTCCGTTCTGGAGCGGGCGGCTCGGCACCACGACGGCCCGCGCCGCCTGCATCGCCGCCGCCACCGCATCTGGACCGAGGTGACCGACGAGGTGCAGCTCTACATCGAGCTCGTGCGCGACCCGCCGCCAGTCGTCCGCCGATGGACCGGTTCCCGCCAGGACGACGGGCAGCTCGAGACCGGCGGCGGCTCTGATCAAGACGTCGAACCCCTTGATCGGGAGCAGGCGTCCCACGCCGAGGACGTACTCGGACGGGAACCCCGCGGGCGGCGCCCGGCCCGGATCGGGATGGAATCGGGCCGGATCCACGCCCATGGGGGCGACGTCGACGTTGTCGATCGCGAGCCGCCGACGCACGATGTCCGAACCCACGCTGCTCGTACACAGCACGCCCCGATACGCGCCGCGCAGACCCCGCGCAAGGAATGAACCGAGCGCCGGGCGCCCGAGGTAGTGGACGTCTCCCCCGTGTGCGACACCGAGCAACGGACGCCCTTCCCGCGCTGCCCGCAGCAGGGCCCGACCCGAGGGCCACAACCAGTGCGCGAGCAGGACGTCGACCCCTCGATCCTGCGCCACGACGGCCTCCGCTTCCCGCAGAAACCGTCGGAGCTTGCGCCACGGTCCGCGCGTCCGGCGGACGTTCTCTTCGAGGCCGTCGCCGTAGAACAGGTCGGCGGTCCCACGGCCCGCGTACGCGACACGGCGGACTTCCCCGGCCTCGGTCGTCTCGGACGGAGCCACCCCCGGCGCCTCCGGGCACAGCGTCAGGACATCGTGTCCCTGCTCGCACAGGCCGGCGTGAAGGTCGTGAACGAAACGGCCGGCGTGATCGTCCCCGTGGCGGGGGAACGACGTCGTGACGGAGACGATGCGCACGTCAGGTCACGACCTTGAGGTCCTGGTTGTGCATCATGTCGAACATCATCGCGAACAGGACGTTCTGGAAGCCGACCAGGATGAACAGCGCCGTCAGGATCGACGTCGCCGCCGTGGGCGCGAGGCCGTACCCCATCCGCAAGATCGTGATCCAGATCGCGAGACCGAGCCCGACGAGCGATGAGAGGAAGCCGAAGAGGTACAGGAACACGAGCGGATGGAAGTCGGACACGACGTAGCCCCGCCACATCCGCCAGCAGAACCCGCGCCACAGCAGCCACGTAATACGCGGCAGCACGCTCCACGCGCGGATGCCGGAACGCTCTTCGCCGTAGATCGCCCGCACGGGAACGTCCGCGACCTTCACGCGGGCAACGTTGAGCTTGACGAGCAGGTCGTTGGGGAAGCCGTACCGCGGGTACAGCCGCCCGAGGTCGATGCGGGCGAGCGCCTCGCGCGTGATCGCTGCATAGCCGCACTGGCTGTCGACCACGTGCCAGTACCCGGCCGCGACCTTGGTCAGCATCGTGAACACGATGTTGCCCAGGAACCGCGTTCGCGGCATGACCTCTCGCACGTCGTGGGTCGTGAGGCGATTCCCTTTCGAGTATCCGGCGCCCAGGTGGAGGATCGGGTGGAGCAGCAGCGGGAGATCGCGGGGATCCATCTGCGCGTCCCCGGCCATGACGACGCAGATCGCGTCGTGACCGGGCTCCTCGTCCGACTCCTCTTCGAGGAACGTCCGGTACCCCTCTGTGATCGCGGCGCCCACTCCGCCGTTCGATGCACGTCTCACCAGTCGCACCCGTTCCTCGCCGCGCGCCTCGACCCGCTCCGACGTGTCGTCGGGCGACGCGTCGTCGACGACGATCACCCGATCGACCGACTCCGGAATGCTGTCCAGCGTGCGCCCGATCAGCGGGGCCTCGTCGAAGGCTGGAACGACGACGGTGATCCGGCGCCCCTCGATCACGCCGTCTTGCCCGGGAGGATTTTCTTGAACTTGGCCATGTCGTCCTTGGTGAACTCGCGCAACGCGATCACGACCACCAGGTACACGACGCCGCACGCGATCAGCCGCACGAGGGTCATGAGCTTGCCCTCGGGATGCCACGCAAGGGCAAGCCCGTACACGGCGAGTCCGGCGGTGAGCACGCGACCGACCGTCGGTAACGGGACCACGTTCCCGACCCACCGCCCCATGGTGAACAAACCGAGCGCCAATCCGACCGCCATTGCGATGAGCCCGGCGATCCCCTGCCCGACCGGTCCGTGGGCCGAGGTGAGAACGAAGCCGGCCCCGAGTTGCACGCCCAGAACCGTCGCCATGAGCGCGATGCTCTGACGCGGTCTGCCCGCCGCATTGAGTACGGAGCACAGCACGAAGAGGAGCGAGAAGCACACGTAGCCCGCGCCGAGCCACCGCAACGACTCTTCAGCACCCGGCATGAGACTCAGCTGACTCGGGAGATCCCGCATCAGCATGTCGAGCGTCGGACCCGGAACCGCAGTGAGCAGAGACGCGACGCCCACGACCATGATGATCGCGTAGCGCAGCGCCTCGCGGATGTAGTTCCGAGCCGCCGCGCGATCGTCGCCGAGCCTCGAGATCAGTGGGAAGAGAACGAACGTGAGCGAGACGACCACCGAGTAGGAGATCTGGGAAAAGAGCTGAGTGCCAGCGTAGACGGCGCGGGCCGCCTGGCTCGTCGTGAGCACTTCTCCCGATTCCAGGGTCAGGCTGGCCTCGGACAGGTCGCTGAACCAGATGACGTACCAGAGGTCCATCTGAACGATCCACTGCACCAGGAACATGAACCCGACGGTCTGCAGCTGGAAGCGGAAGATCTCTCCGGAGGTCGGGGTGGCCCCGATGTTGCTCGAAAGCGAACCGTGCCCGCGCCGGGTCATGAACACGCCGAGGACGAGTACGGCGGCGGCCGCAGTGGCGAAGCCCACGTAGCCACCCGCCGCCGACTGCATGGCCAGGACGAATCCCAGGACACAGAAGATCTTCAGCGTCGTGAAGCTCCCGTCCATCAGAGCCTGCTCGCCGAACCGCCGTTCGCCGTTGAGCGTTCCCATGAACACCGAGTACATCGCGTAGATCAGAGGGATCGCCGCGGAGATGCGCATCGGTGTGATCAGCTCCGGCGAGTCCTCGGCGAGGAACGGAGCCGCGAGGAAGTACGTACCCGCGACCAGGACGCCGAGCCCGACCTGCAGGCGAAGGCCGCGCCCGCTGATCCCGCGGGCTTTCTCGGGCTCGCGTCCGACGAAACGGGCGATCGCCTGCGTCGTCCCCATCACGAGGACGGTGCCGATCACGGACAGCCACGCGCCCGCGGCCTTGTAGTCCCCCAGCAGGCCGTCTCCGCGGTCACCCCCCAACCGCGGGATGCCGAAGTAGATCACATAGCTGCCGACGATGAAGTAGAGCTTCGTGATCGTCAGGTACAGCGCCCCGCGCCCGATCCTGCGGGTCTCATCCGAGGCGCTTGAAGCGGCCGTGGGCTTCGCGTCGTCAGCCATCGCCTTCATATCCCCAAAGAACCGCGGTCCCCCGAACGGTCAGCCGGGCGCAGGTTATCAGGGGCCCGATGTTCGGCCCCCCCCGCCGCATCGACTCACGCCGGAAAGCGAACTCGTCCGAAGAGAGTGGAGGTACCCCCCCCACTTCGACAGGAGTTGTATGTTCCGCCTCAGGTCAGGTTTCCTGCTCGGCGTCGTGCTTGCGCTGCCGTTGCAATCCAGCCACGCGCAGGACGTCGAAGTCGTGACCCTCCAGAACGGAGCGGTCTTCGAGGGAATCGCCGTACTGGAAACGACCAACTACCTCGACCTGCAGGTGGGCAAGGGTCGCATTCGGCTGTTCAAGCGATGGATCGAAACCCGCGTCAAGCCTCACGGTGGGTTCCTGCGAGAAGCGGCCGCCGGTGGGGCAAATGGGGCCGGCGGGGAAGCCGCGGTCGCCATCCCACCCCGCAAGAGCCTCTTCCCGGACTCAATGCGAGATGGGGCGACCCATCTGCGGCCGATCCACAACCTGCACCGCTACGCACCCAAGACCTCGAGCGCCGAGGAGGTGGCCGTGGCCTTCGCCAAGTACTTCCAGCGGGGGCGCGGCGCGGACGCAGTCGAGAATCTCGCCAACCCGATGCGGTTGCTGGACAATGCGTTCCCGAACGTCGCGAAGGGGCTCACCTCGTACTCGCGACGACTCGCCGCGCGTCTGCTGGTCCGGGTCATCGTCGCCGCCTGCGGGCGGAGAGGTATCAAGGAAGCGCTCGAGAGCGCCCGGATGACCCAACGCGAGCTCAAGGGTCCGCGCGGGACACGGTTGATCGAGATCTCCTACCACCGCGGCACCGGTACGCCGGTGGTCGCGGTCATCGGGATCGACGGCGGCAAGATCGTCGACTTGACGAGCGGGCCGCCACCGATCCCACAGGTCATCAGCGAGATCCGTCTCGCCTTGAAAGCGAGCGGCAACAAGCCCTGGCACCTCGTACCCATGCTCGAGAGAGTCGTCCTGGCCGAGATCGCCCGCTCGCTACCCAGCGGCGAGAACGGCGGCGACCCCGTCGACAGCACCCCCCTCGAGGTGTGGTCGCTGCGGCCGAAGGAGCGTCGCTATGTCCTCACGCTCCCGTGGGCGTGGGAGCCGGCCGAAGGGGACGAGACCCCCGAATACGCTGACATCCTCATCCACACCCAGGATGGCAAGTGTGCAGCCATGGCCGTCACCGAGCGAGGCGACCTGCCACTGGCCAAGCTCAAGAGCGTGGTCCTCTATCAGCTCCGGAAGTCGCTCGGGAAGTTCGAGGTCTCGGGCGAAGAGGAGACGACGGTCAACGACGTGCGGGCGCTGCGGTTCCGGGTCCGCACCAAGGCCCTGAAGACGCCGCTCACCTACGAGATACTCCTCATCGTCATCCAGGGCCGAGCGTGCCAGTTCGCCGCCTGGTGCCGGACGGAGGACGAGAAGGAAAACGGCCGCTTGCTGGACGCGATGTTCTCCGGGCTACGTTTCCTCAACTGACGTCACGTCTCGGCGGTGTTAGAAGACCGGCGTGGGAGGTCGACCGCAACAACGTCGCACGGGATCGCAGGACATCGCACTCAAGAGTGGGACGCTCCCCGGGAGCCCGTGGATCTTCAAGAAACGCATCGCGCGTCCGGCGTCACCGCCTCCGCCCGGCGCGTACGTCGGCCTGCGATCCCCGAGCGGAAAGTTGCTCGCCCGCGGGTTCTACAACAAGCGGTCGGAGATCGCGTTCCGCGTCCTGGGCGGCCCCGACGCACCGCCTGATCTGCGCGGGCTGCTGGCGATGCGCCTGGCCGATGCGCTCAAGCTGCGAATCGACGTCCTGGGACTGGATCGTTTCACCAACGCGTGGCGCCTCCTGAACGCGGAAGGCGACG
>NZBC01000209.1 GCA_002687715.1 Planctomycetota bacterium | reverse complement strand
GTAGACGGTGGTCGTCCGGCAGGCCCCCCCCCATGAACCGGTTCAGCGACTCCATGTCGATGCGCGCGACCTCGTGCACTCCGCTCAGCGTGACCCAGAGCGTCTTTCCGTCCTTCGAGAGCGCCGTTCCCCACGGATCGGCGGCGCCCTCCATCGGGTGATCGAGCAGGACGGTCGCGTACCGCGTGCGGGCGCGGAGATCGATGATGCTGAGCGCGTTCGTGTTCACCCACCCCCGCTCGAGCTGGGTCGTCGGCACCTTGGTTCGGCCGAGCGAGTGAACGACGTACGCCCAGCGGCCGTCGGGGCTCGCGACGATCTTGCGTACGGCGGTCGAGCCCGGTGGTAGTCGTACGTTCGCGACGAGCACGCGCGCGCTCAGGTCGATCACGCTGATGACGGCGGCGTGATCCGCGGCCGTGGCGCGGCCGGCGGGCAGCAGGTTTCCGATCAAGGCCAGCGATTCGTCGCGCGTCACGGCGATGAACTGGGGCTCACGGGGAACGCTGATCCGCTTCGCTTCCCGGCCAGTGTCGAGATCGAGCAGCGAGACGCTGTCGGTCCCCGAATTCGAGACCAGTAGCAACCCGCGACGGGCAGCCACTGCGACACCCTTCGGATAACGGCCGACGGACAGCCGACGCACGACGGCACCCGAACGCGGATCGATTTCGGCAACGCTTGCTGCCCCGTATTCACCGACCCAGACGCGTCCTCCGTCCTCCGCCCATGCGACACCGGTTCCCTCCCCGTCGAGAGCTACCGAGCGTAGGGAGTTGCCCTTCGCCATGTCGACCAGCCAAACGGCTTGCGCGGTTCGGTCGGAGACCGCGAGCAACTTGCCGTCGGGCGAGAACGCCACGTCGTACGGCGAGTGGAACGGCCCGTTCGCAAGCGGGAGGTGCGGTGGGTCAGGCTCTCCTCCCACTGCCAACGCGAGGGCGCAGATCCCGATCAGGATCGTCGGGCGCGGGGCATGCAGTCCAGAGGCTCTCATGACGGTGGCTCTTTCGCGTCGAGTGACGCTTTCGCGTCTCTGGTTTCCCGGTCGCGATGCTACCAAGCGCCCTCGCGCACGAGACGGACGCCAACCACCACCTGACGGTGATCATGTCCGGCGGGCAGCCTTGCCGTGGCCAGCACTGCGGGCGGAGCGTCTAATGGGCCTCCTGGTAGAGGAGCGCCATCGCATGGGTCGCCTGAACATCGGTGTGAACATGGAGTTCGTCCGTCACGACGACAAGCCCTTCGAGTGGGGCGTCGAGAAGGCGGCCGAACTGGGGTACGCCTACGTGGAGCCGATGGTGCACTGGGGGCGGGAGCTCCTGAGCGAAGCGGGGTACTTCCACAGCGTCTCCATGCTCGACGATCCGTTGCGGATCCGGCGAGCGTGTGAACGAGCCGGCGTCCGCCTCTCCGGGCTGTCGTCGCACACGCCTCTCTGCAAACCCGATATCGCAACGGACTACCTGAAGCAGGCCGTCCGTTTCGCCGCCGAGTGTGGTGCGCCCGTCGTCAACACGGACGAAGGACCCAAGCCGGATTGGACGACCGAGGAGCAAGACCACGAGCTGATGCGATACACCCTGCGCGAGGCCTCGGCGGTGGCGGCACCGCGGGGGATCCTCATCGGGATCGAGCCCCACCAGCAGTACTCGAAGACACCCGATGGTCTGGACCGCATTCACGGGCTCGTGGACTCCCCGGCGATCGGGATCAACTTCGACACCGGGAACGGGTATCTGTCCGGTGAGAACCCGATCACGTGGCTCGAGCACGTGCAGGACCGGCTCGTGCACGTGCATGCGAAGGACATCTCGGTCGAGCAGTCCGATACGGAACGGGGCAAGGTCACGGGGACACCGGTGGGGTGCGCCTGCGGTGACGGGGTCATCGACTGGGAGGCGGTGGTTGCCGTCTGCAGAGCCGCCGACCGCGATCTGGTCCTGTCCGTGGAGTGCGGCACGATCGAGGAGGCAGCGCGGAGCATCGAACACCTGCGTCCGCTCGTCGACGCCTGAGCTCACAAACGACCTCGAGAGCCCCGCAAATGAGCCAGCTCCGATCCGTCGCCCTGTCGTTCGTTCTCCCGGTGCTCCTGGGCACCACGCTGGGCGCCCAGGAGCGTCTCGCGATCGTTCGCGATGACGGGTTCGTCACCGTGACGGACCGCGACCGGGTCCTTCTCCGCTACCGCTACGAGGGTTCGACCCACAAGCCGTACGTCGCCGAGTTGACTTCGCCGTCAGGCACGAACGTCCTTCGCGATGCGCCCGCGGATCACCTGCACCACCACGGTCTCATGCTGGCATGGTCGGTCGACGGCGTGAACTTCTGGGAGGAGGCGACCGCGAGCGGCCGTGAGGTCCACGCCGGCTGGACGCGCCTCGAGGTCGTGAACACCCGGACCGGTGACGGCCCCGCTATCAGAACGGTCGAGGTCGCGACGCTGCGCCAGCGACTTCGCTGGCAGCGACCTGATGGCGAGACCTTGCTCGACGAGGATCGCGTGCTGGAGATCCCGGCAGCGCGCGTGGGCGAGCCCCGGGTCCTCACGTGGCGGTCCACGTTCTCCGTGCCGACCGGACGGCCTGGCACGGAGATCGCCGGCGCTGCCTACAACGGGCTCGGCGCCCGCTTCGTCGAGTCGATGGACCGGGGCGGTCGGTTCCGCAACGCGGTCGGTGGAGACGGGGTCCCGGGAACGAACGACCGACCGGCGAGCTGGAGCGCGTACACCGCGGACCCGGGCAACGGAGAATCGGTGACCGTCGCGATGTTCGACGCGAGCGCCAATCCGCGTCATCCCGCGACCTGGTTCACGATGGAACGGCCGTTCGCGTATCTCGCCGCGACCCTCGGGCTGACCAAGGAGCCCGTGCGGCTGCGCCCGGGTGAGCAGTTCACCCTGCGCTACGGCATCGCGGTGTTCGACGGCAACGCCGACCGAAGCGACATCGACGCGGCCTACGCGCGCTGGCAGACGCGGCCGCGCGAGGTGCGAAGCGGAACCGCGCGCGGACTCATCGGGCGGTATTGGGCCGGTCCGCCGGAGGGTCGGCCTGCGGCGACGCGTATCGATCCGCTCGTGGCTTTCGACTGGACGGATGGAGCTCCCGACGACCGCCTTGCGAAAGGGCGGTTGTCCGTCGAGTGGACCGGGGAGCTCTTCGTCCCCCAGGACGGTCTCTACCGTTTCTCACCCGAGTCCGACCGCGGGCTCGACGTGCACGTCGACGGTCGGCCGGTGCTGCGGACGGCGGAGCCGGTCGGGGATCCCGTCAAGCTCGAACGCGGCTACCACACCGTCCGGGTCGGGTACCACGGTACGACGGACGGGGCCCGGGCGAAGCTCCTCTGGCAGAGCGACGGTTTCCCACGGGAGGTCATCGGCGCTCGGCACCTCGCACACCGGGTGGTTCGCGAGAACGAGGTCGGGACGACGCTCGCGCATGAACGAGGTCGCAACCTGGTCGAGCTCCATGCCTGCGCACGCTGCCACGACATCCCAGGGAGCGACGCGACTCCCAAGCCGGGGCCACCTCTCGTGCGGGGCGCCGCCATGAGCCCGGAGTATCTCGAGCGGTGGATCCGTGATCCGCAGACCGTACGACCGGGAACCCGCATGCCGGCCATCACCGCTCTTGCGGCGAAGAGCGGCGACGAGGACGTGCACGCCATCGTCGCGTTCCTGAGAAGCCTCGAGCCCGACCGAGAGATGAAGCGGAAGCTCGATCGCGACAAGCGCTATCGCCAGCGATCCGCCTCGAGCTTCCCGTCCGGCTCGAGGAACGCCGGGCGCCGGCTCTTCCACGAGCTGGGGTGCATCGCGTGTCACGCGCCGGAGCATCCGGACGAGGCCGACCCGGCGGAAGCACCGAGCCTCGTGGACGTCGGGGCCAAGTGGAGCCGCGGGTCCCTCCTGCGTTTCCTCGAGGCGCCGCTAACGTGGCATCCGCGGGGACGTATGCCCGATTTCGGGCTCACCGAGATGCAGGCCGCGGACCTCGCGGCCTACCTGTCGGAGTTCCGGAAGCTGGGAGACGGGACGCGGCTCCCGGCGCCGGTCCTCCGTGCGGAGACCACGGACGAGCACGGGAACGCGGACACAATCGCGCGGGGCAGGGGCCTGGTGGAGCGCCTGCGCTGCGCCGCGTGTCACGACATCCCCGGCGTCGATACACCCACCGCACGGGCGCCCCGGCTGGGCGTCGGAGGTCGTACGGGTCGTGGGTGCGTCGCGCCGCGCGTGGCACCCGGCGAGCGCCGGCCTCCGGGGGAGGGCATCGGGCTCTTGTTTGCCCTGCCGGAGGCGGAACGCGCGGCGCTGGTGTCGTTTCTCGACGACCGCCCGCGGCATCCGACGCCACTCGCGAGCCGTGAGCGCGCCAGGCGTTCCGTGCAGACCCGCTTTCTCTGCCTCCGGTGCCACACGCGCGACGGTGCGGGGGCCGAGCGCTTTCAGGGTGCGCTGCTCCGGTACCTCGGTGAGGGTGCGAGCGAGAACGCTGACCGCCCGTCCATCGCCGAGGCTCTCGTGGCTCCCGATCTGAGCGGGGTCGGCGCCAAGCTCAAGCCGGCGTGGCTCGGCGATGTGCTGTCCGGCAAGGCACCGTCGGCCCGTCCTTGGCTGGTCATGCGCATGCCGCGTTTTGCGATGGACGACCACGAGCGCAACGCGATCGTGGACTGGCTCGTCGCGACGGACTCGGTCCGGGACGACCCGGGTCCGAAGGCGCCGGCGCACCTGCCGAAGAACCTCGCCCCGGCGGCCACGAAGCTGCTCAGCCACACGGGATTCGCGTGCGCCGCGTGCCATCACGTCGGGAAGCACGTGCCCGCGGGCGGGACGGTCGGGCCGGACCTCGCGATGGTCGGGCGCCGGATCAGCCGAGCGTGGTTCCACCGGTGGCTCTCCAACCCGGAGCGGATCCGGCCGGGGACGCCCATGCCGTCGTTCTCCACGGCGGTGGCGGATGTCGCGGGACAGGACCTTCTCGCCCAGAAGGAGGTGCTGTGGCGGTACCTCACCACGACGCCACCGAACCGCATCGCGATCGCGAAGGCGCCGGAGCGGGTCGTCCCGGTGCCGGGCGACCGACCGGCTGTCGTGCAGGGACGCATCCGGGGAAACGGACCGTTGCAAGCAACCCGGGGCGTGGCGATCGGGTTCAAGGACGGCCCCTCACTGCTGTTCGACGGCGGCCGGCTGTCCTGGCTGGGCCATTGGACAGGGGGGTTTCTGCGTGAGGTTGGTCGACACGGTGCCCACCACCGGTGGGTGCCATCGGGAAAGCTACTCTGGACGAGCTCCGACCGCAGCCCGCCGATCGTGTTTCGTGAGCGCGCGTCGGGCAACTGGACCGCACCACCGTCGTGGCGTGACCGCTTCGGATGGTTGGACCGCGTGGACATCCTGACGCGGGCCGCGCGGATAACCTATCGCCTTCGCGCGCCGGGGCACCGGGGCGCTGATCCGTTCGTCGGCCCATGGGTAACGGTGGTAGAGACCGTCGATCCGAACCCGCCCGGCGAAGACTCGAGCGGGTACACGCGTCGGATCAGGATCACGGGCCTGCCGCCCGAGTACGACGCCGTCGTACAGATTCCCGGGGCGGCCCCCGCGGAGGAGTCGGGCGCGTTGCTCCACGAGCAGCCGACGATCGTCGCGCAGACGAAGGGCGGCGTCCTCGCCGTCCGCGCGAAAGCGAACGGCGCGGCGCGGTGGGTCACCCCACCGGCGGCGATCACCTGTCCCGTCCTGCAACCGTTCACCGACGAGCCGCTCTTGCCGGACGCTGTCTTCGACCCGGAGTCCCTCCCGGGTGCGGGACGCGTGGCGATCCTGCTCACCGACTCCGGCACGAGCGGTGGCGGAGAAGTCGTCGTCCAGGTATCTCGGCACGCGCGTGCGTCCGACGTCCGGTCCGGTCCGCCACGATCGTGGCCAGGGGATTCTCGTCCTCCTCCGGAGGAGGCGCCGGCCTACGAAGCGTCCGCCCGCCTGCTCGATGCGTTGGAGCGCCCTGGCGGTGTCAGTGCTCCCGCGGGCTACCGCGTCGAGCGGCTCCCCTTGCCCGACGACTTCCTGGTATGCGCGCTCGCGTTCTGGCGCGGGAAGCTGATCGCGGGCGGCTACGATGGCGAGATCCGGATCGTCGAGGACGCGGACGCCGACGGCGTGCCGGATCAGTACCGGACCTTCGGAGGGACGCTCGACCAGGTCAATGCCCTCGACGTGTTCGGCGATGTCCTGCACGCTTGCAGTCCGGGTGCGGTCTACCGGATCCGCGACGCGGATCACGATGGACGCGCGGACTCCTACGACATCCTGAGCTCGGCGTGGGATTGGGCGGGCCATCCCTGGGACTGGACCTTCGGTCTTGCGCGAGACCGGCGAGGGAACCTGTACGCGTCCACGAGTACGCCCTTCGAACGTCCGAAGAAGGTCCGCGGACACCACTTTCGTGGAAGCGTCCTCCAGATCACGCCCGACGGACGCACGGTGAAAGTCGGCGACGGTACTCGCTACAACTTCGGCTGGACGAGCAACCGGGCCGGCCGCATCTACTTCACGGGCAACCAGGGGCACTGGAATGTCACCTGCACCATCAATCAGATGCAGGTCGGCGACCACTATGGCTGGGGAGAGCCCGACCAGCACAAGGTGAAGAAGCCCGTGCTCTACGTGCCCTACCCCTGGTGTCGCTCGCTCAACGGAGTTGCGTTCGCCGAGTCCGCCAGACCGTTTGGCGTCTTCCAGGGCCACGCCTTCGCCGCCGACTACAACACGCGCCGGGTCATCCGCTGGACCGATCAGGCCGTCGGTTCGCTGCGGCAGGGAGCGTGCTACGCCTTTCTCGAAGGCATCGACGCCGGCCCTACTGATCTCGCGTTCGGGCCCGACGGCGCGTTGTATGTCGGGTTCATGTCGGAGGGCGATTGGTATCCGGAACGTGCGCGAGGCGGCATCTACCGGGTGTGGCCGCAACCGGCGTCACCGTTCGCGATCCTCGAGGCGCGGACGGTCGCCGACGGGTTCGAGATCACCTTCACCGGCCCCGTCGACCCGGCTTCGGTCGGGCCCGATGCGTGTCGCAAGGTCCACCGCTGGTTTCACGAGTACAAGGGCGTCTATCACTCCGAGGAGATTGCGCACGAGGATGTTCCCGTGACCGGCATGGATCTGAGCTCCGATCGTCGGACGCTTCACCTGCGCACAGGTGCTCACGTCACGCCGCGCATCTGCGAGATACAGCTGCGGGGGATCACGTCGGCGTCGGGTGCATCGCTGGCTTCGAAAGAGGTCTATCTCACGGTGCATACCGCACCCGGTGGCTGACCATGGACGAGGCCGAAGTCGATCAGGGCGCTCCCTTGGGACTCGAGACCCGCATCCTGCATTCCGAGGGCGCATCGGAGCTGTACGTCACCATGGTGCCACCGGGGAACGGCACCGACGACGAATCGGTCACGCACGTATTCGAGGCAATCCGGGACCGGCTGATCTCCGACGAGGCCTGGATCTTCGCGGAGCGCATCTTCGCTGCCCCAGACGCGTTCACTCGGCTGAACGCCATCCGGTCTGCGACCTATGGGGACCTGGCCGATGCAGTACCGCCCACCTGCCTCGTTGCGGCGGGCTCCGGCCGGCTTGCCGGGGTCCAGGTCCACGCCGTGCGCACCGACGGCCGACCACGGGTGCTCGAGCACGAAGGACACGCGCGCGGTCGCGTCATCACCGACGGATCACACAAGTGGGTGAGCCTCGCGGGCGTGGCGGCCCCCGAGGCCGGCCCCGCGCCCAGGCAGGCGCGGCGCATGTTCGAGAAGGCCGAGGCGTTGCTGAAGATCGCCGGCGGCACCACGGCGGATCTGGCACGGACCTGGCTGTGGCTCGGCGACATTTGCCCCTGGTACGCGGACCTGAACCAGGTGCGGACGGAGTTCTTCACCGAGCGCGGGCTGATCGACCCTGCCGCCGGTCGGTCGGTTCTGCCGGCCAGCACCGGAATCGGGATCGTTCCCGCGGGCGGAGGGCAGGCGTGCGCACTCGACGCCGTCGCAATCGTCGGAGATTCCGGCGCGAGCCACCACGTCGCCGCGGGCGGTGACCAGCAGTCTGCCTTCCAGTACGGCTCTGCCTTCTCCCGAGCTACGCTCGCCGTGACTCCGGCCGGGAAGACCCTCTTCGTCTCAGGCACCGCTGCGATCGACGACGAGGGTCGCACCGAACACGTGAACGACCCGGAACGGCAGATCGCGGCAACCCTGCAACATGTCCGGGCCGTCCTCCACGACTTCGGATGCCGCGACGAGCACGTCCTCTCGGCGATCGCGTACGCGAAGACGGACGAGATTCGCCAGGAGTTCGAGGGCCGCAGGGACGACGTCCCCTGGCCGTGCTTGTCGCTCGTGGCGGATGTCTGCCGCGAGGAACTCGCGTTCGAGATGGAGGTCACCGCCCGCGTCGAGGGGTGAACAGAGGCGAGGCACCTACCGTCAGCCGCGCCGTTGCTGAGCGAACGCGCGGATGTGTTCAGGGGTCGCTCCGCAGCACCCGCCTACGATGGCGGCTCCCTTCCCAACCAGTGAGTCGAACCAGGCAGCGAGGTCGTCGGGCGCGAACGGATGGACCTGTTCGCCGCCCATGGACGCGGGGTCGCCTGCGTTCGGTTGCACGAGAAGCGGGAGTGCGGTGACCGATCGGTAGGCTTCGAGGACCCTCTCGTGGTCCTCGCGGTCGAGCCCGGTGCCGCAGTTCATGCCGATGACGTCGGCGCCCACCCGGACCATGGCCTCGGCAGCTTCGCGAGGCGTCGTTCCCATCATGGTCCGGGGCCCCGAAGGCGTCTTCCCGAACGCGAAGCTGGCCAGGACGACGGTCGCGCCGGCCGCGTGCGCAGCCTCGACCGCCAGCGTCATCTCCGTCACGGCGTACTGGGTCTCGACGATGATCGCGTCGGCGCCGCCGGAGAGGAGGGCTTCGGATTGCAGTCGGCAGCCGCGCGACCAGTCGTCGGCCTCGAGGGTGCCGAGGGGCGCGAGGACCTCTCCTGATGGGCCGAGGTCGCCGAGGACGAGCCCGTCCTCTCCCGCCGCGGAACGTGCGAGGACGGCCCCGGCGCGGCTGAGCTCCTGGACGTCATCCGCGCGCCCGTGAAACGCGAGCCGCTGTGGGTTTCCCCCGAACGTGTTCGTGGTGATCAGGTCCGCGCCCGCCTCGCGATAGGCCTCGTGGATCTCGAGGATCACTTGCGGCCGCTCCACGTTCCACGCCTCGCCGCACCCGCCCGGTCCCAAGCCTGCGGACTGGAGCATCGTGCCCATGGCTCCGTCCGCCACAAGCACGCCTTCCGCGAGGCGATCCAGGAGCCTGTTCATGCGTGGCTCTCGTCGACGATGCCTCGCAGCGCCATGATGTTCTCGGGTGGCGCGTGCGAAGGGACCGAGCAAGCCGTCGAGAGGATGTAGCCCCCATGGCCTCGTGCCGCCGCGAGCCGCTGGTACCCAGCAGTCCTGACGTCGTCGACGGTTCCCTCGAGCAGCGTCCCGACGGGGTCGAGGTTGCCCTTGAGGAAGAGACGATCGCCAACCTCCCGGAACGCGTCCTCGAGCTCGACGTCACCGAGCGGGGGTGGGTCGAGGGTGTCGATGCCGGAGACACCGGACTCGGCGACGAGGTCGAGGCGGTCGCCGAGGGCGCCGCAGGTGTGAACGTACACGGGAAGCCCTGGCCGCGCTTCGTGAACGGCACGAACGATGCGCCGAAGGTGCGGCAGCTCGAAGCGCGCGTAGTCCTCACGGGAGATCAGGCCACCTCCGACGAATGCCGACGAGACGAGGATGGCGTCGCAGTCCGTACCGGCCCACAGGACCGCGAGCCGGGAGGCACCCTCGGCGAGCCGGGACAGGGCAGCGTCCACGCGCTCCGGATCGAGCACCAACGCCATGAGCACCGACTCGTGATCGCAGAGCTCCATGAGTTGCGAGAAGGGCGAGAAGACCTCGGCGTGAACGGATACGTCGGGCACACGTGCGCGGACGCGGAGGAGGGTGTCGGTGTGCCACTTCGGGAAGAAGCGATCCGGGTCCAGAGGAGCTGGCTCGCCGTCGAAGCCCCACGAGAACGGGTACTTCGCGCCGGAGAGATCGTGGGGCTCGACGTAGAGGAGACCGTCCGGATCGACGTCGTCGAAAGCGGGTCTCGTGGACGACCCGTTCGCGGCGACGACCCACGGGGTCTCGTCGGGCGGCGCGATGGTGACCCGGCCGTCGCGCCACCGGATCCGCCGCGTCGCGGGGTCGTCGGGCTCGGCCTCGACGGCGTCGATGGCGCTCCGCCAGTCCGGGTCGCGTCCGGGCAGGTTCACGAGGATGCCGTCGAATCCGTAGCGACGTTGCAGAGTGACGAGCGCCTCCGCGAACGCTTCCGTGTCGTGCCAGATATCGATCGCGTCCAGACCGGCGTTCAGGAAGTAGTGCCCGAGCGCGAGCTGGCACATGACCGGCACGCGATCCGGTGTGCCCCCCGTCATCACGGCCCGCATGCGTTCGCGGCCCGTCACGCCGTCCGCTCTCCAGCGGTCCCTCCGCGGCCAGCCTCAACGAGAGCGAGCGCGGCGTCGACGGCGTCGGATGCGTTCCTCCCGTACGCGTCGGCGCCGATCTTCCGAGCGAATGCGGACGTCACGGGCGCTCCACCGACCATCACCTTCACGCGGCCGCGCAGGCCGAGTCGCACCCATTCCTCGACATACGATTCCATCTGCATCATGGTGGTCGTCAGGAGTGCGGAGAGCCCGACGATCTCGGGCTGCACCTCCTCGATCGTGTCGGCGAACCGCTGCATCGGGACGTTGATGCCGAGGTCCGTCACGACGAACCCCGATCCACGCAGGAGCATCGCGACGAGGTTCTTCCCGATGTCGTGCACGTCCCCCTTCACCGTTCCGATCACGACGTGGCCTCTGGTCTCGAACGCCCCCGGTGTGAGTAGCGGCTCCAGCACCCGCAGCGCCGCTTGCATCGCCCGGCTCGAGACCAGCACCTGAGGTACGAAGATCTCCCGGTCCCTGAACCGTCGTCCGACATCCGCCATTGCAGGTACGAGGCTCGACTCGAGGATGACCTCCGGTGTAGTCTCGTCCTCCAGCGCCGTCCGCACGAGCTCCTCCGCCCGCTCATGCGAGTCCCGCCCGTGCCCACGGATGGTGGCTGCGAGTTCCTCGAGGACGTCGTCCATGAGGCCCAACTCTACCCGCCGGCACGTGTCGGCAAGCGCTCGCTCATCGTGATGGGCGTCAGTACATCGCGCGAATGGACGCGCTTGCGATCTCTCGGCGCGTCCGGCCTGGGTATCATGCCGGCGGCGCACATCGGTCGACAGGAGAGGGCGCCCCGGACTGGAGCGATGATGATGTTGACGATGTGGAGTGGGGCGCGCCTCACCCTGGTGCTGGGGGCCATGATCCCATGCGCCACGATCTTCGCGCAGGATGCGGCGCCTGTTCGGTTGCTCTTTCTCGGGGACCGGGGCCATCACCGCCCAGCGGAGCGGGTCGCGCAGTTGAAGCCCGTCCTCGAACGGCGGGGCATCGCGGTGACCTACACCGAGACGCTCGACGACCTGAACCCGAAGACGCTGGCCGGATACGACTGTCTGCTGATCTACGCCAACTTCGACCAGCTCGGTCCAGAGCAGGAGAAGGCGCTCATCGGTTTCGTCGCCGGCGGCAAGGGACTCGTCCCGATCCACTGCGCGTCGTACTGCTTCCGCAACTCCGACGCGTACGTCCAGATGGTCGGCGCGCAGTTCCAGCGACACGGAACGGGAACGTTTCGTACCGAGATCATCGATCGTGACCACGCCGTCACGCGGGGCTTCATGGCGTTCGAGAGCTGGGACGAGACGTACGTCCATCACCGGCACGTCGAAGATCGCCACGTCCTCTCCTGTCGCGTGGAAGGTGAGCATCGCGAGCCGTGGACGTGGGTTCGCGAGCACGACAAGGGGCGGGTCTTCTACACGGCGTGGGGCCACGACCAGCGCACCTGGGCGCACCCCGGCTTTCACGACCTCGTCGAGCGCGGCGTCCGGTGGGCCGCGGGGGATCGGTTCGTGCTGCCGGTGCGCAGGCCCAAGCCGTTCTCCTACCGGCCGGCCACCATTCCCGACTACCGGCCGGACCGCCGCAACGACTCACCACACAGAAAGACCATGCAGGAGCCCCTCCCGCCGGAGGACTCGATGACTCATCACCTGGTCCCGTCGGGTGTCCACCTCGAGTTGTTCGCCTCCGAGCCGGAGATCGTGAACCCCGTCGCCATGGCGTGGGACGCGCGGGGTCGCCTCTGGATCGCCGAGACCGTCGATTACCCCAACGACCGGCAGCCGGCGGGGAAGGGACATGACCGGATCAAGATCTGCGAGGACACCGACGGCGACGGCCGCGCGGACCGCTTCACCGTCTTCGCGGACGGGCTGAGTATTCCCACCAGCCTGGTCTTCGCCCGCGGGGGCGTGATCGTGCACCAGCCACCCGTGACCCTGCTCCTGCGCGACACGGACGGCGACGACCGCGCCGATGAGCGGGACGTCCTCCTCTCTGGTTGGGGCACGGGCGACACGCACGCCGGTCCGAGCAGTCTGCGGATGGGCCTCGACAACCAAGTGTGGGGAACCGTCGGCTACTCCGCCTTCAACGGGACCATCGGTACGGAGCGGCGATCGTTCCGACAGGGTGTATACCGGTTCCTCCCCGACGGCTCGTCGCTGGAGTTCCTGGGTTCGACGAGCAACAACACGTGGGGGCTCGGGATCGGCGAAGCCGGCGAGGTGTTCTGCTCCACCGCGAACAACGACCAGTGCAACTACCTCGCGATCCCGAACCGGTACTACGAATCGGTCACCGGCTGGCACGGTCGCGGGCTGGCCTTCATTGCCGACTACCGCGCGTTGCACCCGATCACGGACAAGGTCCGGCAGGTGGACTGGCACGGTCGTTACACCGCCGCCGCCGGCTGTGCCTTGTACACGGCGCGGAGCTTCCCGGCGAGCTACTGGAACCGGGTCGCCCTGATCAACTCGCCGACCGGGCACCTCCTGCACCTGAGTCGGCTCGAGCGCGAGGGCAGCGGGTTCGTGGCCAGGGACGGTTACAACGCGTTCGCCAGCCGCGACGAGTGGTGCGCGCCCACCTTCGCAGAGGTCGGACCGGACGGCGCGATCTGGATGGTCGACTGGTACAGCTACATCGTGCAGCACAATCCCACCCCGCACGGGTTCGAGACGGGAAGCGGCAACGCGTACGTCACGCCACACCGCGACAAGGGCCACGCCCGAATCTACCGGCTCGTCTGGGAGGACGCGAAGGTCCCGGCCTCGCTCGACCTCACGCGTGCAGCGCCGACGGAGCTCGTGGCCACCCTGCGCAACGACAACATGCTCTGGCGCCTCCACGCACAACGGCTCCTCGTGGAACGGGGGAGGACGGACGTGCTCCCCGCCCTTCTCCAGCTGATCGCGGACCGGACGCTTGACGGTATCGGGAGCACCCCGGGCGCGATCCATGCCCTGTGGACCCTGCACGGTCTCGGCGTTCTCGACGGTGGCGACGGCGCCGCCCCGGCGGCCGCGCGTGCCGCGCTCGGCCACCCCGCGCAAGCAGTGCGCGCGAACGCGCTCCGCGTGCTTCCCCGCGACGCGGTTTCCCGGGACGCTTTGCTGTCGAGTGGCGTGCTCGACGACGGCGATCTGCTCGTGCGGCGCGAGGCCCTGCTCGCACTCGCGGACATGCCGGCGTCGGCCGGCGCCGGGGTGGCGGTCTTCGATCGCCTTCGCCGCAGGGAGAATGCGGCCGACCGGTGGATCCCCGACGCCGCGACCGTCGCGGCAGCGCGGCACGACGCCGGCTTCCTGCGCGCGGTCCTCGCGCGGACCCGGGTGGCTTCGAGCCGGCCGGTGGTGCCGCCGGCGCCGGAGAACCTACTCCCCAACCCCTCGTTCGAAGATCGGTCGGAGGACGCGAGCCAAGGCCCCGTGCGCTGGCGGCCTCGTACCTACTCCGGCCGCGCGCAGCTCCGTCTGGCTCGGGGTGGGCGGACGGGCGACTGGTGCCTCGAGATCTCGTCCACGGCTGGTGCCGACACGAGTTGGTTCGTGGACGTCGACGTGAAGCGGAACACCCGGTATCGGCTGTCCGGTTGGGTCCGGACCGAGTCGATCCGGAACCTCGAAGGTGCGTATGGGGCGCTGATGAACGTCCACGTGATGCCCGCGCGCACCATCACCGGAGCCGTCGCCGGCACGGGAGGCTGGCAGGAGGTCGGGTGCGAGTTCGACACCGGTAATCGCGACCGGGTCAGCATCAACTGCTTGTTCGGCGGCTGGGGGCGCTCGCGAGGGACCGCGTGGTTCGACGACGTCAGCCTCCTGGAGCTCGGGCAGAGCAATGCGCTCGCCAGCCTCCCGCACGTCCTCGGCGACGTCGTACGCAACGTCACGCGCCACTATGCGAGCCGAGGTCCGGTGGAGTCCGTGATCGGGACCCTCACCGCGCTGGCGGAGGCGGACGAGGGCCTCGCTGCATACGTCTTGCAGGGGATCGCGTCCGGATGGCCTTCGGGGAAGGCGCCGGACCTCGGGCCCGCGAAGCAGAGGCAGCTCGCGGCGCTGATGAAGGTCCTGCCCTTCGACCAGCGCGTGCAGCTCGTTTCCATCACGGACCGGTGGGGGCGGCGTGACCTGTTCGTGGACGAGATCCTCGCCTTGAGACAGGAGCTGGGCCGGATCCTGGCCGGGCCGGAGTCCGAGACGACCGCGCGCATCGGTGCTGCCCGTCACCTCCTGCGGATCGACGACGGTCCGGCCGCGGTGAAGACGATCCTCACCGAGATCAAGCCGGAGACTCCGCCAGAGGTGGGCCGCGGCCTGGTCAACACGCTTGCGGACAGCGCGTCGCCGACGACCGGCCCGGCGCTTCTCGATCACTGGAGCTCGTTCAAGGCCGACATCCGCGCGGACGCGGTCTCCGCGTTGCTGCGCCGCCGGGTCTGGACCATCGCGTTGCTCGACGCGCTGGAGAGCGGCCGCGTTCCCCGCACCGATCTCTCCGCCGCCCATTGGCAGCAGATGAGGCTCTCCGTGGACGGCGCGACGGCCAGACGTATCGAGATCATCGAGCGCTCACGACCCGGCTTCACCAATGCGACGCGAGAGGCCGTGCTCGAGCGTCTCCTACCCGTGGTCGCGACGCCCGGGGATCCCGCTCGGGGCCGGCAGGTCTTCCGCACCCTCTGCTCCAGCTGCCACACCTTCAATGGCGTGGGAGGGAAGATGGCGCCGAGCCTCGAGGGCGTCGGTGCGCGCAGCAAGCAGGACCTCCTCACCGAGATCGTCGATCCCAACCGTTCGCTCGAGTCCACCTACCGTCTCTGGATGGTCTTCACGAAGGACGACGAGATCTTCACGGGCCGCCTCCTGTCAGAAACGAGGACTACCATCGAGCTCATCGACAGCGGCGACCAACACCACCGCGTCAACCGGTCGGACATCGATGTCATGCGCGCCTCCAAGGTCTCGGCCATGCCGGAGGGCATCGTGGACGGGCTCCCTCGAGACGATCTCCGAGCGCTGATCACCTACCTGCGCACGCACGGTCAGAAACGCTGAGACCCCGGGCTCCTGCGTTGCGTCACGCGATGCAGTCGCTGAGGGGGTGCTTGCCGAGCAGGGGCTCGCTCTTGGTCTCGAACCACTTCTCGAGGACGGTGGCGTACACGCTGCGGAAGTCGACCGTGTGCTTGAGGCTGCCGCCGCCTCCGCCCTGAAGATCGGTGAGGCTCGGGTGCTTCCCGTGGATACCGGGCTTGACGCCAGGCCCGAAAAGGAACATGGACCCGGCCGCGCCGTGGTCGGTTCCCTTGCTGCCGTTCTCCTTCACGCGACGGCCGAACTCGCTGAACGTGAACGTCAGCACGCGCTTGGCCTGGTTCTGCGCGTTCAGGTCCTTCTGGAAGGCGACGACCGCTGCATTCAGCCGGGTCATGAGCTCGTCGTGCCTGGTCCGCTGACCGGCGTGGGTGTCGAAGCCGCCCTGGGAAACGTGGTAGGCGCGCGTGCTCATGCCTCCCGAGATCAACGCGGCCACGGTGCGGAGGGACCTCCCGAGGCGCGTGTTCGGGTAGGGAACGCGCGGCTTGTAGGCAGCGACCAGCTCGCGGATGCGGGCGCTGCTCGCGTTCGCGGCGGCCGCCGTCCGCGCGACGAACTCCAGGTTCGCGGGGGTCGACGTCGCAGGCAACTCGTTGAGCTTCCGATACGTGGCGCCTTGGCGCTTGTCTCCCCGGTCACCCATGTAGCGAAACCGATCGGGGCGGGAGAAGCTCAGACCGGGGTGCTCCTTGCCGACCAGTGCGGGTGGGCAGCGGCCGGCCCCGATCGCCAGGGAGAGGCACGGATCCGTACTGCCCTCGAATGCGTCGTCCAGGTACCGGCCGATCCACCCGTAGGGGACTCGCCGGCCTCTGCGGTCGGCCATGTGCCAGATGTCCATCGCCTTGAAGTGGCTGTAGTTCGGGCTCGGGTACCCGGTGCCCGGTATCACCGCGAAGGCTCCATCGTCCAGGAGGTCCTTGAAACCTCCGAGTGCGGGGTGGAGTCCCAGCTCGTCGTCGAGCTTCAGGACTTCCTTCTCTCCGATGCGCGTGGCCTTGCGGACGCGGCCGTACTCCTCGTGCCCATAGGGGACGAGTGCGCTCAGGGTGTCGTGCCCCCCGCTGAGCTGCAAGATGACGACGACCCGGTGTCCGGGTTCGCGCGGTCCGGACACCGCGTCTCGGAGCAGGGCATCGGAAAGGCCGGCGCCGGCGGCGACGAGCCCGAGCCCGTCAACCATGAACTGTCGCCGCGTCGCGATTCGGATACGAGCCATGCCAGACTCCTCAGGTGATCTGGTACTCGGGGATGCTGGTCAACAGGACGAGGAGGGCCCGGAGCTTCCGGTTGATCTCGCGCCGTCGGGCCGCCCACTTCGACGAGGGGGGGAGGTCCCCGAGCGAGGCGACGAGCTCTCGTCGCTTGCTCTCGTGCAGAGGTGTGGAGAGCGCTACGCGGGCGAGGTGGTCCACGACCTCGCCTGCGGATGCGAACGGTCGCCCTTCGAGCATTCTGACGACGTCGATGCCGCCGCCCCGGGACGCCCCCACGAGTTGGGCGACGGCGTTGTAGCGGACCAGGATGCGCTCAGCGCTGATCCACGCGCGTCCCCCATCCCATCCCTTGACGTTGGGTGGCTCGAACAGGTGCTGACCCATACCCTGCAAGCTCCTGTCCACCGCCGCGTAGTCGACGTTCTCGATCCCGAAGGTGCGGATCGACCCGACCATGAGCTGCACGGGGCTCTTGATCTGGGTTCCCATGGCCCGCTCGCTGAAGAACACCTCGGACAGGAACATGTTCTCCAGCATCGGTGCGAGGTCGTAGCGGTGCTCGCGTAGCACGCGGGCCAGAGTCTCGACGACGTCGGGGTCAGGGTTCTCGAACGCGAAGAACGCGAACAGCTTCTTGGCGATGAACCGTGATGTCGCGGGCTGCCGCAGGATGAGATCCACGAGGTCGTCGCCCGCGAAGTTCCCGGTCCGGCGGAAGATGGTCTTCTTGCCCGGGTCGTGCCGGCTCGCGGAGAAGCGGAAGTGCGCCGACCAGGGGTCGTAGCCGTACCCGGTCAGGGCTCGGGCCGCCTCGCGGATGTCCTTCTCCGTGTAGCCCTTGCCTTCCCCCATGGCGAAGAGCTCCATGATCTCCCGAGCGAGGTTCTCGTTCGGGTGACCCTTGGTGTTGCGGTTGTTGTCCAGGTATCGAAGCATCGCCGCGTCATGAACGATGCCGTGAAGCAGGGCACCGAAGTTGTCCCCGGCTCGGCCGCGGAAGAGCTGGTTCTGCTGATACAGGATGTAGGTGAGGTAGAAGGTGCGGTAGTTGACGGCGAAGTGGCCGTGCCAGAAGAGCGTCAGCTTCTCCTCGAGGGGCCGCTGCGAGCTGACCATCCGGCGCAGCCACCAGGTCCTCAACTTGGCCTGTTGTCTCCGCTCCTGCGCCTGGCGCGCCCGCGCGAACCTGGCTCGCTCCGCCGGCACGAGCCGGCTCTCGAACGACGCCGGCCGCTCCGGAGGCGACACGTCGAACGCGAGGTCAGTGCTGGGGCGGCCGTGATAACCCACGAGATGGTTGACGGCCCGGTAGGGTCCCATGGCGAACAGCCGGTCCACCTCGGCCGGTGTTCCCCCGAAGCCGGCGCGGTCAAGGAGGTGGCGCGCCTTGTCGCGACTCCAGGCAGTGCGAGCGAGCGGCTTCAGCCCGCCGATGGCCAGAGCTCGAGCCATCGTGGCCCGCTCGATTGCCACCTCGACGGCCGCCGTCCTCTGTTTCAGCAGGAGCTTCGCCGACGCGACTTCGGCAGCGGCCGTGGCCGCCTTCGCCCGCGCGGCCGAGATCCTCTCGTTCGCCGCGTCTTTCTCGGCGGCCTCTGCCGCCTTGCGGGCGATGACCGTCTTGCGTGCGTTGGCGGCCTTCTTCGCCAGCGCCTTCTTGGCCGCGACCTCGTTCGTGCCGGCCTTCGCGAGTGCTGCGATCGCGGCGGCGGCTTCCTCCGCCAGCGCCGTCCGCTCGGCCTTCGTCGCCGCGGCCGTCTTCTTGGCCCTGTTCTTTGCGGCGGCGGTCTGCTCCGCCAGCGCCTTCTTCACCTCGCCTCTCGCGGCGACGGCTCTTTCTGCCGCACCGCTCGCCGCCGCCGTCTTCTCCTCCAGTCGTTTCCTGGCGGCGTCTCGTTCGACGATGGTGGAGGCAGCGGCCGCCTCGGCGGAGGTCGCGCGCGCGGCGGCGGCTTTTGCGGCTGCCGTCAGCTTCGCCAGCTCGCTGTCGGCCGAGTCCTTCTCGGCCTTCGCCTTCTCGGCGAGCGCACGCGCCGCCTTCGCCGTCTTCGACGTCTCGTTCTGGCCGGGCGCAGCCGCTGCGCCGAGCAGGAGGACCAGCATCAAGCCGGCTAGCCGTGCGAACTCGGGTCTTGGCACCATGACACGCAACTCCGATGCGATGACTGCACGCGAGGTTAATACTTCCTCCCGACAACCCGCAACGCGGATGATCCCCCACCACGCCCACGCACCTTGCGCTCTGAGATCACTTGTTGATCGATGGGGCACGAGCACCCTCGGGGTGTCCGCAGGTTCGCCGTCTCCGTTATCGTCGTCACCACGCGCGGCTCCGTCGGCTGTGCCGCCGAGGCGCCGCTTCGGCTGACTCCACGGACCCGGAGAGACCGGTGACACTCAGGTTCGAGTTCCTCGACTGCGTGCTCGTCGACAGGATCGTCGACGAGGCGATGATGGTCCTCGAACGGACCGGCGTCCTGGTCGAGCACGATGCCTCTCGCGCCCGCCTCGAAGAGGCCGGCTGTCCCGTGGACGCGCAAACGGGAAGGACCACCGTTCCCCGCGACGCCGTCGACCGCGCGCTCGCATCGGCGCCCGACTCGTTCTTGCTCTACGGTCGCGACGGCACGCCCCGCGTGCGTATCGGCGGTCAGGAGACCCACTTCGCTCCCGGCTCCGCTGCGCTGCGCATTCTCGACCGTCGGACCGGGGCGGTCAGGGAACCGGACACGGCGGACTTCATCGAGTATGTGAAGGTCGGCCATGGCCTGTCGAACCTGTCGTACCTCTCGACCGCGTTCGCGCCGCAGGACGTTCCGCAGGAGATCGCCGATGCCTGGCGGCTCTATCTGGCGCTGGCCCATTCGGACCGGCCGTTGGTGTCTGGTGCATACACCGCCCACGGCGTCGACCTCATGGGACGGATCATGGAGGTGTTCCGCCACGACCGGAACGACCTCGTCAAGCGGCCGCTTTCCATCTTCACCTGCTGTCCGAACACACCTCTACGATGGGGAGAGGACAGTATCCGCAACCTCGTGGATTGCGCAGAGTGGGGCATCCCGGTCGAGGTCGTTCCCGTCGTGATCATAGGCGCGACGGCGCCGACTACCCCGGTCGGCGCGCTCGTCCTGCACGTGGCTGAAGTGCTGAGCGGGATCGTCTTCGTCCAGGCCATCCGGCCCGGGAACCCAGTGCTCTTTGGCGCCGCGCCGGCCACGTTCCACATGCAGGAGATGACGAGCTCGATGGCCGCGGTCGAGGCCCTGCGCCTGTGCGCCGGCAGCACGCAGATCGCGCGCACACTCGGTGTGCCCTCCCAGGCATACATGGCGCTGAGCGATGCCCGGTTCAACGACCCGCAAGCCGGTTCGGAGACGGGTATGAGTGCGATCCTGGCCGCGATGGCCGGTGTGCACTCCGTATCGGGACCTGGCATGCTCGACTACGTCAACTGCTTCAGCCTGGAGAAGCTCGTCTTCGACGACGAGATCGTTGCCCAGGTCCGCCACTTCATGCGGCCTCCGGAGGTTCTGGACGACCTTCCGATGGGGGAGCTGATCCAGCAGCTCCTGGGCGAGGGACATCTCCTGACCTCCGACCACACGCTCAGACACTGGGAGACCGCGCTCTACATGCCCGGCCCCATCGTCGACCGCATGGGTCGCGAGCAGTGGGAGGCTGCCGGTGCGCGGCCGCATCGAGAGGCGGCTGCACAGTCCATCGACGATGCGCTGGCGCGCTACCAGGAAGATGCCGTGGAGGCATCCGTACACGAGGAGATCCGACGTCTCCTCTCTTCCTCATGCCAGGGGGACGCCGCACCGCTACCGCCGTCCTGACCGAGGTCACTTTGGTCGTGAAGCCCGCAGCTGCAGCAGTCCCGCCGCGTACCATGGGACGATGCATCGGAGGAGATCGCGTGCTCGATAGTGTCACGTTCCCGGGCATCAAGGTGGCCGCGTGGATCGTCGTCCTCGCGGCGTGGGTGCCGTCACAGGTGGACTCTCCCGACGGCCCCTACGACGTGCGTTGGCGGACGCCGAGTCGCGACGCGTCCGGCTCGATGCCGCTGGGCAACGGCGACATCGGGTTGAACGCGTGGGTCGAGCCGAACGGCGACTTGCTGTGCTACGTCTCCAAGACCGACGCCTGGGGTGACAACGCCCGCCTGCTGAAGGTCGGGAAGATCAGGATCAGGCTCGATCCCGCGCCCGAGACCTCTGACGGGTCGTTCCAGCAGGTGCTGCGTCTGCAGGACGCGACCATGGTCGTGCGCTGCGGCAAGGGTGACGGGGCCGTTGAGCTGAAGGTGTGGGTCGACGCCAACCGGCCGGTCGTCCACATCACCGTCGCGGGGAGCGTGCCGCGGCGCGCGCGCGCCGTCATCGAGCTCTGGCGGACGGAGCGTCGAGAGTTGCCGAGCCTCGAGGTCAGCGACATCCTGCTGGATCGCTCGAAGCCGGATCAGAAGCGCGGCGCGACGATCGTCGAACCCGACACGGTGCTGACGAAAACGGTGGATCGCATCGGCTGGTTCCATCACAATTCGAAGTCGATCGGCCCAGCGCTCTGCGCGGAGATCCAGGGGTTGGCGGGCTTTCGTCAAGAGGACCCGCTGCTCGGTCGCACGTTCGGCGCCGTCATCACGGCGCTGGGTGGCCGCCGGGTGGACGCGCTCAACCTGGCCACACCCGAGTCCAAGACCCATCGGTTCAGCGTTCACGTCTTGACGAAGCACCCGGCGACGCCTCGGCAATGGCGCACCGCGATCGACGACGTCGTGGCCGGTACCCGAGGTGAGGCCTTCCCCGATCGGCGCCGGGCCCACGTCCGATGGTGGAAGGCGTTCTGGAATCGCAGCTGGATTCACGCCGCGGCCCGCGGCCCGAAGCGGGAGCTCGTGAAGGACGACGCACAGGTCGTCAGCCGCGCCTATGCCCTGCAGCGGTACATCAATGCATGCGCGGGGCGTGGCGCGTTTCCGATCAAGTTCAACGGATCGATCTTCACGGTGCCTTGGCCCGGGAAGCCGGGAGACGCCGACTACCGGCGTTGGGGTCCCGGCTATTGGTGGCAGAACACGCGGCTGCCCTACGTCGGTATGTGCGCGTCTGGCGACTTCGACCTGATGCAGCCGCTGTTCCGGATGTACGTCGACGTCGTCCTGCCGCTGTCGGTCCACCGGACGCGCACGTACTGCGGCCATTCGGGTGCGTTCATTCCCGAGTGCATCTACTTCTGGGGCGCGATGTTCAGCGAGACGTACGGCTGGACTCCGTTCAAGGAGAGGGGTCAGGACAAGCTTCAATCCAGCCGCTGGCACAAGTGGGAGTGGGTGTCCGGCCTCGAGCTGGTCCACCTGATGCTCGACTACCACGACCACACCCAGGACGCAGCGTTCCTCGCCAACGAGGTCCTGCCCACGGCGCACGAGATCCTGACCTTCTTCGACGAGCACTACGAGGTGGGAGCCGACGGCAAGCTGGTCATGCATCCCTCGCAGGCGGCCGAGACCTGGTGGGAGTGTACGAATCCGATGCCCGAAGTCGCGGGGCTGCACGCGGTCACCGCCCGTCTCCTCGCGCTTGGCAACGACCTGTCGGACGATCGTCAGCGGGCCTTCTGGGTCGCGTTGAAGAAGAAGCTCCCCGAGCTGCCTACGCGCGAGATCGACGGAGCGCGGGCGCTCGCACCGGCGCAGAAGTACGCGATGAAGCGGAACAGCGAGAACCCCGAACTCTACGCGGTGTACCCCTTCCGTCTCGTGGGGGTCGGACGACCGGGCCTCGCGCTCGGCCTTCGTGCCCTGAAGCACCGCTGGGATCGGGGCAACTCCGGATGGCGCCAGGACGATCTCTTCATGGCCTGTCTCGGGCTGGCCGACGGTGCACGCGACAACCTCGTTGCTCGGGCCCGCAACAAGCACGCGCAGTCGCGGTTCCCGGCCTTCTGGGGGCCCAACTACGACTGGATCCCGGACCAGGACCACGGCGGCATCCTGGTCAAGACCCTGCAGGCGATGGTGCTCCAGGCCGACCCCGGTCTGCGTGGCAAGATCCACGTCCTGCCCGCGTGGCCGCGCGACTGGGACGTGAGGTTCAAGCTCCACGCACCTCAGGGTACGACCGTCGACTGTGAGTATCGTGCGGGTCGGTTGATGAGGCTTCACGTCGTGCCGACGGAGCGACGGCGCGACGTGATCCTGCCGACGGGGATGAAGCCGCCGTCCCGAGGTCGTTGACCGTGGACTTCGCCCTCTCGGTCTGCATGATCCGGAATCTCCCGAGCGCGTTGCAGCTCGGCGAGGTCGTCGCCCGCATCCACTTCGGCAACGAGTTCTGCGAGCGCCTCGTGCCGACCACTCGCGAGCTCGAGGCTGCGATCGAGCAGACCCGAGACGCGGGAAAGGCGATCTCGCTGCTGACGCCAATGGCGAGCGATCGCACTCTCCGTCGGCTGCGAGGGCTCTTCGAGATCCTCCCCGATGGAGCGGAGGTGGTGGCGAACGAGTGGGGTGCCTTGCGGCTACTGGCTCGCGAGTTCCCGCTGCTCGCACCGGTCGCTGGCCGCAGACTGTGCCGGATGATCAAGGACCCCCGCCTGCCGTCGCCGGACTGGACCCGCTTGACTCCGCACGGCGTCTACTCCGGGCGGTTTCTCGATCTGCTGTCGACCTTCGGAGTGCGCCGTATCGAAGTGGACGTCCCACCGTTCGCGAGCGCCGCGGATCTGCGAGCTTCGTCGATGAAGCTCTCCGTTCACGCGCCGTACGGCTACGTGGCGAGCGGACGGATCTGTCGCATCGGATCGACGGGCCTCGGCCGCGGGGAGAAGTTCGTGACGGCCCACGCGTGTGCGAAGGAGTGTCTGTCCTACGTCAGCGGGATGACGCGGCCGGAGGCGGCTCCCGGAGCCGATCTCTGCACCTTTCACCGCGGCAATACGCTCTTCTATCGCCACTCCGTCGAGATGGCGCACGCGCTCGTCGATGCGATCGATGCAGCCGCCGTGGATCGCCTCGTGATCCCGAGGGACTGGCATGAAGCTCGTCGCACCGGTTAGTCGCCACGATGAAGTCGAGATGCTGGCCGCCGCCGGGGCGGATGAGCTCTACTGCGGCGTCGTGCCCCGGGAGTGGGTCGATCGTTTCGGGACGTTCGGCGTCAACCGGCGGCTCTTCTCGAACCTGAAGGACCTGGAGACTCTCGCGCGCGTCATCGATACGGCCCACGAGCTGGGCAGGTCGGTCTCCCTCACGTTGAATGCGCAGCACTATGCGGAGGAGATGACGGGTGCGCTCGTAGACCTGGCGGGCAGGCATGCCGAGCTGGGCGGCGATGCGGTCATCGTGTCGGATCCCGTCGTCGTGCAGGAGGTCGCCCGCCAGGTCCGAGAGGTGAGGGTGCACGTGAGCTCGCTCGCGTCGTGTCACAACACCGAGACCGCGCGGTTCTGCAAGGAGCTCGGCGCCCGGCGCATCATCCTCCCGCGTCACGTGACCCTCGCGGAGATCCGTGAGATGTCGTCAGCGGTTCCAGAGATCGAGCTCGAGGTCTTCGGGTTGAACGAAGGCTGCGTCTACGAGGAGGGCGCGTGTCACTCGATCCACTTGCCGGTCCGGCTCGGTGGAGCCATATGCGAAGGCGGCTACGAGGTCCAGCACGTGCGTGAGGACGGGTGCGACCTCACACCTGGCGAGACCGAGGCCTTCGTGGTGAACGAGCGGGCCTACCGGGATTGGGTGGAGCACCGGTTCGGTTGCAGGCTCTCCTTGACCGAGTTGCCGTTCGGTCCGTGCGGACTCTGCGCGCTGCCCTTCTTGGCCGGCTGCGGTGTCGTGGCGGTCAAGGTCGTGGGCCGGGGGGCGCCGACCCCACGGAAGGTGAAGAGCACTGCACTCGTGGCGGCGATTCGCGATGAGGTCGGCCGGAGGTCGGATGCCGATGTGAAGCGCCTCGCGCGCGCGGTCCGGAAGCGATCGAACCTCTGCGACGACGGCTTCATGTGCTACTACCCCGACGGACGCTGATCGGGCCTCAACCCGTGAGGTACTCGGCCGGGAACTTCCATGGGTCGCGGTACTCCGGTCGCGCCAGTCGCGCCGCCTCCGGATCATTCACGATCTTCTCCCGGCCGGGATCGAAGCGGATGGACCGGCCGAGGCGCCAGGACAGGTTGGCCAGGGAGAGGGCGACGTCGATCCGACAGTGGTAGTCGGCGTTGCACGACGGTTGCCGGCGGCTCCTTATGCAGTCGAGCCACTCCCGCTCGTGACCTGGTGAGGGAACGACTGATCGCGGAGGTCGCTTCGTGTTCTTCATGCGGTCGCCCTCAGCGGCGATCTCGTGCTTGTCGTACCCGGAGTAGAGCGTGCCGTTGACACCATGGAAGTAGATTCCCAGCCGGCGGGCGATATCGCCGCGGCCGAAGTCGAACGCGAAGCTGTTGGCCATCGACATCATCCACGTCATCGTCAGGTGGGGATGCTGCCAGACGACCTCCTGAACGTCTGGAACGTCCCCGATGTCGCGGATGCTGTAGCGGCCTCCCGAGCAGCTCGTCACTTCCGGGAAGCCGAGCTCGAGTGCCCAGAATGGCAGGTCGATGATGTGCGGTGCCATGCCCGGCGTCCAACCGCCACTGAAGGCCATGAACGAGCAGTGGTGGTACGCGTCCTTGACGATGAGTTGGTTGAACGGCCGCATCGGTGCCGGCCCGACCCACCGGTCCCAGTCGAGGTCCGCGGGCGGGTCGGTGTCGGCCGGGCGTCCCAGACCTTCCGGTCCCTGGTTCATGACGTTGAAGGTACGCACGACGCCGACCTTGCCCAGGTTCCCGGATTGGACGTACTCCACGACTCGGCGGAAGTTCTCGCCAGCGTGGATCTGGGTGCCGATCTGGCAGACTCGCTCGTGCTTCCGCACCGCATTGCGGACCGCGAGGCTCTCGTCCGGGTACAGCGTCATCGGCTTCTGCAGGTAGACGTCCTTCCTGGCTTCGCAGGCTCGGATCGCTTGAAGAGCGTGCCAGTGTGGCGGCGTGGCGATGATCACTGCGTCGATGTCGTCCCGTTGCAGCATCTCTTCGTAGTCGACGTACCCTCTTGCGCTGCGCTTGAAACGGTCGATCACCAGCTCTCGTCGCGGCGTCCAGACATCGCAGACCCCGGTCACCTCGACATCGTCGTGGCGGGCGCACGCGTCAAGGTTGGAGCGGCCCATGGAGCCTGCGCCGATGATCCCGATCTGGATGCGGTCGTTGGCGGCCGTGCGGCCGCCCATACCCAGTGCCGACGAGGGGACGAAGTACGGAGCCGCTACTCCTGCGACTCCCGTCGCCGCGGTTGTCCGCAGGAACGTCCGTCGCGACAGGTCCTTGGAACCAGACATTGAATGCGTCTCCGTCATCGGCCCCGTGCGTGAGCGTTCTCCGAGGCCACCCACCGGCGATAGAGGTCCTCGATCTTCCGGGACCCGACGTGGCCATCCCACAGTGCCACGCCGTACCGCAGCGACAGCGCGTCCGCAGCGTCCACTTTCAGCGGGCGGCGGTTCAGGTCGAGCGTCGCCGTCAAGTAGGCGAACGGCTTCGCCATGGTGAACCACGTCGCCGGGTGTCGGGGATTCTCGGGATGGTCGAACATGGCGACGGTCACGGGTTGCTCGGCCGCGTTGGCGAGGTACGCACACCAGCGCGCCGCCGTGAGGCGCTCATCACCGCGGACGGTCTCGCCCGGCTTGCCGTCCGCGTTGACGAACCGGCCGGAGCCGTCCATCGACGCCGAGAACCGCATCCCGAGGCCGAAGTAGGGCCGACCCCAAAGGGCTGCCGATGTTGATCCGGGCGGCGGCTTCAACGAGCTCCGCCAGGTCAGCAACGTTGCCTCTCCCGCGGACACCTCGATGCGACGCTTCTCGACCAGGATCGGCTTCTTGGTTCGGGGATCGACCCAGTCCACCAGTTGTGTGAAGGCGCCCGACGACCTCCCGCTCCGCGTTCGCACCCGGACGTCGTCGAGGGACCGTTCACGCTGGCGACCCGGCACCGTCGCGTGGACCTCGCCCCAGAAATCGACGTCGTCGACCCCCAGCGCCAGCATCAGGCCGTGATGATGGACGTGGTCGGTCGGCGCATCACGGACGACGTTCACACCCTTCGGCGTGTGCAGCCGGACGACGTAGGGCTTGAGTCCCGCTGCGCCACGCCGGTACTCCAGCACCGAGCGCTCTCCGCGGTGGACCCGGATCGAGTCCGCGCCCCGGCTGACCTGTACGGTTTCTGTATAGGCACGATACCGCTCGGCGACGCGGCCGCGCGCGCAGTCGCCACGATGCACGAGGATACCGACCCGGCCCTCGATGAACTCACCGCGCGCGAGCGTGAACCGGGTGCCGCTGAGGTCGTCGGGTCGTCGTGGCCCGAAGGTCCCATACTCCCGGGTCAGCCACTTCCGCTGCTTGCCGTCCGGGAAGACGAAGACGGTGACGCCCTCGGTGACGCCCTCGACCGTGTTCGAGTAGTCGATCCAGCGCGCGGTCTTGCCGTTGGTCGCCTTCTGGCCTGAACGTCCGCGGTTGTCCGTGATAGTGCCGCCGGCCTGGCCACTGAATCGCGGATGCATGCGCAGGTAGGGCCACGCGTAGTGCACCCAGTCGCTGTGGAAGGTGACGGGGCCGAAGCTGGCCGTGAGCTTCCAGGACAGGTCGATCAGATACTCGCCTCTTCCCAGGTCGCGCACTCCGAAGCGCCGCGTCTCTTCCAGAACGGGCGTCTTGCCGTCGACGACCCACGTGAGCTTGGCGGCGAAGGCCGCCGTGTCCCCGTCGACCCACTCGTCCGAGAATCCGTCGTGGCGAATGTAGCTGGTGAACCCGAGCTCGGGCCGCCTCGCGTCACGCAAGTTCTTCGTGCAGTGATAGAAATCGACGATGCGTCCGTTCTCGAGCTGTACGCGATCCGCGATCCAGAGCGAACGGTGATGCGGAAAGGGCTCGGTCTTCTGCACGGTCAGGGACTTGCCCGAGGGGCTGCGCAGGGGAGAGACGTGCGGCAGTGCGAAGCGCCGATGGTGCTGGTAGGCGAAGGCATCGCGACCCCGGATGGAGACGGTGAGCCGGCCGTTCGCCGCGTCGTGCGTGAGCGCGATCGGTGGATCACGTGGCACCGGGACCTGTGCGCTCGCGGCGGCGCACAGCGCGGTCCAGGTGAGGAGACGTGCGAGTGTCACAGGGTCCAGGGGGCGCGGCGCTCGAAGTCGAGGAGGCGATTCGCCTCCGCGTCGTCGCGGAACCGCTCCTTCGAAGGATCCCAGTGGAGCTTGCGGCCGAGCTTCATGGCGATGTGCGTGATGATGCACAGGCTGTTGGAGCGGTGCCCCACCTCCACCGGGCAGATGGGCTCCTTCCGGCTGCGCATGCAGTCCAGGAAGTTCCGGTAGTGATCCGTGCTGACGTACAGCTGGGTCTCGTCGTCGCCGATCTTCTCTTTGAGGATGGAGGCGGGCTCGGCTTCGATGCCGCCACGACGGACGAAGATCGAGCCCTTCGAGCCGATGAAGCGCACGCCGGCCGGGGCGCCAGTCTGCTGGATCAGCTCGACGCCGTCCGCGTAACGGGCTCTGCTGCTGAACTTGGTGTGAACGTCGAAGAGGCCGCGGTCGGGGAACTTCGCGGTCGCAGAGATCTCGGTGACGCCTCCATCACGATCGGTGCCGTGGCCCCACTGCGCGATGTCGTTCATGTGCGAGCCCCAGCCGGTGATCATGCCCCGGCAGTAGCCCTCGATCTGCAGCCAGCCCGGGCGACCAAACCCCTTCTGGGGATGCACGCGGTGCGCGGCGTACGGCTTGACGCCAGTCGGCCCTAGCCACAGGTCGTAGTCGAGGTTCTTCGGAACCGGCGTCGCGACGCCCACCCCACGCCCGCGATCGGGCGGGAGCGAGACGACGATGCGTTGCAGCTTGCCGACGCGGCCGTTGCGAACGAGCTCACAGGCCCGTCGGAACCTCGCGTCGGAGCGTTGCTGCGAACCGACCTGCAGGATGATCTTGGCCTCGCGCACGGCCTGGACCAACTTGATCCCCTCGCCGACCGAGTAGGTCATGGGCTTCTGGAGATAGACGTCCTTGCCCGCCTTCGCGGCAGCGACCGCGTGCCCGGCGTGCCAGAAGTCGGGAGAGGAGATCGTCACCCCGTCGATGTCCTTGCGCGCTAGCAGCTCGCGAAAGTCCCTGAAGACGGCGACCTTCGGCGCCGAATCTCCTCCGAGCTTCGCGCGGTAGTCCCGTTCGCAGTCGGCGCGTGCGGCCTCGGCGCGGAGAGCGTCGACGTCGCACACTGCCACGATGCGTGCGTTCACCGCGGGATCGAGCCCGCGACGGCGGATGGCCCGCATGTCGCCGCGGCCCATCCGGCCCGTCCCGATGCAACCGATGCGCAGCGCGTCCGCGGGGTTGCTCTCGCGCCCGGCGAACCCGGGTAGGAACAAGGGGATCGCGAGAGCTCCTCCGAGCTTGATAGCCGTCCGGCGAGTGCAATCCTGGTTCATGGCTGGCGAGTTCATGGCTATCGAGCTCATGGTCAGCGGGTCCTTTCGGGGCCGAGTCTGGGCAGGGGCTTCTCGACGAAGCGGCGCGACTCACCCAGCAGGCGGTCCGTGGTCCAACGGCCTGGGTGAACGATGACGCGGTAACGGACTGTGAGACCCGCACCGGGCTGGAGCTCCTCCTTGCCCAGGCAGATGACGGCTGGCGAAAAGAAGCTCATCGCCTTGGAGCGGATCACGTACCAGGGCGTCGGCGAGTGATGGCTCTCGGGATGGTCGAGGATGGCGATGCCGGCTGGAACACCCGCAACGAGACCGTTGTAGTCGAGCCCCGCAGACCTGGTTCGAAACCGGTTGTCGGCGTTGAACACCACCGGGCCCTCCGTCGTCGCGGCCGCGCGTTCGTCCAGGTTCACGAGGCGTAGCGACAGACCCGCGTAGCCCCCGAAGACCCGGCCACCGGGCTCTCCCGGAAGCGGGGTACGATCGAGGACGACGTGGGCCACTGCGGTAAAGCGGCTCGTCCAGTCGATGCGATAGCCGCCGTCGGGTCCTGGGGTGGAGACGTCGAGCACGCGTACCTCGGTCAGCACGGGCGACGCACCTGCCTGCGGCGCGTACGAGAGGGTCATCCGGATGGTCGCGGAGCCGTCGTCGCCGGTGTCGACGCTTTCGAGGGTCCAGCTCGTCCGGCCCGTCGGTCGATCGGCGGCCCGCGCGTTCTCCCAGTAGTTGACCTTGTTGATGTACTTCCACGAGAACCACAGCCCGTGGTGCCACACGTGATCCGCGGGCCGGTCGCGCGTGAGCGACTCGATTCCGGGAAGCGCGAGCGGATGGAAGAACGCGTGGGCCTTCTCGGGGTCGTGGTGGAACCGCCAGAGTACGCGTTCCCCATCGAGCAGCGCGACCGACTTGCCAGGCACACGGTCCCACGTGTAGCGCGGGGCCCGCTCGTTCGGCGCGTCCACGGGTGACGTCGTGCAGGCGCACAGACCGACGGCGACTCCGGTGAGCAGGATCCTCGACAGCCACCGTCTTCCGGTTGCGGGCGATCGCACCATAGCGGGCACCCTATCCCAGCCGCGATGGATGTGGCACGGCCGTGCGCGCGCGATTGACCACCGTCATGCACCGGGGCGGTTCGAGGCCATTTCGTCCATACTTGGTCCATGAACCGGATGCTGATGCTGATCCTGGCGGCCGCGTTCGTCGGGTGTCAGTCCGATCCCAGCAAGCGAGTCGTCATCGTTACGGGCGAGGACTACAAAGGTCATGTCTGGCAAGAGACCACGCCCGTGCTGCGCCGGAACCTGGCGGAGGATCACCGCCTGGTGGTCGAGGTGACCCACGATCTGGCGCTGCTCCGATCTCCCCGCCTGCGGGAGTTCGACGCTGTCGTGATGCACTTCAAGAACTACGACCCGGAGTTGCCGGGACGGGGGGGGCACGACAACCTCGCGTCTTTCGTCCGTCGTGGTGGTGGTCTCGTGCTCGTTCACTTCGCGTGTGGCGCATTCCAGGAGTTCAAGGACGACTTCGGCAAGCTCGTGGGGCGGGTCTGGAATCCCAGCCTGCGCGGCCACGATCCCTATGGTTCGTTCAAGGTCGAGATCCTGGACATCGGCCATCCGGTCACTGATGGGCTGACGTCGTTCACGACGACGGACGAGCTGTACACGTGCCTCGAGGGAACGACACCCATCGACGTCCTCGCCGAGGCGCGATCGAAGGTCGACGGGCGGCGCTATCCCATGGCGTTCGTGCTGTCGTTCGGTCGGGGGCGCGTTTTTCACTGCGTGCTCGGACACGACGCGCGCGCGCTCTCCGTCCCGGCGGTCGGAGAGCTCTACCGTCGCGGCACCGCGTGGGTTGCGGGTCTGGACCACGGCGGAGGGTAGACGGCATGACTCACGGAGAAGCACAGCCATGACGGACCGCGAATCCACATCGTCGCACGACGCAACGCGACGCGAGTTCCTCACGACCACGGCGGTCGGGGCTGCGACCCTGGGCGGCTTGTCCATCGCCGGCGGCGCCCACGTCGCCGGAAGCGAGACGATCCGAATCGGCATGATTGGTTGCGGCGGCCGGTGCTCCGGTGCCGCGACGCAGAGCATGAAGGTGGGCCCGTTCGTCAAGCTCGTGGCGATGTACGACGTCTTCGACGACCGTCTGCAGCGGAGTCGGATCGAGCTCAAGAAACGGTACAAGGAGCAGGTCCAGGTCGACGACGACCACTGCTTCACCGGGTTCGACGGCTACCAGAAGGTGATCGACAGCGTCGACGTCGTGCTGATCGCCTGTGCCTCGAAGTTCCACCCCATGTACGCGGAGGCGGCGATCCGATCGGGCAAGCACGTATTCGTCGAGAAACCGCACGGGATCGACCCGGTCGGGGTCCGTCGTATGCAGGCGGCCTGCGACCTGGCCAAGAAGAAGGGCCTGAGCATCGTGTCCGGTCTGCAGAGCCGCTTCCACCGCGGGTGGCAGGAGACGGTCAAGCGCATCCACGACGGGATCATCGGCGACGTCGTGGCCATGCAGTCGATGTTCCTGCGTGGGCCGTACCGCCTCGAGAAGCGCGACACGTCCCTGACGGAGACCCAGTACCACTTCCGCAACTGGTATCACTTCCGTTGGCTCTCCGGCGACGACGTGACTCAGTCCCTGGTCCACAACGTGGACCGCATGTCGTGGATCATGAAGGAGGAGATGCCTGAGTCCTGTTTCGGGCTCGGCGGTCGCTCGGCGTCCTTCGGGGAGGTCTACGGCGACATGTTCGACCACCACACCGCCGTGTACGAGTATGCCAGCGGCGCCCGGCTCTTCGGCCTGTGCCGGACCCAGGTCGGTTGCTATCCCAACGGAGGGGACGTCATCATGGGATCCAAGGGGACCTGCCACCTGGGCCAGTGTCGCGTCGAGGGCGAGACGGATTGGCGCTACGACGGTCCGTCCAACAACCCGTATGACGCCGAGCAGAAAGCCCTGATCGACGCGGTCCGCACGAACCAGCCGATCAACAGTGGCCACTACATGGCGAATAGCACGATGGTGGCCGTCCTCGGCCAGATCGCTTGCTACTCGGGCAAGATGACCCAGTGGGACAAGGCGTGCAAGTCGGGTCTCGAGTTCGGACCGTCACCCGAGGACTCGACTTTCGAGACCGAGCCGCCGACCCTGAAGCGGCCGACGGGCAACTACCCGCTACCGAAGCCGGGCCTCACGAAGATCCTGTGAGGCTGCCGGCGCAGCGTGATGGTCGGACGACGCCCCATGAGGCAGTGATGGCATGAGTTGCTACCGGCGCGGAGAACGGACATGACCGATGGGGCTGTTGGTGACGATCGGATGACCCGGCGCACGTTGCTGGCCAGCGCGACGGTCGGCGGCCTGACTGGTTGCGCCCTGGGGCGGCCCCGGGTCGCCGCGGTGAGTGGAGGCGGGCGACTCCCCACTCGCATCGATCGGATTCAGACGTTTCCTGTTCGCTATCCCACCATCGGCTACTTCAAGTTCTTCGAAGGGCCGCCGGGTTCGCCGTCGGGACGGCCCGCAGTTCTGGTGAAGATCACAGCGGACGACGGGACGTTTGGCTGGGGTGAGAGCGTTCCGATTCCGCGCTGGAGCTACGAGACGCTGGAGTCCGCTGCCTCGACCATCGAGAAGTACCTCGCTCCGGCGCTGATCGGCGTCGATCCATTCGACCTCACGGCCGTGCATCGGATCATGGACCTGAACATCGCGCCCGGCTTCTCCAAGGGCGCGCCGATCACGAAGTCCGGGATCGACATGGCGCTCCACGATCTCTGCGGCCGCGCGACCGGGCTCTCCCTCGCACAGCGTTGGGGGCGGCCGCAGGGCGGGTCCATCTCCCTTTCCTGGACCTTGAACCCGCGCAAGCTCGACGAGATCGGACCTCTCGTCGAGGCGGGAAGGAAGCGGGGCTACACGAACTTCAACGTGAAGGTCGCGCCCGATCCCAGGTTCGATGTCGCCATGTGCCGGCGTGTCCGGAAGCTCGTTCCGGACGGCTTCCTCTGGGCGGACGCGAACGGGGGATACGACCCCGCAACGGCGATGGCCGTTGCCCCGAAGCTGGCCGACGTGGGGGTCGACGTGCTGGAGCAGCCGGTGCGCCCCAACCGCATCTCCGCCTACCGGGCGCTGCGGCGCCAGGGTGCGCTGCCGATCCTGATGGACGAGGGTGTCGTCTCTCCCGCTGACCTCATCACGTTCCTCCGTCAGGACATGTTGGACGGCGTCGCAATGAAACCCGCGCGCTGCGGCGGACTGGAGCCGGCCCGACGCCAGGTCGAGATCCTCGAGGACGCAGGACTCCTCTTCCTCGGCAGCGGACTCACCGACCCGGACGTCTCCCTGGCCGCGACGCTCGCGCTCTACGGGAGCTACAAACTCGCGCGGCCTGCGGCTCTGAACGGCCCGCAGTTCCTGGCCGAGAGCGTGTTGAAGACGCGACTCACGGCCAAGGACGGCAAGCTCGCCGTCCCCACGGGGCCGGGGCTCGGTATCGAGGTCGACGAACGCAAGCTCGCCGACCTCGTACGTCGCTCGCGCGGCGCCGGTTCGCCCAAGTGAGCGGGATGCTGTGCGCGTGGCCGTTCCCCGTCAGCGCGTGCAGCCCCCCCCGGTCACGCCACTAGCGGCCCTGCGCGGGCGGGGCGCCGTAGACCACACGGCCCTCGACCATGGTCATGAGCACCTTGCCGTCGAGGAGTCTGCCCGGGTCTTTCGTGCCAGCGACGAAGGGGTCGAGGTCGATCACGGTGAGGTCGGCGAGGAAGCCCGGTGCGATGCGCCCGCGGACGTGGTCGGAGAAGCCGGCGTAGGCGGCCCAGGTGGTGTAGCCGCGAACGGCTTCCTCCGGGGTGAGGCGTTGGTCGGGGTACCAGCCGCCGGGGGGTTGCTTGGCTTGGTTGCGGCGCGTGACGGCGGCGTGCAGGCCGTAGAAGGGATCGTGGTTGGAGCCCGGGAGGTCGGAGTTGAGGGCGAGACGAACGCCGGTCCGACGAAGGGTGCGCCAGGCGTATGCGCCGCGGACGCGGTCCTTGCCGAGGCGGTCCTCGGCCCAGGGCATGTCCTCGACGGCGTGGGGGGGTTGCATCGACGCGATGATGGCGGAGCGCGCGAAGCGCGGGAAGTCGTCGGGGGGGACGACCTGCGCGTGTTCGATGCGGTGGCGGAGGGTGCGGGTCGCTGGTGCGGTCGCGATGACCTGTTCGAAGAAGCGGAGGACCTCGCGGTTGCCGGCGTCGCCGATGGCGTGGACGGCGACCTGGAAGCCGGCGCGGGCGGCCTCGGATACGAGCGCTTCGTCGAAGCCGTATTCGCCGCCGGCCACGCCGCGGTGACCGGGGCAGTCGGCGTAGTCGTGGAGCAGTCGCGCTCCGCGAGAACCCAGCGCCCCGTCGTAGTACGCCTTGACCGCGCGGATCTCGAGGCGGCCCGTGGGGTCTGCTCGCGGACCCCGGGCGATCCATCGGCGCATCAGGTCGGCGTCGCGGGCCGAGACCATCGCGTAGACGCGGATCGGCAGGCGCCCCTGCTCGTCGAGCCGCTCGAATGCGGCGAGCAACTCGGTGGTCAGTCCGGCTTCGTGCACCGCGACGAACCCCGCCCGGGCCATCGTCAGGAGGGCGGCTTCGAGCTGGTGCTCGAGCGGTGGGAACACATCAGGTGGAATCGCGCCGGTCAGCATCGGCGTTGCACGGTTGAGCAGCACGCCCGTCGGGTCGCCGTTCGCGTCGCGCAGGATCTCGCCCCCCGATGTCGCCTGCGCGTCGCGATCGATCCCGGCCGCTGCGAGCGCGAGGCGGTTGCCCCACACCGCGAAGCCGTGCAATGACGTGAGGACGACTGGATGATCGGGCACGGCGGCGGTCAACGCATCCAGCGTCGGATAGACGTTCGCCCACGCGCCCTCGTCCCACCCGTACCCGATGATCCACCGCCCCTTGGGTACGCCCCCGGCGAACGCCGCCACCCGCGCGACGGCCTCGTTCTCGTCGGCCGACCCCAGAAGTGACACCTGCCCCTCGTGACGTCCCATCTCGGTGACGTGCGTGTGTGAGTCGACGAGCCCGGGGAGAACCGTTGCGCCCGCGAGATCGACGGTGCGTGCGTCCGGTCCGGCGCGCGCGCGCACCTCCTCGGATGACCCCACGAACGCGATCTTGCCGTCGCGCACGAGGATCGCTTCCGCATCAGGACGCCACGTGTTTCCGTCCCAGGGCGCATTCGCGGCCGGCGTGCCGTCCGTCGCCGGCTCGCCCCATGCGAGCGTGTAGACGCGTGCGTTGACGATCGCCAACGTCTCTGAATCCGTGGCGCTCTGGCAGCCGACGAGCACGACCGTCATCGCCAGCAAGTTGATCAACCTCATCGGCATGCGATCACGAGATCGTACAAGGCCCGGCACGCGCGGTCTTCAATGGGGCGAAGGGAGGTCCGGACTGACCGGATTCTCGGTCATTCCTCCAGCGGTTCTCGATCCATGCCCACGCGATCATCCATGACCGCACGTCGAGCCACTCGACGATCCGGCCTACGTCGTCCGGTCCCTTCCTGCGCTCCGGGTGGCCCGTGATCAGGATCCTGAGAGGATCACACCATCACGAGATCACCGGGTCGCCACCGCGTGCCGCGGCGGTGGATGGAAACCGGAGTCGGCGAACGGAGGTGCCCTGTTGACTGAGGCGGTTCTCCGCTCGATCGACCCCGGAGCGGGCCATCACGATCCCGACAGGGTCACCGTCTGCGTCCCATGGAGCATGCTTCCGGTCGCCGGGTCGTAGAGGATGGCTGCGGTGTGGATGTCCAGCCCGGGGGGGAGGGCGAAGGGCATGGGGAACGGGAGCGTTGCGCCGAAGCCGGAGGGGGAGAGCGGCGCCGCGAACAGCGGCTGCGTGACGGACCATAGGGTCAGGGGGTCGATGGTCAGCGAGAGGGCGCCCGCGGGTCCCAGCGACAAGGCGTCCGTACCCGACGTGCTCAGCAGGACGTGGAACACCGTCGTCGGTGGTACCGGTACGGCGAGCTGGCAGGTCCAGCTCACGGGGCTCCCGGGCTGGGTGGGATCGCCCTCGAAGTGGAGGACAGCGTCGCCGTCCCGGAGCAGGAACGGGAAGTCGACTCCGCCGCCGTGCCCCGGGTCCTGGAGCGGGTCCCACGATCCGCTGCTCACGGAGTAGACGCGCGCGTTGTGGGTCGCGCGGTGGGGGACGGTCGGTGGCGCCCACGGACCACTGAACGAAGGGCTGCCGATCACGCCGAACTCCATCCACCAGGTCCCGGGGCCGAGCGGGGGCGCCCACGACATGTCGGCCGTCACCTCCTTGACCGCGCGCGTGGCGGACCACGGCGCGTTGGACGTCACGCGGTACACGTCGGCGAAGTCCATGTCGAGCAACCGGTTCGTCGACAGGTCCCCCGCGTACACGAACCCGCCCTGGCCGGGCGTGCCGCTCCAGATCCGGACGTAGGCATCGGTGATGGGCTCGGTCGGGAGACTCCCGGTCTGGTAGACGGGCCAGGTCACGCTTTCGGGGACCCACGTCTCGCCGGTGGGGACCGAGAAGTCGTCCGCGAGGCGGTACGACGACGCGTCGCAGCTCCAGCCGTAGGCGCCACCACCGGGCTCGATGTGGCTGGTGCGGGCCCCATCCGGGCCGTCGAAGACGTCGGTGACCCAAGGGCCGTTGTCGACCGTGCAGTTGCTCTCGACCTCCGCACCGCCGCCGCCGTCGAGGTCGAGCTCGATGTCGTCGGTGCTTACGCCGTCCGTCACGGTGTAGTCCAGGTCCATCGTCTCGGATAAGGCGATGCTGAACGGCGTCGACGCGCCCACCGGCGGGAGCACCACGGACGCGTAGTCGCCGGTGGCCAACGACTCGACGACGGTTCCGTCCTGGACGACGAGGTCGAGGGTCCCCTGCTGGACGGTCACCGGGCTGGTCATGTCGATTCGGAGCTCGAGCTCGTCACCGTCGAAGGTGAGGGCGCCGCCCGTCCAGTCGAGGTCACCGTCGGTACGGGCGTCCAACTTCAGGAGCACATGCTCCGCGATGACCGTACCCGTCCCCGGGTCGATGACGCGAACCACGAGGGGATCGCGGCCGAGGAACCGGTTGACGGTTCGGCGGATCGTGCCCTGGACGGGGCGGGTCGTTTTCCAGTTGTTGCTCCACCGGATGTTCCCGTTGCGCAGGTTGACCCCGCCCCGGGCCCGTACGAGACCGCCGCTGGACGCGACGGCCTTGAAGTGGCCGAGCCCACTCCCGATCGCCGTCCGGCCCCGGGCGACGATGCGTCCGGTGATCAGGTTCGGGGCGATGCCCGTGAACGTGCAGTAGGACCACCCCTGTGCGTACGCCTTGACTGCGGACCCCGCTGGGAGCGGACCCGGGTCGGGCGCCGCGGCAGTCGGCGGGCAGATGGCCATGCGGTTGAATGCGTAGGCCGGTGGTGCGACCTGGGGGACGGCCTGGATTGTCGTCGCCGGACCACTGGCGGGAGCCTTCCTGCGGCACCCAGGGGACTTTGCGTAGGCGTACTCCATGTGGACGAACTGGATCTGAATCGGACCCGTGCCGCCCGGAGCGATCCGGAAGTTGTGCGGGATGCAGTACCCGTCTCCGGCGACGCAAGGGAGCGGCCCCTGTGCCGGGAGAGCGAGGCCGAGGGCGGCGAAGACGATCGCTCCGGCGATGGACGGACGGTGAGCGGTGAGCGGGCGGGACATGGCTTGCTCCTTCGTTCAGGCGGCTAGGACGAGCACAGGGCCGGGTCTGTTGACCGCCTGCTCTTCGGGCGAGTGGTGCTCAGGGGACGTGGAATCCTGGAAAACGCATCAGTGCGATCCGACCGGTCGAGTGCTCGCGAACCCACGCGACAAGGTCGCCCCCAGCCTCAATCAAACCGCCAGTGGTGGCCGACGTATCAATAGGTGGAACGCGTCCACTCCTCCCTTACGCGGACCGTGCATGAAACAACTCGGCAGATGTTCTTTGATCCTGATGGTAGTGGCGTTGGCTTCGTGTCGGTCGACGCACGATCGGTACCTTGACCCCGAGGCGGAGCGGAGGTCGGAGGCGCGACTCCTGCTCGAGGCAGCGGAGCAGACGCGACGACAGGCCCTGGCGGCGTTCCGGGTGACGCCACGGGATGCGGGGCCCACGTACTTCTTCTTCGAGTCGGGGGGCGAGGGGGACCAGAAGACGTCGCTGGGGCGATTGAGAGCGCCCGAGGATCTCGACACGGCGCGGATTGACGACCTGCGCCCCGAAGGGTCGTTCGACGCGGTGCACCCCGACCCCGGGGTGTTCCGGTTGATCGACTCGCTGCGGCAGGAGGACTACTTCGGGATCGAGGGATGGCGGCTCGGTCCGAACAACGTGACCATTCGCGTCGACCTCGGGCCGGCCTGGCAGTTCGAGTTCGGGTACGGACGGCACGTGAAGGGGACGATCCGTTCCTACGCCGGTTTCGACGACCCGACGCTCGAGGTGGTGCAGAAGGGACGTGCGCTGTCGGGGATGAACAGCTTGGGGTTCAGCTTCACGCGGTCCGTGCGGTAGCGACTCAGGTCAGCCCAGGCCGAGCACCACCTACCCCGAGCAATCACCCACCGCGGACGCGGCCCCCGCGCCGTCGCGAGGGCCGGTGAGTCATGGGTGCGGGCGCTACTTGATCGTGAACGTCTTGGTGGCGCCGCAGCCACCGCGGCACGTGCACACGATGATGACGTCGGGCGTGGCCTTCGACAGGCTCGCGTTCGCTTGCGCGTAGACGTTCAGGGCGTGTCCGTCCGCCTTGACCTTGAGCTTGGAGCTGGAGCCGACCACGATGGTGGCCGAGCTCACGTCGTCGTCGTCGGTGTCGGTTCCCTGGGGGCTCACGTCGTTCTGATCCTCGCCGGTGTAGGTGGTGGTGATCCCGATGTTGGCCCCGCCTCCCGGTCCGTCCTTGCCGACGGTGACGCCGGCGCCGAGGTTGAGGGTGATGGCGCCGCCGCCGCCCTCGCTGACTCCACCGCCCGCGGTGGCGTCCGTGCCGATCGTGCTCTTCACGGTCAGGGACGCTGCGGCGGTCGCGCTAGCGGGTGGGTTGACCGACACCTCCGCCTTGAACGACGGTACCGCGGTGATCTCGATATTGGGGTCGCAGCAGTCGTCCGGACCTTCGAGGAAGACCTTCATGATCAGGTATCCGGTCACCGAGCTGCTCTCGGCAGCGGCGCCGAAACACCAGGCGTCCACGGCGTACGCGGTGCCACCGAACCGCTCGCCCCCGGCATAGTGGTAGACCGAGTCCCTCTGGGGGTAGGCGCAGCTGGTGTCGGAGGACCGGTTCTCCAGCTCCAGGTCGCTCTTCTTGACGATCTTGCTCTTCCACTTGCAGGCCGGCCACTGAGGCCCGACCGGTGCCGACGAAGGCGGATCCCCGTTCAGGAGTCCCTGCTGCTGGAGCTGGTTGATCGGGTTCGGGCTCGGGTTGACGTCCGGGGTCTCCCCTTCCAGATCGAACTCGCTGGACTGGCCGTGGCGCCCCGTGCCCGTGATCCTGAGGGCGACCGGACATCCGATGAGCGCCTGGTCCGCGAGGCTCGCAGCGAAGTCGATACGCCAGTACCCGTTCTGGTAGACCGCCTGGGTCGTGCTGTAGTTGTAGCCGCCGACCAGGGGATCCCGGGAGCCGGCGATCGGGATCGGCTTGCGGTTCAAGGGCAGCCCGTCAGCGTTCAGCGCCCACAGGTTGATGCTGTAGAGGGCGATGTCCTGGACGTCGAACTGGCTGGCGGCGAGCAGGATCGTGGCCTGGAGGTCAGCCCACGGGCCGGACTCGACGCAGGAGAAGCTCTCGATGACGCAGGTGGCGGAGAGCCGGGGGAAGGGCAGGATCTCGAACCAACAAGGTTCCGAGATCCCTACGTTCCCGTTGGCGTCCACGGCGCGGATCGTGAGGGAGTGGTGCCCCTCCGCCGTGATCGGTGTGCCCGGCGCGTACGAGGCACCGTCGAGCCAGGCGGTGATCGTCGGGTTCGGATCCTGGGCGTCGACGGCCACGATGGTCGGGATGACGCTCGCGCCGACCACGAACGTCTGACCCGGCGTCAGGTTGGTCACGCCGACCGCGGGC
>NZBC01000208.1 GCA_002687715.1 Planctomycetota bacterium | reverse complement strand
TGGAGGTGCCGCCGCTTCGGGTCGTCGCCCAGGCTCCGCCGAGACCGTCGGGGACCGCGTCCAGCACCGACTGGTCGAAGGACACTGCTCGCAGGTTGCCCGTCGGATCTACGAGAAGCAGCACGGGGCGGATCGCGCTCGTTACGACCGCGTGCCCCTGGAGATCGGCGCGGACCTGCCGCGGCCATTCCGGGAGTTCGACGATGCTCGTTGTCGGACGGCCCGGCGCCCGCAGCGCGAGCGCTCGCGCCGCCTGATCCACCACCCAGAACTCGCGCATCTGCCCCACCACGGGAGCCAACACCAACAGGACCACCGCCATCCACCGAAGCACCACCATGCCAGACCTCCTGGGGCTTGCCCCCCGTGCCTGGCTGACGGCGGCGGTGGTCGAACGTCCCGGTCGGGACGAGGAACGCGGATGACGGACCACGCGCCCCCGAGACGAAGGGCGGGTCGAAGGCCCATGCGAGCCTCCGACCCTTCACGCTTCCTTGACCCCCGGGACGGGATACTCCCATCCCGTATCGTTCCCGCGTCTCCTACCCTCCGAGGAGGGAGAGCGCAGAGAGAGGCTGCTGGTTGGCCTGCGCCAGGACGGACAGTGCCGCCTGCTGCAGAATGCTGTTCTTGGTGAGCATCGCCGTCTCCGCAGCAACGTCGACATCGAGGATGCGCGAGTTGGCAGCGGACAGATTCTCACTCCTGATCGTCAGCGAGTTGATGGCCGAATCGAGCCGGTTCTGCGCCGCGCCGAGTTCGCCTCGGAATGACGTCACCGAATCGATGGCCAGGTCGATGGCGGTGATCGCCGTAGACGCGTTACTCACCGAAGTGATCGAGCCCCCAGCGATACTGAGTGCGCTCGTTTGTACGTCGACGAGGGAGATGTTCAGGGTGTCGACCGCGGCCGAAGTCCCCGCACCGATCTGCAACACCACATTCCCGCTGCTGTTCAGCAGATCGATGGTGTTGAAGTTGGTGCCCCCGGCGATCTGGTTGATGGAGCCCAGGAGCTGAACGTATTCCTCGTTGAGGTTCGTTCGGTCGGAAGTGGAGAGTGTGCCGTTGCTCGATTGCACGGCCAACTCCCGCATCCGGACGAGGGAGTTCTCCACCTCGGCAAGTGCACCTTCCGCCGTTTGCACGAGGGAGATGCCATCGTTCGCGTTGCGAACGGCTTGGTCCAGACTTCGAATCTGAGCAGTGAACCGGGCGCTGATGGCCAGCCCCGCGGCGTCGTCCGACGCACGGGAGATCCGGCGACCGGTCGACAGGTGCTCGAAGTTCCGGTTGAGACCGGCAGTGGCCTTCGAAAGGTTCCTCTGCGCGGTCAGAGACTGGACGTTGGTCCCTATCCTCAGGCCCATGAATTTCCTCTCTCGCTGCCCAGCTCGAGAGGTCGGAACGGTGTGGCGGCCGGGCGATGCCGGTCCGAGCCACCTGCTTCACTACTGTCTATCGTTTGAACGGTGGCGCGACTTGAGACGCCTGCCTCCGAAACCGTGTCTGGCGCGCCCGAGTGAAGGTTATCGCGGCGTCGGGTTGTTGAACGAACCCTCACGTCAACGACCGCGGACGGCACCCGCCGATCGCGTCAACTCGCTACACCGAGCCGACATGCGGCGACGAGCGCGTCGAGCGCAACGTCTTCGATCGTCGCGTTGCCGGGCGTCCGAAGAACCGGCACGCGGGTCGTTGCACCCCGGCGTTTCTTGTCCGCGTCCAGGAGCATGCGCACACGAGCGTCGTCCCACTCGACGTCCAGGGTGTCGGGCAGGCCGACATGCCGCACGAACCCACGGACCATCTCGACGATCGCGGCATCTCCCGCCAGCGCGGTCGTCTCCGCGACGAGCCCTACTGCGACCGCGACCCCGTGGGCGACCGGGATCCCGGCCTCGAGCGCCAGACCCTCCAGGACGTGCCCGACGGTGTGCCCCAGGTTGAGCACGGCGCGCTGGTCTCCCTCGCGCTCGTCCGCAGACACGACGTCCGATTTGTAGCGCAGGCAAGCCGCCACGATATCGGGGACCGAGGGGTCCGCGGCGCCGAGACTCGCGTCGAGCCCTTGCACCGCCGCGAGCAGGTCATCCCCGGCCAGGAGCGCCGTCTTCACGACTTCGCCCAGCCCCGACGCCCACTCCGAGGCCGGAAGCGTCCGGAGCAGACCACGGTCGGCGACGATGGCATCGGGCTGCCAGATGGCGCCGACCTGGTTCTTCGCACCACCGAGATTGACCCCACACTTGCCGCCGAGCCCCGCATCGACCTGGGCGAGAAGGGTGCTGGGGACGATCACGACCGACACGCCCCGCAGCCAGGTCGCCCCGAGGAACGCCCCGAGGTCGAGCGTGCTGCCGCCTCCCGCGACGACGAGGACCGCCCCGCGATCGAGCCCCCGCTCTGCGAGCGCGGTCCAATGCCCATGGAGGCGAGCCGCATCCTTGGTCTCCTCCCCCGCGGGCAGCAGCAGCGGATCCGCCGGGGCGGCGATGACGGCGGTGACGAACGTCTCCAGCAGGTCCGCGTGCGCCGCGGCAACGGCGGCGTCCGCGATGAGCGCGCCCGTCGCGTACCGCGGGACCTCGTCCGGCGCCCTGGCGAGGAGTCCGTCGCCGACCCAGACCGGCACCGCGCGGTCCTGGCCGGGGAGCGCCATGACGAATCGGCTCACCCGACGGAGTCCTGGTCTCCGCCGCGCGTTGCACGGTTCAGATCCATGCCGCGGCTCTTGCGCCGCTCGAGGCGGGTCTTGCGAATCTGCTGATCGAGCGCCGACGACTTCTGCTTGTCGCGGGCCAGCATGAACACCAGCGCGACCGCCAGAACGCCCCCGATGAGAACGAACACGAGCAGAAACTCGCCCGTGCTGGTCTCGTCGATCAGCGGGTTCATCGTCACCTCTCTGAGCCCGCCCACGGCAACGACCATCGGCAGATGCACCGTCTGCTTGCCCTTCCGGTCAGACCGCGCGTCGTAGGCATGGACGCGATAGTAGATGCCGTCCAACGCGACCCACGGCAGGCCCATGGTGCGACGCGTCTTCGGCGACGCGTACGCCCATTCCTGAAGCTCTTCCGGGACGTCACGCTGGGGAATGAGGATGGAGACCGGGACGTTCACGTCCGGGTCCTTGTCCGAGACGATTCCGTGCCAATACCCGAGGATCGGGGCGTCCTCCTTGCGCATGTCTTCGCGCTCGAAGGACTCCCATGCGAGGTAGACGAGCATCCCCTCGACGGACACCGGCTTGAGCCGGAAGTCGTTCGGCTTGTCCCGCGGACCGTGCCCGTTGAGCGGCGTCACCGGGATACCTTCGGGGATGGCCGCCTTGCCCTTCTTCAGGATCCAGCCCACGAGGTCGAAGAACTCCTGTTCTTCGTGTGGACGGCGGGCGAGCGCCGTCTCCTCGGTGACGCGGATCGACTCGGCGAGCTCTTTGGGCAACTCCTCGCGCAGCTCGAGCGGGACGGCCTCGACCACGCGCTTGGCCAGGACGAACGGCCCTTTGAACGCGCCGTCGCCTTCGTCGAGGAGCCGGTAGAAGACCCCCATGACCTTGTACTTGCTGCCCACCAGTGGCACCCGAATCGCCTGGTCATCCGGCGCTCGGCGGACCTGGAGGAACTTCACCCGGACACCGTCCGTGGTCTCGATCACGCCCTCGACGATCGCGGGCGGGTACAGCTTGGGATCGAGGTCGTGATCGGCGATCGGGACGAGGCGCTTGCTCTTCAGCACTCCGACGACCTCGATGGGGCGCGCGCGCAACTCGTTCAGCTCGTCGAGAGACGGCTTCTGGAGCTTCTTGGGGTCGACGAGTTCGTACCCACCGACGTCCGCCTTCTCCGGGTCGTACTTGAAGTGATAGTGCGGGCGGTTGCGAACGAGGTCGGCCAGCTCCTTCAGCACCGCGGGATACAGGCTCACCCGACCGCGCACGGTCTCGTCTTCGAGGATCCCGTTGAGCCTCTCCAGGTCCGGCCGCCACGGAGAAATCTCCGTGATCCGGCCCTCCGGCGCCGTCTGGTCGCCGCCCTGAGGGAGCACGACCGTGCCCGTACCCGTCCTATCGGAGGTACTCCCGGTCGGGTTCACCAGGAGCAGGGCCAGGGTCACGATCGCGAGGCCACCCACGAAGAAGAGGATCAGGCGGCGAATCTCGGAGGTGTGGCTCGGGTCGCGGGACCCGGAATCTATGTACTTGCGTGCCATCGCCGCTCCGTTTTTCCTGGCCGTCAGAGGAGTCGGGCACGGCCACCCGCCGACGCCCAGTACTCTAAACGCTGGCCGCCCCCCCCGAGGTTTAACAAAGTGGGGTCGTGATTCGGACTTTCGACGACGCCATGAGGTTTCTCGCCTCGTTCACGGACTGGGAGCAGCTGCTGCATCGGGCGCCCGCGCGAACCACGTTCGACCTCGGCCGCCTCCACCGGTTGCTCGCGAGCCTCGGTGACCCACACCTTGGCCGGCCCACCCTCCACGTGACCGGCACCAAGGGGAAGAGCTCGCTGACGGCCATGGCCGATGCGATCCTCCGCGCCCACGGGATGTCGACGTTCCGCTTCCTGTCGCCACACGTCTTGACGGTACGCGAGCGCCTCTCCATCGATGGGCAGCCCGTGACGGAAGCGGCCTTCGCGGGACTGGTGGAGCAGCTCCGTCCCCAGATCGAACGTCTGAGACAGAGGGCACCGGAAGACGTCCCATCGTTCTTCGAGATGATGACGGTGATGGGGTTCTTGCTCGCGACGCGGAATGGCGTGGATGCCCTCACGCTCGAGGTCGGCTTGGGCGGGCGTCTCGACGCGACCAACGTCGTCGATCCCACGGTGTGCGTCGTCACGGGAATCGCGCTCGACCACACCCGCATCCTGGGCGACACGCTGGAGAAGATCGCATTCGAGAAAGTCGGCATCTTGAAGCCGGGCCGTCCGGTCGTCACCGGGTTGCGTGACGACCATCCGGGATGGCCGGTATTGCGGGCCCGCGCCGACGAGCTCGGCTGCCGCGTGATCGCGCCCGGCGACGGCTGGTCGCTCGAGTCTTGCGAGGAGGCACTCACCGACGACGGAGGCCCGCTGATCCGCGTGTCGGGCACCGCTGGTGGACGGCGGCTGGATCGCGTCCCGATGCACGCCGGCCCTCCCCACCAGGCGGAGAACGCACTCATGGCCGTCACCGCTTGCGAGGTCCTGCTGGAGGCGGCTGGCGTCTCGGTCGATGACGGCTGCATCGCTGACGCGCTGGCTGGGTTGCGGATGCCGGGCCGGAGTCACTGGATCCCCGGGACGCCCCCCATCCTGGTCGATGGCGCGCACACCACCGAGAGCGTCGCCGAAGCCGGCAAGGTCGCCCGGCGGGTGGCGGCGGGACGGCCACTGCACCTGCTCTGTGGACTCACGCGCGACCGGGACCCCCGAGCCGTGCTCGGGTCGCTGCTCGACTCGGTCGCCTCGATCACCACCACGCGGCTCTCGACGCCCCGTAGTCTCGGCGCCGACGCCCTCGCCGCCGCGCTGCGGGCAGGCTTCCCGCCCGGCGTCACCGCGAGATCCGACGTCGATGAGGCGCTCGGCGTGGTCCTCGAGAACGCCATCGAGACGGGAGGCGTCGTCCTGGTCGTCGGGTCTCTCTACCTCGCCGGCGCCGTGCTGAAGAGCCTCCAGTGATGCCTCGGACGACATCCGTTACGATCCCGGCATGGCACCCAACCGGAACCACCTCCTGCTCACCGAGAGCATCGCTGCGAAGGGCGACGTCACTCCCTGCGCCGGGCGTCTAGTCGATCATCTCGGTAACTCCGCCAAGCCGGTCTTGAACCTCGTGAACGTCGAGATCACATGGCTGCTCACCGGTGAGACGGAGGAGGTCGCCGAGCTCGTTCTGAAGCTCGACCAGGTGCTGTTCGCGCACGAGTACGTCGCCATGAGCAGCGATCCGCACCTCGCCGCGATGAGCACCGAGGAACAAATCCCAAGCGTACGCATCTCGATGGTCGGCGCCTCCGGGCTGAGGATCGGGGGACGGATGCGGAATTCGTCCCTGGAGTGGCAACGGCCGTTCATGGTGATGCAGCGGCCACAGATCGAGCTGCTCCGTGATGACGCGGCCCGCCTCGCCAGCCAGCTCCAGGACCTGCCGTACCTTCTCGTGAACCGCGACCGGATCGAGGCGTTCTTCGTTACCGAGTGACCAACCAGATGGCGACGATCGAAGAGCTCGATGGGGAGACCCGCGCGTTTCGCGAAACGCTGGACCGGCTTCAAAAGACGCTAGGGCGAGTGATCGTCGGCCAACAAGAGGTCGTCGACCACGTGATCTGCGCGGTCGTCGCCGGCGGACACGTCCTGCTCGAAGGCGCACCGGGCCTCGGCAAGACGCTGCTCGTTCGTACGCTCGCCGACTGCATGGCTCTCGGCTTCGCACGGGTCCAGTTCACACCCGACCTCATGCCGGCCGACATCACCGGCACGAACGTCATCGTCGAAGAAGACGGGCGCCGCGGCTTCCGATTCCATGAAGGGCCGGTGTTCACATCAGTGCTACTCGCCGACGAGATCAACCGCGCCACGCCCAAGACCCAGAGTGCGCTGCTCGAGGCGATGCAGGAGCACGCGGTGACCGTCACCGGCCAGCGCCACACGCTGCCGACGCCGTTCTTCGTCCTCGCGACCCAGAACCCGATCGAAATGGAAGGCACCTATCCGCTCCCCGAAGCCCAGCTCGATCGGTTCCTCCTCAAGGTCGTCGTGCCCTACCCGACGAAGGGCGAGCTCACCGAGGTCCTCGACCGCACGACGGGAACGGTGACCTCCGCCGTCGAGCCCGTCCTGGACGGAGAGAAGCTCCTCGGGTTCCAGGCCCTCGCGCGCGAGGTGGTCCTGGCCCCCGAGGTCCGCGACCGTGCGGCGACGCTCGTTCTCCGCACCCACCCCCAGAACGACGAGGCGCCCGACACCGTGCGCCGCTTCGTCCGCTACGGCGCCTCCCCTCGTGGCGCCCAGTCCCTCGTTTCCGCGGCGAAGGTCCGAGCGCTTCGCCAGGGCCGCTGCCAGGTCGACTTCCAGGACGTCGACGCGATGGCGCTACCGACCCTCCGGCATCGCCTGATCCTCAACTTCGAAGGAGAAGCAGAGGGAATCAGCCCGGACGACGTGGTGCGCGACGTCCTGAAGAGGGGGTGATCGGGGCGTGGCAGCCCTGACCGGGAAGCCTGGGTGAGCTTCCGCGCCAGTGGTCAGGAGATTCAGGGAGAACCCAGCGATCACCGCCCTTCGAATTAGCCCCCTTGGTCAGTTAACATCTGCTGAGCGACCGCACCGACCCTTGCCCTGACCTCGCCACAGCGACCTGTCCGTCCCCATCCGAGGAGAGCACCTTGGTTCGCTTCCTTGTCCTGCTGCTGGTCATCGCAGCCGCGCCCGACCTCCCAGCCCAGAAGAAGTGCTACGTGTGCAAGGGCGAGGGCTTCATCGTCTGCAAGAAGAAGCAGCACAACGCGAAGAAGCTCTGCGGGAAGTGGAAGTTCGAGCACAAGTGCTCGGCCGTGCTCACGGCCTCCTGCTGCCGCGGGCTTCAGAAGGTCCATTGCACGCGTTGCAATGATCCGATCGCCGAGGCGGAGATCCTGGAGGAGATCGATCAGCGCAAGCTGTGGGTCGATCGTCAGAAGGCCTGGATGAAGCCGACCAACGTCCGAGTGGCAACGATCGAGACCAAGGAGTTCATCCTTCACTTCTCCATCCCGCGGTGGAGCGGAAAGGGGATGCGCTACACGCGGTCGAAGGCCGCACATCTGTTCGCGTACCGGCTGCAGACGACCGCCGATCGGTTCCGTGAGATCACGGGCGTACTGCCGCATCGGAAGCAGCGGATGTACATGGTCGCGAGCGGGACCGAAAACTCCATCGTGACCGTCAACAAGATGGGTGGCGGGTACACGGGGCCGTTTCGGAGGAGCGGCCTCAGCGGGTCGGTGTGCACGTGGCCCGACCCGAGAAACCCGCGGCTGTTGGATGACGACAAGAACATGCACTCGCACGTCGTTCACATGGGCACGCACCTGCTGCACCGCGCGTCGCACAAGTTCAATCGCGAGAACCCGCCGTGGTTATCCTGCGGATTGTCACACTGGATGGACCTCGAGCTCACCGAACAGACGCGCGATTTCTGCTTCAACGAGAGATCGGCCAAGAGCCCATGGAACCTCGTCGAGTGGAAGACCAAGATCTACGGCGAGGTGGCATCGAGACGCGAGATCCAGTTCGCCGAGGTGATCGCGAAGAAGACGCTCGATCAGACCGATCACCGCGATCACGCGTACGCCTACAGCTACATCGATTTCATGATCAGCGCGTACCCCGCGAAGTTCAAGGCGTTCTACAAGTCCATCAAGAGCAGCAACAGTACGAAGAAGGCGATCGACGACGTGTTCAACTGGTCCACTTCGAGCTTCCACGATTACTGGCGCAAGTGGGTGATCAAGAACTACGCGCGGAAGTAACACCATGATGTACCGCACGCTGCACCTTCTCCTGGGACTCGCGTTGTTGTCGTCTCTTGCCTGCGCCCAGGGCGCCAAGGACGAAAAGAACCCGATCATCGAGGAGTTCAGGAAGTACTTCAGGAGCCCTGAGCCCGAGGTCCGCCGCGACCAGGTCGAGCGACTCGCCAAGGTGAACTCGAAGGAATCGGTCCAGCTGCTGATCTCGAAGGGTCTGCGCGACGACGTCTATTCCGTGCGCGAGAAGGCCATCTGGGCGTTGTCCCGCGTGACTGATCAAGGCGCGATGGACGAGTTGTTCGCAGCCGTGCTGGCGCCGAAGGCTGAAACTCGCGAGGGGGTCGTCCTCGCCATCGGCGCGATGACTGCGCTCGATGACAACCCGATGGGCCGGACTGCCGTCGTGCGCCTGCTCACGAGCAAGCTGGGTACCGACCGCAGCGAGCTCGTCCGGAGTGCCATCGCCGAGTCTCTCGGCATGTTGGGTGACGTCAAGGCCGCCGCGGCGCTGATCACCGCTCTGAACGACAAGGCGGAACGGGTCGTCATCTCCGCCGTGGATTCTCTCGGCATCCTCAAGGCCCCGGAGGGCGGCCGGCCCCTGATCCCGCTGCTGCAACACGGGTCATGGCGGGTCCAAGTCGCGGCGTTGCGAGCGCTCGGGCGCATCCGCATCAAGGAGAGCATCGGCCCGATCATCGATTATCTCGCATCGGCCACGGGTCGGCCGACCGAGGATGCGCGCAACGCGCTCGTGAAGATCACTCAGCGCACCTTCGGCATGAACGCCACCACCTGGCGCGAGTGGTGGGATCGCAACCAGAGCGGCTGGGAGGTACCGCCCGAGGGCAAGCCCAAGACCGAGAAGGAGGTCGGCAACGCAGGCTACGGCCGCAAGCCGACCCGCTACCACCGCATCGAGACCTTCTCGAAGCGCATCATCTTCGTCATCGATATCTCCAACTCGATGAAGACGCCGATTCTCGTCAAGGCGGGCACGAAGCCGAAGCGCCCGGGACCCGACCTCGGCACACCGAAGATCCTCCTCGCCCGGGAGGAGCTGGCGACCTGTCTGACGGGCATGAACTCCGAGGTGTGGTTCAACATCATCGCCTTCGAGACCGGCGTCCGGCAGTTCAAGAAGACGGCCGTCCGGGCCTCCCCCGGCACGATCCAGGCCGCGCTGCGGTGGATCGAAAAGCAGCGACCGCGGAAAGCGGGTGGCAACCGCCGCCGCCAATCCAGCGACGTCGACAAGAACGGCTGGATCCTCGGCAAGACGAACACCTACGGCGCTCTCGCCGCCGTCTTCGGCCTCAAGATCGACCCGAAACACGGCGTCCGCAGCACGACCGCGCCGTCCCCCGGCAAGAAACGTCGGCCCAAGTGGGACACCTGCTTCTTCCTCTCGGACGGCGAGCCGACGGTCGGCGTCGTCGTCAACATCGAGGAAATCCTCCAGGACGTCAAACGCTGGAACAAGACCTGCAAGATGATCATCCACTGCATCGGCATGGAACACCAAGCAGGTGTCGCCACCCTCCTGAACGGACTCGCCCAGATCACGGGCGGGAAGTGCGTTTTCGTGGGCAAGTAGCCCCACAGCGGCGCCCCGCCGGGTTTGCCGCCCTCCCCCGCACTTCTTAGGATGCGCCCATGAAGGCGCCGATGCTGTCCCTGCCGTTCCTGCTCACGATTGCTGCTGCGTTGACCTTCCTCTGCTCGTGTGGCGGCGGCGGCGAAGAAGACGACGACAACGGATCGTCGGTTGATACCGGTCCCGCGTTCACCGACGTCACCGCGGAGTCGGGCATCGTGCTCCGGAACGTGAGTGGCAGTGCGGAGAAGAAGATGGCGATCCCCGAGAACATCGGGCAAGGCGCCGCCGTGCTCGACTTCGACGGAGACGGGGACCTGGATCTGTTCATCGCGAACGGCGATGCGTTTCCCGGGACCAAGGTGACCACGACCCGTCACTGCGCCCTCTATCGCAACGACGGTGGCTTCAAGTTCACGGACGTCACCCAGGCAGCGGGGCTGGCCTTCGATGGTTGGGCGCACGGGGCCACCGCGGTCGACTTCGACGCCGACGGCAAACCCGATCTCTACGTCACCTGCTACGGCCGCAAGAACCTGTTCTTCCACAACCTGGGCGACGGGAAGTTCGAGGACGTGTCGAGCCAGTGGGGCGGAGACGACCCCGGTCCATCGACGGCCTGCGCGTTCTTCGATGCCGACGGAGACGGCGACCTCGATCTCTACGTCGGCAACTACGTCCACTATGACCCGGAGAACCCGCCCAACCACGGCAACCCGTGCGTATGGAAGGAGCTGCTGGTGTCCTGCGGTCCGCGAGGCACGACCCCGGGCGAGGATCGGTTCTACGAGAACACGCAGGGGAAGCTCGTCGATCAAACGAAGAAGTTCGGGTTCCTCGCGAAGCCCACCTACACCCTCGGCACCGTCACTGGCGACTTCGACAACGACGGCGACGTCGACCTCTACGTCGCGAATGACTCCGCGGCCAACTACCTCTTCGAGAACCACGGCGGCGGTAAGTTCAAGCAGGCGGCCGTGCGCTACGGCTGCGACATGAACACGAACGGACAGCCGCAGGCCGGCATGGGAGTCGACTTCGGTGACGTCGACAACGACGGCCGTTTCGACCTTTTCGTCACCAACTTCTCCCATGACTACAACACGCTCTATCGCAATGAAGCGACCAAGAGTGGACGCACGTCCTTCCGCGACAACACCTATGAGATGATGCTGGGCGATGCGAGCTTCCGCTACCTCTCGTGGGGAACCCGCATCGTCGACATCGATCAGGACGGCTGGCAGGACATCATTGCCGTCTCCGGCCACGTCTACCCGCAGGTCGACGGCGCCAATAAAGACACCAGCTACGCGCAGCACAACCAGCTCTTCCTCAACCGGGGTCCTGGCGACAACGGCCGGGTGAAGTTCGAGATCATCTCCAACGACACTCCGGGCTGGGACAAGAAGGGCGTCTCCCGCGGACTCATCACCTGGGATCTCGACGACGACGGCGACCAGGATCTCTTCATCGTCGAGTTGGACCAGACTCCGACCCTGCTCAGGAACGACACTCCGGCCCGAGGCGCGTGGATCGGCCTTCGCTTGAAGGGCGCAGCCAAGAACCGTGACGCCATCGGCGCCCGCGTGACCATCACGGACTCCAGCGGAATCACGCGCTATCGCGAGCGCACGTCGGGCGCGTCGTTCCTCTCCTCGTGCGACCCCCGCCTCGTCTGCGGACTCGGCTCCGCGAAGGGGAAAGCGAAGGTCGAAGTACGATGGCCCTCCGGCAAGCGGAGCGAGTACGAGCTGGCGGCGGGGCAGTACCACGACCCGGCGGAGGAGTGAGCGGGTCATGGTCGCGGTCGGATGGCGCTTGCGAGCTTCAACGCCTGTGGCTGAGGGCATTCGAGGAGAACCCAGAAACCCAAGAGCGGAGAAGAAGAGGCCAGCATCCGGTTCTGGTTCCTGGGCTCCTGGGTTCCCCTTGAATCCTCCTCCTCTTCTTCCTTTCCCAGCTTTGCACACGCCATGACGCCCACCTTCGTCGCGACCGTGGATCCTCGCCAAGACGAGGTGGCGGTGCGGTTGAAGGGCCGGTTGGAAGCCGTCGCGCCGGGTGCGCTCGGCAACCTCGTGAAGCAGTTGCCAGCGCCGGATGATCGGCGGGTCGTCATCGAGTTCGAAGGGGTCGATCGGCTCGGGGCGCTGGGGGTGGCCACGGTGACGACCCTGGTGCGTGAGTTGGAGGAGTGCGGGTACTCGGTCCGCCTGCGAGTCGGCGACGAGCGTCATCGTCGGACGCTGTCGGCGTTCGGTCGGAGCGTCCCCGAACCCGAGCCGCCGGGACCGGAAGGAGCGCACCTCGTGGAGCGGCTCGGGGAGCGGACGATCCTCGTGCGCGAGACCATCGTCGTGTACACGTTGCTGCTGGCGTCAGCGCTGAAACACGCGGTCCTGCAACCGTTCCGGCCGGGGCGGGCGCGCCACGCCCTGACCGCGCGGGCCGTGGTGCGGATGGGGGTCGGCGCGGTTCCAATCGTCTCGTTGATCGCGTTTCTGATCGGCTTCATCCTCGCACTGCAAGCCGGCATCCTGCTGCGGGTCTATGGACAGACCATCCTCATCGCGGACCTCGTCGGACTCGCGGTCGCAAAGGAGATCGCACCGCTGTTGACGGCGGTGCTCGTGGCGGGACGCAGCGGATCCAGCCTGACGGCCGAGATCGGCACCATGAAGGTGTCGGAGGAGGTGGACGCGCTGAGGGTAATGGGAGTCGACCCGATCGAGTACCTGGTCGCCCCACGCGTCCGGGCGCTCGCGCTCGTGATGCCCGTGCTCACCGTCATCGCCGACGTCGTCGCCGTGTTCGGGGGGCTCACGGTGGCGCAGATCGTGTTCGACATCCCGGCGGGGTCCTACGTCGACCAGACCATCAAGCGCGTCGAGGCGGGCCAGGTCCTCGGTGGGCTCCTGAAGGCGTTCTCGTTCTCGTTGGTCATCGTCTCGGTGGCCGCGCACCAGGGGTTCTCCACTTCGGGGGGCGCCGCGGGCGTCGGCAAGTTCACGACGCGGTCCGTCGTGCAGGCGATCATCTGGATCATCATCGTGGACGCCCTGTTCACGGCCGGATTGACGGTGTTGGAATGGTAGGTTCGCCGGGCATCACCACCTCGGGGCTCGCCTGCGGCTACGGCGGCCGCCCGGTGCTGTCCGACATCGACCTCGAGCTGCCCGCCGGGAGTACGACCTGCATCCTGGGCAGGAGCGGTTGTGGCAAGAGCACGCTCCTGCGGACACTCCTGCTCCTCGAGGAACCCCTGGCCGGGGAGATCCGCTTCGGGAACATCGTCCTCTCCGAGCTGGTCGCACGCGGCCTCGACGATCTGCGGCGGTCCATTGGCGTCCTGTTCCAAGGTTCCGCGTTGTTCAACAGCATGACCCTGCTGGAGAACGTCGCCTTCCCGCTCTTGGAGAGCACGCGCGTCGCCCATGACCTCGCCCGGGACCTCGCGCTCCTCAAGCTCGACCTCGTCGGGCTCAGCCCCTTCGCGCACTACCTGCCGGCCGCGGTGTCGGGCGGAATGCGCAAACGCTGCGGGATCGCCCGTGCACTCGCACTCGACCCGCCGTTCCTGTTCCTCGACGAGCCGAACGCGGGGCTCGACCCGATAACGTCCGCGGAGATCGACCGACTGGTCATCGAGATCAAGGAGACGCTCGGGACGACCATCGTCGTCGTCACCCACGAAGTGCGGTCGATCGAGACCATCGGCGACCACCTCGTCATGCTGTCGAACGGCGGTGTGGCCGCCCAGGGTCGGCCGGACGTGATCCGCGTGTCGGGGCACCCCGCGGTCACCGAATTCTTCGCGCGGCGTCCCGTGCCGCCGCCCTCGAATGCCGCTGGCGGCCTCGGGTCCCTCCTCCTACCGCCCGAGGAGTGATATCCTCCACCCGTGTCGCGGATCACGCGGACCGAACGCGTCCAGGCGTTCCTCTTCCTCCTCATCGGGGTCGTCGTCACGGCGTCCGTGGTCTTGACCCTCGCGGGCCTGCGCTTCACCCAGAACCGCATCGTCTACTACCTGAGGTTCAAGGAGACGGTGTCGGGTCTGCAGCCCGGTGCTCCCGTCCGCTACAAGGGCGTGAAGTACGGCAAGGTCGGCGAGATCAAGGTGGAACCCGAGGACCCGGAGCTCATCCGGGTGACGCTCCAACTCGACGCCGACGCTCCCATCCGCGTCTCCACCGAAGCCGTCATCGCGACCGAGACGATCCTCGGCCCGTATCACATCGAGCTGCGCGGTAGCCGAGCGACGAGCCCCACGCTCCCTCCCGGCAGCTACATCCCGGCCTCCGCAACCACCCTCGCCAAGCTCCTCGCCACGGGTGAGACCCTCGGCGACCAGCTCGTGAAGGTCCTCCGCAACCTCGAGAAGTGGACGAACCCCGAGCACGAGCGGAGCTTCTGGTCCACCGTCTCGGAGCTGAACCGCTCCCTCGCCACCGCCCGAGTCGCCATCAAGCGTCTCGAACCGGAGGTCCTCCACCTCGTTCGCACCTACGACGTCCTCGGTACGGACGCGATCGCCTTCTTGAAGGAGAACGGCCCGGTCGCCCAACGCTTGTTGCGCGACCTCGAGGAGAGCGGGCGCCGCATCCGCACGCTGCTCGAGCAAGGTACGGTCGAAGAGCTCGCGGACGCTGCCAAGCTCGCTCTGCAGCGAGCGGTCACGGAGTTCGAACGGGACGGCGCCGCCGTTCGCGCCTGGCTGGCCCGCAACGACGTCGCCCCGCAGGTCGAGCGTGCGGTGAAGGCGCTCGAGCGGGTCGAGAAGGGCCTGCTCCTCGCCGCCAGCTCGGTCGCCGACGAAGGCACGCTCCTGGCCCGGCAGCAGATCGCCCCGGCGCTGCGCGACCTCC